>CAYSGG010000014.1:0-20767 GCA_964430775.1 uncultured Clavibacter sp. | reverse complement strand
GATGGAAAAGTTTCTGTGGAACATATTGAGTGCAACGCAGCATGCGACTATGCACCGGTTGTGATGGCGAACTGGGAGTTCTATGACAACCAGACTGTGCAATCTGCAAAAGATCTTGTGGATGCGATGCGCCAAGGAAATCCACCAGCCCCAACTCGTGGGCCTAACAAACTTCCAACCTGGAAAGAGAATTCTGCAGTCCTTGCTGGACTGAGCGATGGCCGGGCAAACGAAGGTGTTCAAGCCGGCGAACCAACCTTGCTTGGTTTGAAGATTGCGAAAGAAGGAGGCAAGTAAATGACAAAGTTAACGCCAGTTCTTTCAGCTTTCTGGGATCAGAAAGATTCCTTCACCATCGAGGGCTACAAGCGCAATGGTGGCTATAAAGCCATTGAAAAGGCGCTTTCTATGGCTCCCGATGATGTTATTCAGACCGTTAAAGATTCAGGACTTCGCGGACGTGGTGGCGCAGGCTTCCCAACCGGAATGAAGTGGGGATTTATCCCACAAGGCGATAACAAAGAGCATTACTTCGTCGTCAACGCTGATGAATCAGAACCAGGTACCTGCAAAGACATGCCAATGTTGATGGCTAACCCGCATGTATTGGTTGAAGGAATCATCATCGGTTCTTACGCAATCCGCGCAAATCATGCATTTATTTATATTCGCGGCGAAGTCACACACATCATCCGTCGCGTCCAACAAGCAATCGAAGATGCATATAAGGCTGGCTTGTTGGGTAAGAACATTCTCGGTAAAGGTTTTGATCTCGAACTCGTTCTGCATGTTGGCGCAGGCGCATATATCTGCGGTGAAGAGACTGCGTTGTTGGATTCTCTTGAAGGTTTCCGTGGTCAGCCACGTCTACGTCCACCGTTTCCTGCCATCGCTGGTCTCTATGCACGCCCAACCGTCGTTAACAATGTTGAATCAGTTGCATCAGTTCCTGCAATCATCAATAACGGCGTTGAGTGGTTTGCATCAATGGGTACTGAGAAGAGCAAGGGATTCACGCTTTATTCATTGTCAGGTCATGTGAAGAACCCAGGACAGTTTGAAGCGCCGCTTGGAATTACTCTTCGCGAACTCATTGATCTCGCTGGTGGAATGCGTCATGGAAATAAGATCAAGTTCTGGACACCTGGTGGATCATCGACTCCACTCTTTACTGACGAACACCTTGATATTCCATTGGATTATGAAGGCGTTGCAGCAGCTGGCTCGATGCTGGGCACCAAAGCACTGCAGATTTTTGATGAGACAGTATGTGTAGTTCGCGCGGTACTGCGTTGGACTGAGTTTTATAAGCATGAATCATGCGGAAAATGCACCCCTTGCCGCGAAGGAACCTGGTGGTTGGTGCAAATCCTCAAGGATCTTGAGAGCGGCAAAGGCGAAGCAGCAGATCTAGATAAGTTGTTGGATCTCTGTGACAACATCGCAGGTCGTTCGTTCTGCGCTCTTGCTGACGGCGCTGCAAGTCCAATCATCTCCTCACTCAAGTATTTCCGCGAGGAATACATGGAGCACCTACGTAATGGTGGTTGCCCATTTGATCCAGCGAAGTCAACCGTTTTTGCATTGGCTGATGGAGGCGTGCGCTAGTGAGCACTCAAGAGATCGCAGCAGAAACCCAAGTCGAGATGATTACTCTCATCATCGATGGTTTTGAAGTAACTGTTCCAAAGGGAACTTTAGTTATTCGCGCTGCAGAGAAATTGGGAATTCAAATTCCTCGTTTCTGCGATCATCCATTGCTTGATCCTGTCGGTGCATGTCGCCAATGTTTGGTCGAGATTGAAATCAACGGTCGCAAGTTTCCTAAACCACAAGCATCGTGCACCATCCCGGTCGAGACCGGAATGATCGTCAACACCCAACTCACCTCTCCAGTTGCAGATAAAGCGCAACAAGGAATCATGGAATTGTTGTTGATCAATCACCCACTTGATTGCCCAGTCTGCGATAAGGGCGGCGAGTGTCCGCTACAGAACCAAGCGATGAGTAATGGTCGCGAAGAATCTCGCTTCGAAGGTTACAAGCGCACATTTGAAAAGCCGATCAATATCTCTTCACAAGTTCTTCTTGATCGCGAACGCTGCATTCTCTGCGCGCGTTGTACACGTTTCTCTGAACAAATCGCAGGCGATCCATTCATCACTTTGAATGAACGTGGAGCGCTGCAACAAGTAGGTATCTACGAGAACGATCCATTTGAGTCATATTTCTCGGGAAATACCGTGCAAATCTGCCCAGTTGGAGCCCTTACTGGCGCTTCATATCGCTTCCGCGCACGTCCATTTGATCTTGTCTCGACCCCATCTGCATGCGAACACTGCGCATCGGGCTGCGATATGCGTACCGATGTCCGCCGCGGCAAGACGCTACGTCGTCTGGCTGGCGATGATGCTCAGGTCAATGAAGAGTGGAACTGCGATAAAGGCCGTTGGGCTTTCAAATATGTCAATCAGAAAGACAGAATCACTACGCCTTTGATCCGCGACGAAAACGGCGAACTCCGTGAAGCATCATGGCCAGAAGCTCTTCATGCTGCCGCTACTGGACTCGAGGCAAATCGCGCCGCAGTCCTGGTTGGCGGACGTGCAACTCTGGAAGATGCTTATGGTTATGCGAAGTTTGCGCGCGTTGCACTTGGCACAAACGATATTGATTTCCGCGCTCGTCTGACTTCAGAAGAAGAACGTAACTTCTTGGCATCACACGTAGTTGGAACACAAGTCAATTACAAGGATCTTGATCGCGCAGACCACGTTGTTCTTCTTGGCTTCGAAGCTGAAGAAGAATCACCAATCGTCTTCTTGCGCCTCTATAAGCAAGTTCGTAAGCGTTCTATGAAGGTCACAACTGTTGCGCCATTTGCATCACGTGGTAGCAAGAAACTCAAAGCAGAATTGATCTCAACAACTGCAGGTAACGAAGCAGGTTCGATTTCTAAGATATCCGGACTCACAGGTAAATCTGTGATCCTGATTGGTGAAAGACTTTCAGAGAGCGCTGGTGCGATTTCTGCAGCGGTTGCACTTGCACAATCATCGGGTGCGAAGTTGGCATGGATCCCACGTCGCGCAGGCGAACGTGGCGCACTTGAAGCTGGCGCAATCGGAAACCTTCTTCCTGGCGGACGTCCAGTCACTGAAATCGCAGCCCGCGTAGATCTACAAGCAGCGTGGGGCGTTGAAGGCCTGCCATCTGCTGTGGGACGCGATACCGAAGCGATTTTGAAGGATCTCCATGATGGAAATATCGAAGCGCTGCTCGTGGGCGGCGTCGATCCGCTTGATATCTCGGCTCATCATCACGATGGTCTAGTAAAAGCATTTGTTGTCTCCCTTGAGATCCGCCATAGCGCAATCACTGAGATTGCAAATGTCGTATTACCAGTCGCCGCAGTCGTAGAAAAGAGCGGAACATTTGTTAACTGGGAAGGTCGCTCTCGTACATTTGAAACTGCGATTGAAGAATCCTTGACCCGTAGCGATGTTCGTATCCTGTCGATGTTGGCAGATCAGATGGGAACGCCAATCAATCTTCCAACCGTCACGGCAGCACGCGAAGAGTTCAACTCACTTGGTAACTGGGAAGCTCGCGCAGCATTCACTCCAGTTGCTGCGGGTTCTGTTAGCGCTTCTTCTGATAAAGCAATTTTGTCTTCCTGGAGATTGTTACTTGATGCCGGCTCACTTCAAGATGGAGAGAACAACTTGGCGGGCACCGCACATCCATCAGTCGCCGTGATCTCGGCAAATCGGGCTGCATCACTTGGTGTTAATAGTGGTGATCTTGTAACGGTATCTACTTCCCAGGGCTCCATTACTCTGCCATGCGAAATAGATGTCATCGATGAGAACTCAGTTTGGATTCCACGTAACTCAGTCGAATCTCGTGCAATCGCAACGCTAGGTGTTGCATCTGGCCCGGTATCGGTGGTGAAGGCATGAGTAACTCCGCAGTCCTTCTCGACGATCCAGGTTGGATAATTGCTCTTAAAGGTTTACTCGTTTTCGTACTTTGTGTGGTCCTCACCCTTCTCTCTGTGTGGGGAGAGCGTCGCTTAGTTGCTCGCATGCAGATGCGCCTAGGCCCAAATCGCGTTGGACCTTTTGGATTACTTCAAGCTCTGGCTGATGGCGTGAAATTGGCTCTCAAAGAGGACATCATTCCTAAGGCCGCTGATCGCGCAGTCTTCATCTTGGCCCCGATTATTAGCGCCACAACCTGCTTTATGGCCTTTGCGGTTATCCCGATGACTGGCGTTGTGAATTTCTTCGGCGAAGAGACCGTCATGCAACTCACCGATCTTCCAGTCGGAGTGCTTTATGTTCTTGCCACCGCTTCCATCGGTGTTTATGGCATCGTGCTTGCAGGTTGGTCATCTGGTTCGACCTATCCACTACTGGGTGGACTGCGCTCGAGCGCTCAAGTTATCTCCTATGAAATTGCAATGGGACTTTCTTTCGTCGGCGTATTTATCTATGCCGGCTCAATGTCCACCGGTGACATCATTGCTTCGCAATCAACGTGGTGGAATGTCGTCGTACTCTTCCCATCATTTGCAATCTATGTGATCTCGATGGTCGGTGAAACCAACCGTGCGCCATTTGATTTAGCTGAAGCTGAAGGCGAGCTCGTTGGCGGATTCCATACCGAATATTCATCTTTGAAATTCGCGCTCTTCTTCTTGGCAGAGTACGTCAACATCATTGCAGTATCAGCTCTTGCCACAACGCTCTTCCTTGGTGGACCAAGCGCTCCTCCAGGACTTGGATTTACATCTGCGTGGCTTGGTGGCTGGTTTAGCTTTGTCTGGTTCTTTGTGAAGGTCCTTGGATTCTTCTTCTTCTTTGTCTGGCTACGTGGAACTCTTCCAAGACTGCGTTATGACCAGTTCATGAAGTTTGGTTGGAAAGTCTTGATTCCTGTCAACGTGGCATGGATCCTCGTGGTTGCAACCCTTCGTTTGATGACACAACAAGGCGCTTCTCAATTCGTCATCGCAGCATTCACTGGCGGCGTAGTACTTGCAGTCCTTGCAGCTCTTTCTCTCTACGATTCATCGAAGAAGAAAGCGCAAGAAGCTGCGCGTTATGTTGGCGAGATGCCTGAACCATCTTTCCCAGTCCCTGCTTTGCCTCAACGTTCGATCACTATGCAGAAGGCGGATGAATAATGAGCGAATTTCACTTAGAACCGAAGCGCTCTGATGCGATCGAAAAGGCCGCAGAATCAGCAGTTCCAGTTACCGGCCAAGAGCCATCCAGCTTCTTCCGCCAACTCAAAGGTTTCTGGGTCACCTTCAGCACGATGTTCAAGAAGCCGAACACCATCGAATATCCAGAAGTAAAGCCTGAAGTACAACCACGTTTTCATGGCCGTCACCAACTCAATCGTTATGAAGATGGACTTGAGAAGTGCATTGGTTGCGAACTCTGTGCGTGGGCCTGTCCAGCAGATGCAATCTATGTTGAAGGCGAGAGCAACACCGAAGAGAACCGTATGTCTCCTGGTGAGCGCCATGCCAAGGTTTATCAGATTAATTATCTCCGTTGTATTTTCTGCGGACTTTGTATTGAAGCATGTCCTACTCGTGCGTTGACGATGACAAATGAATACGAGATTGCTGATGATAAGCGCGAGAAGTTGATCTGGGAGAAAGAAGATCTTCTTGCCCCACTTCGCAATGGAATGTTGATGCCTCCACATCCGATGTATCCAGGTTCTGATCACAACAACTACTACCGTGGCGAGATCAAGGAATCACATCCTTCACAAGAGGTAAATAAGTGACCGGCGAATCAATCCTCTTCTGGGTGCTTGCACCTTTAGCAGTCGCAGCATCGATTGCGATGCTCTTCATGAAGAAAGCAGTTCACTCTGCGATTCTTCTTGCATGGGTGATGATTACTTTGGCGATTTTCTACATCGCACTCGAAGCGCCATTCTTGGGAATCGTTCAGATTGTTGTTTATACCGGCGCGGTAATGATGCTCTTCCTCTTCATCTTGATGTTGGTTGGCGTTGATTCATCTGATTCTCTGGTTGAGAAGATCAAAGGACTTCGCTCCGTTGCGATTTTCACCGCACTCGGTTTCTCTGCTGCACTCACCTCACTTATTGCCCGCGCAGATCTTGGTACTAGTTCAGTTGGATTGGCCGAGGCCAACGAAGGCGGCAACGTTCAGGGCCTAGCCCAGCTGCTCTTTGGCGACTATGTATGGGCCTTTGAAGTGATTTCTGCGCTCCTTATTACTGCAGCCTTAGGCGCAATGGTTCTTGCCCACTCTGAGAAGAGCGATGGCGCCAAGACCTCACAGCGCGCCCGTTCGATCGCTCGCTTCCGTGGCAAGTCGATTGCAACCGCCGCAGGTCTTCCAGGTTCTGGTGTGTATGCCCGCAATAACGCAGTCGATCTTCCAGCGTTGTTGCCTGATGGATCACCTTCTGATCTTTCGATCGCTGAAGTTCTTCATCGCCGTGGAGATGTTCAAGAGACCAAGTCATATGCTCTTGAAGGTCTTCCAAAGATTGATGAGGAGGGCAAGAAGTAATGAATCCAACGAATTACTTATATCTCTCAGCCATTCTCTTCTCAATTGGCGCAGTCGGAGTTGTTGTTCGCCGTAATGCGATTGTGGTCTTCATGTGTATCGAGCTCATGCTCAACGCCGCAAACCTAGCTTTTGTAACTTTCGCAAAGATCAATGGCAATCTCGAAGGTCAGGTCATCGCATTCTTCACGATGGTGGTAGCTGCCTGCGAAGTTGTGGTTGGCCTTGCAATCATCGTCACTATCTTCCGGTCCCGCCGATCTGCATCAGTTGATGATGCAAGTTTGTTGAGTCGATAAATGACATCATCGAATTTGGTTTACCTCATCGCGCTGCCGCTCTTCAGCTCAGCGCTCTTGATGTTGTTGGGACGTAAAGCTGATAAGTGGGGACATATCTTCGCAACCTTGATTTCTACGAGCACCTTTGCCATCGGTGCTATGGAATTCCTTGCGATGCGCGATCGCCCCGAAGAATCTCGCGCCGTCACTCAGAAACTCTTTACCTGGATCTCCGTTGGCTCATTTAATGTTGATGCCGGTTTATTGCTTGACCAACTCTCAATAGCTTTCGTACTTCTTATTACCGGCGTTGGAACCTTGATTCACGTTTATTCGATTGCCTATATGTCCCATGACCGCGATCGCCGCCGTTTCTTCGCGTATTTGAACTTCTTTATCGCTTCGATGCTCCTCCTTGTGCTCGGCGATTCCTATCTCAACCTTTATGTGGGCTGGGAGGGTGTGGGCCTTGCTTCATACCTACTTATTGGTTTCTGGAATCAGAAGCCTGAGTACGCCACGGCGGCAAAGAAAGCTTTCGTAGCAAACCGCGTCGGAGACCTTGGTCTATCGATTGCAATCATGATCGCTTTCGCAAACTTCGGCGCTGTTTCATTTATCGGCATCGAAGAGAAAGTCGGCGGCGCAAGTGAGACTGCCCTAACTGCGATGGGCTTGATGTTGCTCCTTGCTGCTACTGGTAAGTCCGCACAGTTCCCATTGCAAGCATGGCTCGGCGATGCGATGGCTGGTCCTACTCCGGTGTCTGCATTGATTCACGCCGCAACCATGGTTACTGCAGGCGTCTACTTAATCACTCGTTCTAACTTCGTCTTTGATAACGCACCAAATGCTCAACTTGCTGTTGTGATTATCGGAATTATCACCCTGCTTTTTGGTGCAATCATCGGTACAGCAAAAGATGACATCAAGAAAGCACTCGCTGCCTCAACCATGTCGCAGATCGGTTACATGATTCTTGCTACTGGTTTTGGTCCTGCAGGTTATGCCTTCGCAATCATGCACTTGTTAACCCACGGCTTCTTCAAAGCCGGAATGTTCCTTGGTGCAGGCTCTGTCATGCATGGCATGAATGATGAAGTGAATATGCGTCGTTATGGTGGCCTAGCAAAGTTCATGCCAATCACAACAATCACATTTGGTCTTGGTTATCTAGCAATCATCGGTGTTCCACCATTTGCTGGTTATTACTCCAAAGATAAGATCATCGAAACTGCATTTAATGTAGGCGGCGTACAAGGCGTGATCTTTGGATCAGCTGCGCTTCTTGGTGCGATCATCACCGCGTTCTATATGACTCGCGTTATGTTGATGACTTTCTTTGGAAATAAGCGTTGGGCAGATGACGCCCATCCTCACGAATCCCCATTCTTGATGTGGGCCCCGATGGCAGTACTAGCCATTGGTTCTGTGGCCTCTGGTTACCTGCTTTATAGCGGAAAAGCCATTGTTAAATGGCTCGCGCCAGTAGTAGATAAGCATCATCACGAGCACACCGAATTCTTGCCACCGATTGTCGTCTCAGCACTTGCGGTTACTGCGGTATTGATTGGAGTTGGAATCGCCCTGGCGAAATATCGTGGTGAGCTTTCAGCTACTGCTCCACAAGATGTCAATATCTTTACCCGCGTCGCTCGCCGTGATCTCTTGCAAGATGATGCAAACGAGTTCCTATTCATGCGCCCTGGCCAGAAGTTAACTGAGGTTCTTGTGAAGACTGATGAGAAGGTTATCGATGGCGTCGTACGTGGCGTTGGAGCATCGGCAGTCGGTAGCGCGCGCGGTATGCGCAAGCTTCAGACGGGCTATGTCCGCAACTACGCGTTACTCATTCTTATTGGAGCGCTCCTTGCACTCGTAACAGTCTTGGTGGTGACGCTATGAACCTACTGACAACAATGGGCGCTCTGCCGCTACTTGGTTCTATCTTTATTGCATTGATGCCTGCGGCTAACACTAAATTGATTAAGCAGATTGCCCTTGCAATTTCACTTCTGGTAGCTGGCGTTGGTATCTCTGCAGCACTTGGCTTTGAGGCCAATCAGAGTGGATACCAATATGTCGAGAAGTACTCCTGGATTCCAGCCCTTGGAATTAATTACCAACTAGGCGTTGATGGCATCTCACTCATCCTTATCTTGCTCTCGGTACTACTTGTACCGATTGTGATTGTTGGCGGTTGGAACGAATCAGAGAATGGTCGCTTTAGCGTTAAGACTTTCTATGTCCTGATCTTGATTCTTGAAACGATGATGATCGGTGTCTTCGCAGCAACCGACCTATTCCTCTTCTATGTCTTCTTTGAAGCGATGCTGGTTCCGGTCTATTTCTTGATTGGCGGTTACGGCACCGGAGCTCGCCAAGCAGCAGCCGTGAAATTCCTGCTTTATAGCCTTTTTGGCGGTCTTTTGATGCTGGCCTCCATCATCGGAATCTTCGTCATCTCTGGAAATCAGATCGGTCGCACCTTCGATATCGAGGCGCTCTCGACACTGCAGATTGATTCGACTACCCAGAACTTCTTATTCCTTGGATTCTTCATCGCCTTTGCAATCAAGGCGCCGTTGTGGCCGCTTCATACGTGGTTGCCAGATGCGGCAAAGTCAGCAACTCCAGGAACCTCAATCTTGTTACTTGGCGTGCTCGACAAAGTTGGAACCTTCGGAATGATCCGTTATTGCGTCGAGCTGTTCCCTGATGCTGCGCGCACATTCACACCTCTGATTATCACGCTCTCAGTAATCTCAATTCTTTACGGCGCCTTCCTTGCAATTGGCCAGAAAGACATTAAGGGCTTGATTGCATTTACATCAATCTCGCACTTCGGATTTATCACTTTAGGAATCTTTGCAATGACATCGCAAGGTAACTCTGGTGCGACGTTGTACATGTTGAACCATGGATTCTCGACCGCTGCGCTCTTCTTGACTGCAGGTTGGATGATCTCTCGACGCGGTTCATCAACGATTGCTGACTTTGGTGGACTACAACGCGTTACACCGATTCTTGCATGGTCATTCTTTATCGCCGGAATGTCCTCATTGGCACTTCCTGGTCTATCAAGCTTCGTTAGCGAGTTCCTGGTTCTGGTTGGTACATATACTCGTTATCCAGTCGCAGCAATCATCGCGACCTTTGGAATTATCATGGCTGCGCTCTATATCTTGATCCCAGTTCAGAAAGCGCTTCATGGTCCAACAACTCCAGGAAATGAGAACTTGCCTGATCTCAACAAGCGCGAGATTGCAGCAATTGCTCCAGTAATTGCAATCATTATTGCTCTTGGTTTCTATCCCAAGCCGGCGCTTGATGTCATCAATCCTGCTGCCCAAGAGACCATCACCAAGGCTGGCTTTAGCGATCCAGCACCGATCGTAGGAGGCGATAAATAATGATTTTTGATGCCCCTGCGCTCGAATATAGCGCCCTAGCTCCGATGTTGGTCATCTTCGGTGCTGCGGTTATTGCTGTCATTGTCGAAGCATTTGTCTCTGCGCGCCATCGCGCTCCTATCCAACTTGCGATAGCTCTTGGCGCGATTGTTCTGAGCTTTGCTCAAGTTCTCAGACTTCGTGGAACATCAACCGCGACCGCTGCCGTGAACTCCGTTGTTGTAGATGGCCCTGTGCTCTTCATGCAAGGCACGATCCTTGTTCTAGCTTTCTTCGCATTCTTGCTTCTTGCAGATACCGATGCCTTCGCAGCTCAAGCATCTGCAGTTCCTGGTTCTAACGAAGAACGCACAGCGCTACAGACTGGAAAGATTCAGACTGAGGTCTATCCACTGACACTCTTTGCAGTCGGCGGCATGATGCTCTTTCCAGCCGCTAATGACTTGATCACTCTCTTTGTTGCACTCGAAGTTCTTTCTTTGCCGTTGTACTTGATGGCTGGACTCTCACGCCGCCGCAGATTGCTCTCTCAAGAAGCTGCTCTCAAGTATTTCTTGCTCGGTGCTTACTCATCAGCATTCTTCCTCTTTGGCGCCGCATTCCTCTACGGATTTGCCGGCGATGTTTCACTGGGTGCGATTCACTCAGCTGTTGCGGGCGGCTCTAGCAATGAAGCCTTCCTGCTTATTGGATTGGTCTCACTCAGCGTCGGATTACTCTTTAAGGTTGGAGCTGCACCATTCCATTCCTGGACTCCTGATGTTTACCAAGGCGCACCAACACCGATTACTGCATTCATGGCAGCGGCTACCAAAGTGGCTGCATTCGGTGCGATGCTACGTATCTTCTACGTTGCACTCGGCGGAGCAGTCTGGACTTGGAAACCGTTGATTACCGCGGTCGCAATTCTCACGATGATTGTCGGCTCAGTTATCGCTATTGCCCAGCGTGATGTAAAGCGAATGTTGGCCTATTCCTCAATAGCCCACGCTGGTTTCTTGCTCACTGGCGTTCTAGCTCTCAATCAAGAGGGCCTCAAGGCATCACTCTTTTATCTTGCTAGCTACGGAGTCTCGACACTAGGCGCATTTGCACTGGTGACTCTCGTACGTGATTCATCTGGTGAAGTCACAGATCTCAATCGCTGGGTTGGTCTTGCTAAACGCTCCCCAGCTGTTGCGTTGATCTTTGCAACCTTCTTACTCTCATTTGCAGGAATTCCGTTGACTGCAGGATTCATCGGTAAGTTCACAATCTTCACTGCAGCTTATGACAGCGGCAATATTGCAGTTGTTGTTGCTGGCGTTCTATCCAGCGCAATCGCAGCGTTCTTCTATATTCGCGTTATTGTCATGATGTTCTTTACTGATGCGCAAGAAGATACTGTGACTGTGACGATTCCTTCACTGTATACAAATATCACAATCTGGCTTGCAGCAATCTTGACGATTGTGCTCGGGGTATTCCCAACCCCAATCTTGGATGCGATTGCATCCCTTGCAACTTTCGTTCGGTAGTTGCGATGTCTAGCGTAGGAATTCCCAATCTTGATGCAAACCTGGAGAAGGAACTTGCACGCGGACTGGATGAAGTAGAGAAACTTCTTAGCAGCCATATTCAAGGTGACTACCCACTGGTCGTCGAGACATCACGCCATCTCGTTGAGGCTGGTGGAAAGAGATTCCGTCCACTCATTACTCTGATTGCCTCACACTTTGGTAACGGCCAAACCAAGGAAGTTATTGAAGCTGCAGTCGTATGCGAACTCACTCACGTTGCCACTCTGTATCACGATGATGTGATGGATGAGGCTCCGCTTCGTCGTGGAGTTGAGAGCGCTAATAATCGCTGGGGAAATACTGTCGCGATTCTGACCGGGGATTATTTGTTCTCAAAAGCCTCGGATTTATTGGCTGATTTAGGCCCAGAAGCAGTGCGTTTGCAGGCTAAAACCTTTGAACGCCTCGTCATCGGCCAGATCCAAGAAACCCAAGGACCAAAGAACGGTACCGACCCTCTCACTCACTATCTTCAAGTGGTCGCAGATAAGACAGGATCTCTGATTGCCACGAGCGCGCGATTTGGTGCACTTCTTGCTGGCGCTGATAAGTCAATCGTCGAGACCCTAACTGTTTTTGGCGAGAAGATTGGTATTGCTTTTCAGTTAGCAGATGATGTCATCGATATCGAAAGCGATTCATCGCAATCAGGCAAAACTCCAGGTACTGACCTTAAAGAAGGTGTGCCAACTCTCGTAACTTTACAGATCATGAGATCAGATCGACCAGAAGATGCAGAGCTCAAGACTTTGCTCTCAGCTCCGATGGATGATGCAACAGTTGCAAAAGTAATCCCACAACTTCGCAGCCACCAAGCCCTTAAAGATGCGAAGAAATACCTACATGACTTAGCTGATGAATCAAAGCAGCTTTTAAATTCGCTGCCAACAGGACCGGCACGTAGCGCGCTTGAAAACCTATGTCAGGCCATTGTTGAGCGTACGGCTTGATCGGTACAAATCCCGACTCAAGACCGCAAGTGCAATCCAGATAAATACAAAACCAGCCACCTTGGTAGGGGAGATATCTTCATTATTGATGAAGATGCCGATGAAGAACATGATGGTCGGAGTGATGTATTGCAATAAACCGACAGTGCTCAACGGCAAACGAGTAGTAGAGCCATTAAATAGCAGTAGCGGAACGACGGTCGCAGCGCCTGCGCCAAAGAGCAGCAAGGACATCACAAAGCCATCACCAAATTCTGCAGTTCCGTTGCTTTCAATGATGAAGAGATAAACCAGGTTTGGCAGGAAGGCAAAAAGAGTCTCTACAGATAGCGTTTCTAAAGCCCCAAGATTGAGGGACTTCTTGATCAAGCTATAACTACCCCACGAAATCGATAAAACCAGGGCAATCCAAGGCAGGGCGCCATAACCGACAGTCAAAATCATTACACCGACGGAAGCTAATCCAACTGCGGTCCATTGCAAGGGACGAAGTCTTTCGCGCAACAAGAGCACTCCAAATGTCACATTGATCAACGGAGTTATGTAATAACCAAGAGCCGCTTCAACAACTCGATTGACAGTAACCGACCAGATATAAACAGCCCAATTAATGCTTAAGAGACCAGATGCAAGAAATAGTAGAGAGAGCGTCCGGGATGATCGCACCATGACGAATGCGCTTTTAATCTGTTTGCGGAGCGCAAGCAGCAATGCACATAAGAGAAGTGACCAGATACCGCGGTGCGCCAAGATTTCATAGGCGCCAGCCTCTTCAACTAACTGCCAATAGAGTGGAAGTAATCCCCAGATCAGATAAGCAGAGATTCCAAAGAGCAGACCTTTATTGAATTTGGTCATCGATAATTCGTAAACTGAACTGCGAAATCCAACTTCGCTTCTTTGATGAGAGCAATCGCGGTCTGCAAGTCATCGCGGCTCTTGCTTGAGACTCTTAGTTCATCGCCTTGAATCTGGGTTCGAACAGACTTCGGACCTTCATCCTTCAATAGCTTGGTGATTTTCTTGGCATTCTCTTGAGAGATTCCTTCTTTAACGGTACAGAAGATGCGATAGACCTTGCCGCTCTGGGAAGGATCTGCGATATCAAGATGCTTTAAGGAAACTCCACGTTTAATCAGCTTCTCCTTAAAGACATCAAGGGCTGCTTTCACACGCTCTTCAGTTTCTGCCTCAACCAGGATCTTCTCGCCAGACATCTCAATCTTCACGCCGGTGTTCTTGAAATCGAAGCGGGTAGCGACCTCACGGGATGCCTGATTAAGAGCGTTATCTAGCTCCATACGATCGACTTTTGAGACGACATCGAAACTGCTATCTGCCATAGCCCTACCGTATCGTGAGCCTAAATTGAGCGAGAAATCCTTGGTTAGCGCCTCGTATGAGACCTATTAGAATTGGGGCCTTCTCGCATTCAGCGTTGTATCCGAGGCAATTAGAGATCTCTTTCCAGAGAACAATTCAAGGAGTATTGATGAATAACGACATGTTCCAGCAGATGAAATCCGGTAAGGGCTTTATTGCAGCTCTCGACCAGAGTGGTGGCAGCACGCCTAAGGCGCTCTCACTTTATGGCCTCACTGAATCTGCTTACTCCAATGAAGCTGAAATGTTTGATCGCATGCACGAGATGCGCTCACGTCTCATCAAGTCTCCGGTATTCAACGGCGAGCGCGTTATCGGCGCAATCCTTTTCGAGATGACCATGGAGCGCACGATTGACGGTATCGGCTCAGCCGAATATCTCTGGACCAAAAAGAAAGTTGTTCCATTTCTCAAGGTAGATAACGGTCTTGCGGATGAAGCAAATGATGTCCAACTCATGAAGCCAATCCCAGAACTCAGCGCACGCATTGCTGCTGCAAATAAGCACGGAGTCTTTGGAACCAAGATGCGTTCTGTCATTAACATGGCTAACCCAGCTGGTATCGAAGCGGTTGTCAAGCAACAATTTGAAATCGGCAAAGAGATTATCGCTGGTGGACTTGTCCCAATCATCGAACCAGAAGTAAGCATCAAGAGCCCACAAAAGGCAGAAGCAGAAGAGATTTTGAAGAAGCTACTTCTGCAGTACGCAGATAGCCTCAGCGCAGATCAGAACATCATGCTCAAGCTCTCCATTCCTACAAAGGCAAACCTTTATAAGGAACTCGTTGATCACCCACGCGTGGTACGTGTTGTTGCACTATCTGGTGGATATTCACGTGAAGATGCCAATAAGTTGTTAGCGCAGAATGCAGGCGTTATTGCTTCATTCTCACGCGCTCTTGCAGAAGGTCTCACTGCTCAACAGAGCGAAGCAGAATTCGATGCTGCGCTGGATTCAACGATTCAGAGCATCTACGAAGCTTCAATCAAGTAAATAACAAGAGGTAATTTGTAGCAATTTGTGACTGCAAGGGTGAGTTGTTACCCTTGCACCTCACGTACTAGCGGTGGGTTGCCCGAGCGGCCAATGGGAGCGGACTGTAAATCCGCCGGCTCTGCCTTCAGTGGTTCAAATCCACTACCCACCACAAGTACGTTTTTATCTGCGAACGCTATATCGCAAAAGTTCAAGGCCACTTGGTCGAATCGCACGAGCCATCTCAACACAGTCACCACGTTTGTTGAATGCCTTGCGTTGAATCTCTAATGCGGGAGTTCCAACGGAGACTTTTAACTTCCCAGACAAATCTTTGCCAATCAATAGCGAAGTAATTTCCTCATCTGCGCTTTCTACTGTCTGTCCGTATTTTTCAGAGAGCAACTTGTAAAGCGAACCCGATAAATTCCTTTTGTCTAAATCTGGCGCGAGTCTCTGACGGACAAAAGATACTTCCCATGACAATGGCGTTTCGCCCTTGTACCTGATTCTTTCGATTCGGTAAGAAGGTTCATCAAGGTCAACCCAGTCTTCATTTGACTTGTTTGACTTGGCAATTAATTTGACGTCTATAACTTCGGTTTTAGATCTAATTCCATGGAGTGCAAGTTCTTCGCTAAATGATCGAAGCCCGTGTTGTGGAGTGTTGCGCAACGGTGCAACAAAAGTTCCAGCACCCCGACGTCGATAGATTGTTCCTTCTTGTTCCAAAATCTGCAGAGCTTTTTGAATCGTCACGCGAGATACACCGAAGTGTTCCGCCATCTGACGTTCAGTTGGGATCATGTCATGTACGGGCAACTCCGCGAGATCTGCGCGGATAAGTTCGGAGATGCGAACTGGCTTGAGGAACTCCTCTTTTGCCATGCGTATCCACCCCCAAACTCCTCGGCCCGAGCGCCCTGCTCGGGTACCGATTTAGTAACAATCTCAAAAATCTCTCCTAGAACACTAGCATTTCTCTCAAAATTGGACTAGACCAACCCAGTAAGAGCCCTGGATTCCCCAGAGGCTAGATGAAAGTGGGAGGTCCCTCATGCGCATGACGCGCAAAAAAGCGATTGCCATTTTGTCTTCAATGACGCTGATTGGTTCGCTCTTCGTAGGAGCGAGCGCATCAATTGCAGCGCCAAAAGATAAAGGCACAGTCACGGTATGGATTCAAGGCGATGCGAAGTCATGGCCAGCAGCAATCGATCGTGCAAACAAGATGTTCAATTCAAAGTACCCAAACGTTAAGGTCGATATCCAATACCAGACATGGGGAGATTCACTCAAGAAGCTCGATGCCGCTCTTGTTGCAGGTAATGCACCAGACGTATTTGAGTTTGGTAACACTCAAGTCCTGAAGTACTCCGCCGCAGGCGCGTTGAAAGATCTCACTCCTTCAAAGAGCCAGTTTGCTTACAGCACTAACTGGTTAAAGGGACTTGAAGAAGCCGGTACTTACAACGACAAGCTTTATGCAGTTCCTTACTATGCCGGTTCACGTGCTGTTATGTACCGAACCGATCTCTTTAGCAACCTGAAGATCAAGACCCCTAAGACTTATGAGCAATTCTTGGCTGCAGCTGATCGTTTGATGGCTGCAAACTCAAGCAACTCAAAGTTCTCAGCTGTTTATATGCCAGGTAAGTATTGGTACGCAGCGATGGGATTCGTATATGACTCCAAGGGAGCAATTGCTGTCAAAGAAGGTGGCAAGTGGAAAGGTTCACTTGATTCTGCCGCCGCAATTGAAGGCTTGAATCGTTGGAAGAACATCGTTGATAAGTATTCAAAGGCTGATAAGTCAGGCGATGAAGGCGGACAATGGGAAGTATTTGCGGGTGGAAACGTAGCGATGAGCTACTCCAACGGTTGGGAAACCTGCTGTATTGCCCCACAAAAGGGCGCCTTCTTCCCAATGCCATCCATCCGTGCTGGTGAATTCATGCCTGCATTCCTAGGTGGTTCAAATCTCGCTGTTCCAGCAAAGGCAAAGAACCCTGAATGGGGAACCTACTGGATTAAGTCCTTTACTTCCGGTCAAGCAATGCGTGAGATCGTGAAGGTTGGAAACTTGCCAAACAACACAAGCATGTTGACCCTTGTTAAGGGAGGCAACGCACAAGTTGCTAAGGGTGCTAGCTCAACATGGTTCGTTCCTGCAGCAGAGAAGTGGGTCAACGTTGAGAACGCAAACGTTCTACAGACCATGCTTTCTGATATCGCAACAGGAAAGAAGACAGTTGCACAGGCAGCAAAGGACGCATCTGAGGAGATCACTAAGCTGTTGAACTAACAGCCTAAGTCACTCACGAGAGAATGGAGAGTGGCAGCGTCGAGGGCGCTCCACTCTCCACTCTTTTTCTCCACCCTTGTTTCAAAGTAATTGACACGTAGTTAGGGAATCATTCAGATATGTCAGTCATGGTGCGCAATAGCAAGCAGCGAAAGGCGCTCTGGCCTTATCTACTCATTGCTCCTGCACTCTCAGTGATTTTGCTGATTCTTGGCTTTCCTGTCTATCGCTTAATCACTCTTAGTTTTCAGAAGTTTGGTCTAGAGGAGATCATCGCTGGAATTCCAGTATGGATTGGCTTTGAGAATTTTCAAACGTTGATAGGTGATTCAGAATTCTGGGTTGTTCTACGTCGCACATTTATATTTACTTTTGGGATGGTCTTCGTCTCAATTGTTGTAGGTGCCTGGCTTGCACATTTGATGGTACGGATGAATCCCATAATTAGATGGCTTTTGAACACAACTCTCATTTTGGTCTGGGCTATCCCCGCCCTTGTGGGGGTATCTATTTGGAAGTGGATGTTTTCCTATGAATTCAGCATCATCACTTCAACAATTAATCGCCTCGGGTTCGATTTTGCACAGCGAAACTGGTTTACGAGCACTTTCTCAGGTTTCACAATCATTGGTGCGATTGTTGCGTGGGGCGCCGTCCCATTCATAACAATCAGCATCTATGCCGCACTTACTCAAGTTCCACGAGAACTCATTGAAGCCGCTGCAATAGATGGCGCAAATTCGCGGCAGATTTTTCGCGCTGTGATACTTCCTCTACTAATGCCGATTTACGTGATTTTGATCAGCCTTTCCATAATCTGGGATTTCCAAGTCTTTACGCAGATCTGGGTCGTGCTTGATAGCAGGCCACCTGCCGAGTACTACACCATGGCGATATATGCATTTGAGAAGTCTTTTGGATTGAGTGAATATGGAATGGGCGCTGCAATAGCCCTACTCATGATTGTTGCACTCCTTGGAGTCACCTGGTTCTACATCAAGAAAATGGTGCAGATTGGAGACAGCAATGCATAAGAGAAGTTCTGTATTCTCAAATATTGCAGGTCTTGTCTCCATTGTTTTGATGGGTTTTCCGGTTTATTGGATGCTCACTACATCTTTTAAGAAGCGCGAAGACGTTCTCTCGACTGAACCAAGAATTCTTCCTGAGTCATTTACATTAGATAGCTATCGTGAAGCGTTCTCTCGTGAAGGTTTCTACACTAGCTTGAGAAATAGCCTCATCGTCGTGCTTATCACCGTTCTTATTTCACTCTTCTTAGCCACTTTTGCCAGCGTTGCGATAGCGCGAATGAAGTTCAGAGGCAAACGAAGCTTCATCACTACTTTGCTGATTGTCCAGATGTTGCCCTTGTCTGCGTTGATTATTCCGCTCTTCTTACTCTTAACAAAGTTGCAAGTTACAAATACGATCGGCGGTCTTGCAATCACCTACGTAGCCTTCATTCTGCCTTTTACAATTTGGACACTACGTGGATTTCTTGCCAATATTCCTTATGACATCGAAGAAGCTTCTTTAGTCGATGGCTGCACCAGGCTTCAGGCCTATCGCTACGTCTTATTGCCTCTCATGGCGCCGGGTCTAGTTGCAACGGCAATCTTTGCTTTTATCCAAGCCTGGAACGAATTCCTGCTGGCCTACATCATTATGCAGAGCCAGGACAAACTCACCTTGCCGGTCTGGTTGGCAGGATTTACAACCCGTACTGGCACCGATTGGGGACCACTCATGGCAGCCTCCACCGTTACTGCGATTCCTGTCGTCATATTCTTCTCGCTGATTCAGAAGAGGATTGCTACAGGAGTTACATCAGGGGCAGTTAAGGGATGAAGTTTGATGAGCTTGATAGAGCAATTCTGGCGCACTTTTCTCCGGGTTTTGGCGGAACAGAGATTCCAGATTGGCTTTATCCATGGTTGGAAAATGGGCTAGGTGGGTTAACTCTCTTTAGTTCAAATTGTCCGTCAATCGACCAAACCGCTCTTTTAATAGAGAAGATCAGGGCAATTTCTCCAAATATCGTGATTTCTATTGATGAAGAGGGCGGGGATGTAACTCGCTTATTTGTAACCGAAGGTAGTCCATTCCCAACCCCGGCTCTATTGGGTCGTTGTGATGATCTCAAACTTACACACGATTCATTCTTTGAACTTGGAAAAATCTTGAAGTCCATCGGAATCGATCTCAATCTCGCACCAGTAGCAGATGTTTCAGTTATGACAGAAAACCCAATTGTTGGAGTTCGAGCTTTCAGCGATGATGTATCAATTGTTGAAAGACATATTCCAGAAGCAGTTAACGGCTTGCAACGAGCAGGTGTTGCAGCATGCGTTAAACATTTCCCAGGCCATGGTGGCGTAGTGGAAGATAGTCATCATCAACTACCTAAACTTCCTGGCACCAAAGAGGAACTAGAGCACACCCACGTTAGACCCTTTAAAGCAGCAATCGCATCTAATGTTGCATCAGTTATGACAGGGCACATAGTCATTCCATCGCTTGACCCGATTGATCCAGCATCATGTTCAGAGAAAGTAACACGGCAGTACTTACGTAACGAACTCGGTTTCTCGGGACTAGTCGTAACCGATGCCCTCGATATGGGAGCACTTGGTGGGCCAAAGAAAATCCATCAATCAGCGCTCAGAGCGCTGAAGGCTGGTGCGGACATACTTTGCTTTTCTGGGCTCTACGATCAATCTGTCTTTATCGAAACCAGTTTCAACACAATTAAAGATGCTCTTTCGACAGGAACTCTTGGAGCTGAGGAAATTCTTGCAAATGGAACACGGTTAAATTCTTGGAAGCGCCCGGTATCTCAGGGGAGTTCAATGCCGCAACAGATTGCTACAGAGAGGTTCCAAAAGGGGCTCGAGATCCGGGGTGATATTCGCTTGCTCGGAGAAAGTATCCAACTCATCGAACTCTCTGCCGATCCCACAATTGCCGCAGGTTTTGTCGGTTGGGGGCTGCGCAGAAGCCTGACTCATGCCGGAATCAAGGTAAAACTCGAATCGAGCGATGTCTCACTCGATGGCCCGGAGAGCGGTCAGGTGATAGTTGCTTTTAGAGATGCCTTTAGGGATTCAAAAATTCTTGCGGCGCTAGAGAGAATCTATCGACAGAGACCAGACACAATCTTTGTAGATATGGGGTGGCCAACAAGAAGGTTCACACCCACAAACCTCATTCGCACTTTTGGTTCTAGCGCCCTAGCTTCAGAACTCGCTGTGGCCGCAATAACTAACAAAGATTAGTTCAGAGTCCAACGAACGGTGATTGAAACCGTTACTTCTTCTTCACCCAG
>CAYSGG010000013.1:0-21687 GCA_964430775.1 uncultured Clavibacter sp. | reverse complement strand
TTGCTTGAAGAAGGATAGTTAAGGCAGTTTTGCGATCAGCTTTGCGATCCTCGGGACTCTGTACCTTTGAGAGATCTCCTAGTTTTCCTAGGTTGAAAGTGCCCATGAAGCCATATGCCAGACAGAATTTCTTCCGAGATTGGATAAAGCCAATAGAGAAGACCATTAACGGAACAAAGAGTCCCCAGCGCGCAGAGGCGGGAGAATCGCTACCAACAAGCCCTACAAGTGTGACGATAGTGAGCACAAGGCCAATAAGTGCCACAAATTGACGACGACGAATCTCTGCTTTTCCTAGGTTGCACGTTCCGGGAACGTAGCTGTAGGTCATTAGAAAGCTTCTTCTAGCTCTTCGTCTTCAGCCCAGACTTCTTGAACTTCGTCTTGTTTTTCAACCCATGATAAGAATGAAAGCGCACCACGCACAGCAACGACCATCAATGCAACAACTGCAGCAATACGTCGGATGGCTTTAATCATGGATGAAGCCTACGGCAGATTTTTCAAAGTTTCCAACGCAGCCATCGCAGCATTATGACCGGCGATTCCACTGACCCCACCACCGCGCACCGCACCTGAGCCTGCAATCAAAATTCGTTGAGAGTTTGTCTCAACTCCCCACTTTCGTGGATCTCCGTTAACTTTCCAAGGGAATTGCAGATCGCCATGAAAAATGTTTCCTCTCGGCAGACCTATAGCCTGCTCGAGTTCTTGAGGCGTTTTAGCCTCAATACAGGGAGCTCCATCTTCATCAAGGGCAAGATATTCACTAATCGGCCGAACCAAGTAATCATTTAATCCCGAGAGGATTCGTTTAACGACCTCTTCTTTCACTGCATCATGGTCTTTATCGAAGAGAGATGCCGGGGTATGGAGTGCAAACAATGTCAGGGTATGAAAACCTCGAGCGTTGAGTTCTGGCGACAAAATTGAAGGGTCTGTGAGAGTGTGGCAGTACATCTCAGATGGAATCTCTGTCGGGATTTTGCCGGAGCGTGCTTCTTCAAAGGCGCGCTCTAGTTGGAAGTAGCTCTCGTTTATATGAAATGTCCCTGCAAAAGCAACCCGTGGATCGATTCCGCTCTTGAGTTCAGGCAACTTCTGCAGCACCATGTTGATCTTCAGTTGTGAGCCATCACGTAACGTTGGTGCAGGAATTCCAGATATCTTCTCCAAAACCTGCGGCGAACAGTTGGCTAATGCAATCTTTGCCCGCAATACCTGATCCTGTGTCGTAACAAGGATGCTGCTTCCCTCTTCTTGAAGTGATGTGACTTCAACATTTGTCTTAATCTCGACACCTAATTCATGGCAGCGTCGGACTAATTCGGCAACGAGGGCGCCCATTCCACCTTGGGGCACTTTCCACTCACCAGTTCCGTTTCCAATCAGATGATAGAGAAAGCACTTATTGGCGGCGTGATCATTGGCTCCCGTAAAGGTTCCAATCAATCCATCGGTAAGAACTACGCCTTTGACCAGGTCATCAAAGAAATTGTCGTGCAGAGTCTGGCCCAGTGTGTTCTCAACCAACTCAATCCAGGTCAGTGGATCAACAAGTTCCTGGATCTCTGACTCAGTAGGAAGCGGTTGCAACATGGTTGGAGCGACTACCTGGGCAAACTCCAAAACCGAGCTATAGAAGTTCTGCCACGCAAGTGATTCCTCGTCGTTACCAGTGAGCAGGCTTAATGACTCTTTAGTTTCTTCATCAAAGTTGCGATTGATGAGAAGACCTTTATCTCCTTCGTCATCGAAATAAGGGGTGTAAGAGGAAACTGTGCGACTGATAGTTGCGAAATTTAGCGATAGATCACGGATGATTTGATCCGGCAAGAGTGAAACAAGATACGAGTAGCGAGAGAGTCGAGCATCAACTCCTTTGAATGCCTCGATACTCGTGGTTGCTCCCCCGATGTAATCATTCTTTTCGAGGATGATCACTTTCTTACCCGATAAGGCGAGATAGCACGCCGCTACTAAACCGTTATGTCCACTTCCAATAATGATTGCGTCATAGTGAGTACTCATGACTCCAACAATCTCGACTTAAATACTCTTGAGAATGCGGTTGAAAGCTTCGGAAATGATCTCAGGGCTAGTGCCAAAGTTGAATCGAGCAAATTGCCCATGCTTAGGTCCATACATATGGCCGCCATTAATAGCTAGCTTTCCTCTCTCGAGAATCACCTTTGTTGGATCTTCACCAAGACCTAGAGCAGAGAGATCTAGCCAAGCAAGGTAGCCAAAGTCAGGAATGCGATATTTAATAGCAGGAATCTGAGAATCGATGAGTGATTTGATGAGCTTTCTATTTTCATCGAGTGACGATAACGCGCCCTCTAACCACGACACAGAGTCTCTAAAAGCTGCGGTTGCTGCAACTGCGCCAAAGAGTGATGCGCGGAATGCAACGGAAATCGGCATTGAATTAATCTTCTCTTTGATCGCCGCAGAGTTGGTGATAATGACTGCGCACTTTAATCCCGCCAGATTGAAGCCTTTGCTCGCGCTGGTAATCGTGATACCCACCTCTTGAGCATCCTCACTTACCGAGAGAAATGGTGCAAATGAGCGTGGTTCATACACCAGCGGAGCATGTATCTCATCACTGATGATGTAGACGCCATACTTCTTTGCCAGTGACGCCAGCGTTACAAGATCCTCTTTAGTAAAGATGACTCCTACTGGATTGTGAGGATGGCAGAGAATGTGAACCTTGACCCCTGATTGATATTCCTTTTCTATCGCTTCGAAATTCAAGGAATAGTGCAGATCAACTTCACGTAAAGGAACATCGACGAGCGTTGCCCCAACTTCAGCGACCCAACGCCACATATTGTCGTAGACCGGTGAATTGAGCATGACCTTATCGCCAGAACCAATCAAGGTACGAATCACTTCAACAGTGCCAACTCCAACATCTGTTGCAATTCGCATCTGAGAACAATCGACCTTCCAATCCCACCGTGATTGCGCGAAATTTGCGAAAGCTTCAAACATCTCAGGAAATGGTCCTAGATATCCAGTGTCGGAACGATCAATCATGTCCCGTAGCGCTGTTTTGATTGGTTCTGCAATCGGAAAGTCCATCTCTGCAACAGGTAATGGCAGAACATCATTAGGAAACTGTCGCCACTTGACGCTCTTTCTCTTTCTGAGTTCTTGAAGTGCGAGCGCCTGGACTGAAGTGGTCATATTGCGCAGTATGCCACTGGCCATCATCAGGATGGAACAAGCGGAGAGAGAAAACTATCTATCCTTGATTAGCCCTTGACCGAGCCAGCAAGCAATCCACGCACAAAGTAGCGCTGGAGGGCGAAGAAGACTGCGACGGGAACCAGAATCGAAACAAACGCACCAGCAGTAAGAAGCTCCCAATCGCCGCCGCGTGTACCTGTCATCTCTGCCAACCGAACCATCAACGGCGCAATATCGCGCTTGCCACCACCAAATGTGAGCGCAACTAGTAGGTCATTCCAGACCCAGAGGAATTGGAAGATCGCAAATGATGCAATCGCTGGGATGCTCAACGGTAGAACTATCTGCCGGAATAGTTTGAAGTAATCCGCTCCATCTACGCGCGCTGCTTCAATCAATTCACGTGGCAGCTGGGCGATGAAATTATGCAGTAAGAAAATTGCTAGTGGTAGGCCAAACATCGTATGTGCCAACCAAATTGGAATGAAAGTTCCGGTGATTCCAAAACTTGGAATGATTGTCACCGTACCGAGATGTAATCCACCTGAGAAGAGTTGTAGAAGTGGAATAAGTGACATCTGTAAAGGGATGACCTGCAGCGCAAAGATTGAGAAGAAGAGCAGATTACGACCTTTGAAATCAAACCAAGCAATTGAATAAGCGGCAAAAATCGCAATAGTGATTGGAATGATTGTAGAAGGAATAACGATGGCAAAAGTGTTAAGGAAATACTGGCTCAAGGGTGGCGTAGCACCACTACCTTCAAAGAGAACGCGGGAGTAATTCTCGAAGGTAAAGATCGGGCTCTGGATGAAGTTCCACCAGCCTGAAGTGTTGATCTCCGTGCTGGGTCGGAACGATGTGACAAAAAGTCCGAAAGTTGGAATTGTCCATAGAACTGCAAGCACGATTGCAGCAAAGCTTGCCCATGGGCTCGAGAGATGAACTTTGACAGCCTCTATCTCTTTTACACGGCTCTTACGCGCAGATTTCGCGAATCTCGCTAACTTCGTTGCCATTATCGCTCCGCTCTCTCACGTCTGAGATGGAGCACGTTGTATGCCACAAGTGGAAGCACACCAATAAAGAGAATCACGGCGAGCGCACTTCCAGTGCCGTAATTCAACGCTCTAAAAGATTGGTTATACATCTCGTTTGCAATAACACTCGTCTTGAAATTTCCACCTGTCATGGTTCGGATGATGTCGAATACTTTGAGCGCACCAATCGTGATGGTGCTCAGAACTACGATAATCGTCCCGCGAATCATTGGAACTGTTACTTTGCTAAATCGCTTCCACCCGCTGGCACCATCAAGCATCGATGCCTCGAGAATCTCATCAGGAATTGCCTTGATAGCAGCTGAAAGTACAACCATTGCGAAGCCAGTTTGAATCCAGACAAAGACAATGATGAGTAGGAAGGTGTTGAGCGGCGAAGTGAGAATCCAATTTGTGGGAACAAAACCCAGCCACTCGGCAATCTGACTGAGCAATCCAATTTCAGCCACTCGATCGTTGGGTTGGAATTGATATACAAATTTCCAGATGATTCCTGCACCTACAAATGAGATAGCCATAGGCATGAAGATGAGCGATTTCACAAGGCCTGGACGCTTCATACGATCAGTGAGAACCGCGATTGTTAAACCAAATCCTGTCGATGCGATGGGGGCCACGACCATCCAAATGCCGGTGTTCTTGAGAACATCAAGAATCTCAGGTTGGGTAAATGCCCATTGGTAATTTTCTAAACCAACAAAGGAGTCTCCACGCGCATCACGGAAAGATAAGTAAAGAGTTCTCAGTGCTGGGCCAATCAGACCAATGAAGAGGAAAATCAGCGCTGGGGCAAGGAAAACTAAGTACTTAACAAATCTTTGAATTCGTTCAGAACTTCTCTCTGCGAGCCAGAATGCAAGGGCTACAAGAAGTCCAAAAATAACGATAGTGAGTACAAGGCTGGTTAACTTTGAAACTGCTTGCTCGAGTTGCGATTGACGTGCTGCTAATTCCAGCATTGCAACTCCTCACTGTTTGCGGAAGGGGTGTGGCAACAAATTGTCACCACACCCCTTGCCTTTACTAATTTACTTTACTACTTGTGGAAGTTTAGGAAGTTAGCGAACTAGATCTCCCTTACTTCGCGCCTCGTCAATTAAGACTTTGGCCAGGACTTCTCGATTGCATCAAGAACAGCCTTGTCAGACTTATTCTCAGCAACCCAAGCAGTCATTTCCTTCCAGAAGGAACCTGCACCAACAGCTGCAGGCATTGCGTCAGATCCATCGAAACGGAAGATTGTTGCGTTCTTGAGGATCTCAACCGCATTCTTGTTTACTGGATCTGCAACGTTTGCAGTATCAAGGCCCTTGTTAGCTGAGAACCAGCCACCAAGTGCAGCCTTCTTGTTGTTCCACTCTGGGGATGTGAGGTACAACTGAACGGCCTTAACCTCTCCACGGTCAGCAAATGCGCCAACGAATTCGCCGCCACCAAGGGCAGGACGTTGATCAGCAGTTACGCCTGGGAAGTAGAAGGTGGTGATTCCGCCTTCAACTGTTGTGTCTTCTGGGGTAACGATGGTTGCGCCGTAATCAGCAGAGAGAATTCCGCCGATGAAGGATGCCTGACGGTGCATTGCACATGAACCATCAACAATTCCTGCTCCACCCTCTTGGAAGGTGGTTGTGGCAATCGCGGAGACATTTCCTACATACTTTGGATTCTTGAGGATCTTGCCGGCCTCTTTGAGGACAGCTGCGACCTTTGCATCATTGAATGGGATTGTGTGGTTGACCCACGCATCGTATGTTGCTGCGTCGTTGACGCGGAGCATGATGTCTTCCATCCAGTCAGTTCCAACCCAGCCAGTTGCATCGCCAGATCCGAAACCAACGCACCATGGTTGAACTTTGCCTTCTGATGCAATCTGATCAGAGAGTGCAAGTAATTCGCCCCATGTTGTTGGAATTGACCAACCATTGTCAGCGAATGTCTTTGGTGAGTACCAAACGAATGACTTTACGTTAGCTCCGAGTGGCGCTGCATAGAATGTGCCATCAACGGTTCCGTAAGCCTTCCAATCTGGACCATAGAATTCATCTGCTGCTGCAGAAACTTCATCTGATGCTGCAAACATCTTGCCAGTTGCAACCATTGCCTTAAGAAGACCTGGTTGTGGGAAGACTGCGAGATCAGGAGCTGTGCCACCTTCGACACGAACTGGGAGTTGCGCTTCGAATTCAGCGGTTCCATTCCAGTTAATTGTGATTCCTGTGCACTCTTCAAACTCTGCAAAGGACTCTTGATAAATTTCTGCTTCAGGGCTGCGAATTGAAGAGTAGATTTCTACTTCAGTTCCCTCGTGACCTTGATAAGCAGAATATGCGTCGCAATTCGCACCGCCAGCAGAATCATCTGAACTTGAACATCCACTGAGAACGAGCGTTAACGCCGCAAATACTGATGTCGCCAAAACTACTCGACGACGCCGCAAGAATGCGGTCATATAGTTTCCCCTTTCGAAAGGACCATAGAAGTTCTCCAGATTTCTCTGGAGAATTGCCCACAGTCTTCTCTCGGCTCCCTCTCACGGCAAGGGTTAGCCCATGTAAAAAGACTGCAAATGACTAACAATTTGGTTGCAGGGCGTTACTTAGGCGCGCTGCGTAGCCAGATTGTCGTGTGGGGCGGCAACGTGAGCGTCTCCGCCACAAGGGCTGCCTCCCTAGAGGAGCTCAACGCCACTATCCAATTTCCATGGTGACCGGCTCTAGCGTGACCGGGCATGACATCCGCAAGCGGTAACAAAATCTCGTGATCATTGGTGTTCGCAAAGAGTGCGAAATTCTCACCCCGGGTAAAAGCCAATACCCCTTTCGGTGAGGTGAGCCAATGTAACGACGTTGCTCCATTTTCAACTTCGACATCTTTTTCAAGATCTTCTTTGATTTCTTTGCGCAGATGGATTGATTGACGGTACATCGCAAGATGGCTCTCAGGTTTAGATTGCGACTCAACAGAGAGCTCGCTCCAGTAGTCAGGCATAGGGAGCCAGGGTTTACCAGTTGAAAATCCATAACTCTTTTCATTTGCTTGCCATGGAATTGGAACTCGAGCTCCATCTCGTCCCTTATCGACACCTTTAGTGCGAAAGAAAACGGGGTCTTGTCGCGCCGAATCTGGAAGTGCTACATCTTCTAATCCAAGTTCTTCACCTTGATAGATATAAATTCCGCCCGGAAGTGCGTGAGTCAACAATGCCATCGCTCGTGCTTTCTTGCGACCTACTTCTCCTCCCCCGAGTCTGGAAACTAATCGTGGAGAATCATGATTGCAGAGTACCCATGTTGCCGGCGCACTTACTTCAGCCACCTCTGACAACGTCTTATCAATCGCAGCTTTGAGAAAATTTGCTTCCCACTCTGCGATTAAGAAGTCAAAATTGAAAATCTGATGAAGTTCGTCGCTACGCACGTATCGAACTGCGCGAGAACTGGGATGAACCCACGCTTCTGCAACGCTCATTCGTTCGCCTGGATACGAATCAAAGATCCTTCTCCAACGGCGATAAATCTCATGAACGCCTTCTCTATCAAAGAATGGAACATCAGAAAGCAGCGATTCACGCTCTTCTCGTGCCATATCGCTTACATCTAGACGTAGCGCGCGAGTTAGGCCTTCTGGGTCTCGATGATCTTTAAGAATTTCCTCTTTAGCAAGACCATGTGCAACATCAATTCGGAATCCATCGACACCTTTATCTAGCCAAAAACGTAAGGTACTTTCGAAGTCACTCCAAACCTCAGGGTTTTCCCAATTGAGATCCGCTTGTGTAGAGTCAAAGAGGTGGAGATACCACTGACCAAGTGATCCATCGTTTTCTCGAACTCGGGTCCATGCCGGACCACCAAATATTGAACACCAGTTGTTTGGTGGAATCTCTCCATCTACGCCGCGACCATCAAAAAAATGAAACCGTGAACGCGCTTGAGATCCAGGATTACTTGCTAGCGCTTCCTTAAACCATCGATGCTCGGTTGAAAAGTGATTGGGAACAATATCAACAATTATTTTTAGCCCAATCTCATGAGCTTTCTCAATGAGACTCACTGCATCCTTCAAGTTTCCAAACCGGGGATCTACATCTCGTGGATCTGCAACGTCATAGCCACCATCATTATTTGGTGAAGTGTAGAAAGGACTGAGCCAGATGGCATCGATACCAAGATCCTTGAGGTATCCCAATCTCGAGATCACGCCTTTGAGATCGCCTTCGCCGTCACCATTGGAGTCCTGGAAGGAACGTGGGTATACCTGATAGATCGCAGCCTCGCGCCACCATTGGGAACTCATATTCTTCTTCGGCTCTCGTTATCTCGTTGAACTCATCAAGAATTACTCGCCTGGACTTTCAAGGCGTCGGGTGGAATTCCGCACAACAAGTGTGGTCGGCAGCGTAAGTGAATGAGACTCGCTCTTGGGAGCCTTCAGTCGCTCCATGATTGACCAGGCAGCCATCTCACCCATTAATTGAACAGGCTGCTCTATCGTTGTGAGATCAGAGAATTCAGCCATTTCATGGTCATCAAAACCAATAATCGAAATGTCATCTGGCACCTTGAGGCCATTGCGACGAATTGCTTGTAAAGCACCGAGTGCCATCTCATCAGATTGCGCGAAAATTGCGGTTGGTCGATCAGGTCTAGCAAGTAGATCATCCATTGCGCGGCTAGCACCGTGCATTGTGAAATCTCCATAGACCTCGCGAGAAGGTTTCCACTCCAGTCCACTCTCTGCCAACACTTGCATAAATCCGTTACGGCGATCCTGAGGAACGCTAAAACCAAATGGATCATCTGGTCGGCCCGAGAGTAATCCAATTTTTTTATGCCCAAGATTGACGAGATGTTGCGTTGCAGTACGCGCTCCCGCTACGTCATCAATAGCAACGCTTGAACACTGGGCATGATGCATTCCAACGAGAGCAATAGGGATTCCAAGTCCCAACATTGATTCGAACTCTTCTTCTGTCGGTGGCAGGCTGATTACGACAAGGGCATCGACACGGCCTTTAAGGAGTTGATGCTGGAAAAGTCTCTCGCGACCTTTCATCTGGGAGAAGTTATAGAGCAAGAGATCTAGCCCAGCTTCGCGCAGCGCTTGTTCTGCTCCATTGATAACTTGTGCGAAATACCAGCGCGAAATGTAAGGAGCAACAACTCCAACTGAGTTTGTGCGACCGTAAATTGACTTTGCTGAACTTTGTGGGATGGGATAGTTGAGCTTCTCTGCCGCATCCAAAATCTTGTTTCGTGTTTCGGGATTAACATGGTGAAGTCCGCGAAGGGCGCGAGAGACCGTTGCAATTGAAACATTGGCTTCAGCTGCAACTTCCTTGATGCCAACTTTGCTTCCGGGAGTGGACATCGTGTTTCACCTCTCTACTGGAAATCGCTTCTGAGAGCCTGAAAAGCCCTGCAAGTGGCTAAAAATAGACTGCAAAACTGAAAATGACTAGAGCTTTTTTGCTTCGTAACGGATTGAGCGCTGCTAGCGTCGGCTCCATGAGCCCGGCAGGTGGAATCACCACACGAGAGTCTGCAGCCATTGCTAAAGCAATTGTGAAAATCAATCCCAGATTCTCAACCGTCATCGATCGCTCTGGAATCTGCACTATCGGCGTTATGGAACCGTTACCTAATTCCAGCAACAAGCGCCGAGAAAGTAACTTCGCATCACTCGCCTCGTCCATTCTCTCTCAGCAACTCTCAACCAAAGCTGCTGCCACAATTATCCAGCGGGTTGAAAACCTCTCTGGCGGAACTTTGCAGGCAAAAAAGTTGGCAGATATCAGCAGTTCTGAATTACGCGCAGCAGGCTGTTCGAATTCAAAGGCACGTGCAATAAGGGAGCTAGCGAGTGCAACGACTAGCAAGGCGGTCCCAATGAATTCTCTGCATCGCCTCGATGACGATGAAATCATGGAGCACCTCTTGCCTCTCTTTGGGATCGGCAAATGGACTGTTGAGATGTTTCTTATGTTCCAACTTGGACGTCAAGATATCTGGCCAGTTGGAGATCTTGGAGTTAGACGAGGATGGGAGAAAATCCATGGAATGCGCACCGAAATCACCCCAAAGAAACTCGATTCACTCGGGCACAAGTACGCCCCATATCGCAGCCATGTTGCCTGGTACTGCTGGCGAGCAATTGAAGTTCTCTAGAGTCTTCAATTAAAGAAGAGCTGCGTTCAACGCTCGATAGGAGAGGTGAACTACTTCTTCGGCTCTAGAACCAACGCAACAGAGTTGATACACCAGCGCTGATCTGTAGGGACTGCGTAGCCTTCACCCTCAAATACATGGCCTAGATGTGAGCCACAGGAAGCGCAGCGAACTTCGGTGCGTATACGCGGCGCAAGTGAGCGATCCTCAAGAAGAATGACTGCATCATCCTTTGTGGGTGCATAAAAAGAAGGCCAGCCGCATCCAGAGTGGAACTTCTCCTCACTTCGGAATAACTCCGCAGCACAGGCCTTGCACTTGTAAACACCAATAGTTTCGGTCTCGTAATACTCACCTGTAAATGCGGTCTCGGTTCCGGCCTTACGCAGAACATCAAAAGAGAGTGGATCCATCTGTGACTTCAACTCTTGGTCATCAACTTGAACCGGAAAAGGCTTTCCGGTGAGCGGATTGATTTTAGGTAGATCTGATCCTGGCTGCATTTCTCTGGCCTCCCTTACTCTTTCGCTCTTGTTACTTCTTTAACTCTCAATTTTCTAGCACTCGCTCTTCTGGTAATCACCGGTTAGGCAGTTGCTTTTCTACAATTTTAATCAATCAAATCTTTGGAAATGCGATACCAGTGGTTGAGTGACAGTCATAGCCATTGGGATTCTTCTCTAGATATCTCTGGTGATATTCCTCTGCAGGCCAATACTTGTGTGGCGCAGCATCTTGAATTTCAGTCACGATATCTCCGAAGCCTTCCTTCTTCAAAACTTCGTTGTAAATCTCTCGAGAATTTACCGCAGTAATCATCTGTTCATCACTAGTGGTAAAGATGGCGCTGCGATATTGGGTTCCGATATCTCCACCTTGCTTGTTCAAGGATGTCGGATCATGCATGGTCCAAAACTCTTCAAGTAATCGTTGATACGAAATCTTGGAAGGATCGAAGATGACTTGAACAGTCTCAGCATGATTTGTAGTGCCGGTGCACACTTGTTCGTAACTTGGTGATGGACGAGTTCCACCCATGTAACCAACAGAGGTTGAGATGACTCCCGGGAGGTTCCAGAACCGGCGCTCAGCACCCCAGAAGCAGCCCGTTGCGAAATATGCTTCATGATTCATCTGCGCATCTTGGCACGAACAATCACTGATAATCTTCTCGAAAGCGCCCCCGTAGCTCAGGGGATAGAGCACCGCCCTCCGGAGGCGGGTGCACAGGTTCGAATCCTGTCGGGGGCACTTCTCATGGCGTAATTCACCCTCAATTTCATCAAATTGCCGTCACAGACTCTTGAGTAAAAATCTTTCACGCGAGAGAATTAGCCAGTAATTACGCCCAATCGGGCACCAAGCACTACCCACTCGAGCCGCATGCTCGTTGGTCAACGCCTGAACGAAAGAGGAAATATGACAATGGATTGGCGTCATCGCGCAGCATGTCGTGATGAAGATCCCGAGTTGTTCTTTCCTGTTGGAAATACCGGCCCAGCAATTGCTCAAATTGAAGAGGCTAAGAAGGTCTGTGTGCGTTGTGATGTTCGCGAAGCGTGTCTGCAATGGGCGCTAGAAAGTGGACAAGATTCTGGCGTGTGGGGCGGGTTATCTGAAGATGAACGTCGCGCAATGAAGCGCAGAGCGGCTCGAAATCGCGCACGCATGATGGAGCATCAAGGGCTCGAATAGCCTTACATTCGAAAGTTAATCCAGACCTCTGTCCCTTTTTCAGGCTTCACAAATTCAATGGCGCCAGCTAATTCGTTAATGGTCAGTGTATGAACGATCTGAAGTCCTAAATTGGTATTACCCTCCAAAGTAAAACCTGCTGGCACTCCCACTCCATCATCAATGACTGCAACTCGCATCGAATCTTCGTTGCGCTCAACGCGGAGTTCCACTGAACTTCCGCTCTCAGAAAGTCCATGTTCGAGCGCATTGTGAACTAACTCTGTAATCACTAAAGCTAAAGGTGTTGCGACAATGGATGGAACTAGACCAAATTCGCCCGATTTACGAATTGCAATCTGATTGGGACGGGTACTGAGTTCGACTGCGCTCTGCATAATTTTGCCAATTACCTCATCAAACTGGACTGTATCTTGCGCGCTCGTGGAGAGCGTCTCGTGTACCAATGCAATTGAGGCTACGCGCCTAACAGCCTCTTCAATAGCTGCGCTCGCGCTGGGATCTTCGATGCGACGAGCCTGAAGCCTTAGAAGCGCAGAAACAGTTTGCAGGTTGTTCTTTACACGATGATGAATCTCGCGAATTGTGGCGTCTTTGCTAATGAGCGCGCGATCTTTTCTACGAAGTTCAGTCACATTGTGAACCAAGACGACGGCTCCAATTCTCTTGTGGCCTTCAGTCAATGGAATAGCTAAGAAGTCGACAACTCCCCCGACATTCTCAAACTCTGCTCTACGCAAAGTCTTTCCACTCATTGAAACGCGCCAATTCTCTTCTCTGGGTTGGAGGCCTTGATTTTTAGTGCTCAACGAATCAAGTACCTCACCTAGAACTTGACCTTCGAGATCACGCTCCCAACCAACACGACTAAAGGCCGAACGAGCATTAGGGCTCGCAAACACAATCTCTCCATTTACATCAAGTCGCACTAATCCATCACCAACGCGAGGGGCTGCTTCCGCCAAGTAAACGCTGTCCTTAACTGGAAAGTTTCCTTCTGCAATCATTCGATAAATATGATTTGCAATCTCGCGATAATTCAATTCTAGCCGCGATGGCGTACGCATAGTCTCTAAATTTCTATGGCGAGAAATTACTGCGATTACTTTCTGATTGAAGAGCACAGGAATTGTCTCTTCTTTAATTCTCAATTCGCCTATCTGCTCTGCTTCTGTGCCACGAACAATCTCACCTGTCGATAGCGCATGATCGATATTTGGCCGGGCTCCCCATGTCACTTCTGTTCCGATCACATCATGAGAAAAAACCGTCGCTGCTGTCATGGGGCGAATTTGTGCGATTGCTTTATGTCCTTCGGGCCAACTCTTCTCATCGCTGCGCTTTGGAACCCAGAGAACTAGGTCTGCAAATGAGATATCTGCCAATAACTGCCACTCTGCAACAAGTTCTCCGAGTCGGGAGATTTCCTCTTGCGAGAGGGCGTTAGACCCTTCAACGAGATGTCGGAATGGCATGAGTAGAGAGTACTCAAGGATAAATCTCGAGACTAATTGGGCTTCGGCATACCGTGACATTCCATAGGAATTAATAAGTTGATTAGTTCACAGTAGCGAGATGTACCGAGAGCTGCCTCAAACTCTTGCGCAGAGGGCTACGTGGACTGATCTCGACAACTGTGGCGTATCTACTCTGAGCACGATCCAATATTGAATCTTCACGGGGAATGAGAAAATTGTCTTTGCCATTCACTTTGGCGCGAAATCTCTTCTGTATCGCCTGCTGGCGATTGGATGTACCTGCTTTATTGAGCACAAAGGTGATGGGTAAGTGCGGAAGAGACCCCTGAATCGCGCACGAGAACTCCTCCATTTCGTAGAGGCCATGGCTATCAGGTTGAGCTATAAACACTATGCGTCCACAACTCACAAGAGTCTCTAGGTAGCGCTTGCCCTCGTTACGTCGATCTGTAAGTAACTCATGAAGATTTGGAGCGTCGCCGATATCAATGCAGGTTAGTTTCTCCTTAGTATCGTCGACTAATTGTGAGAATTGATTGAGAGACTTATCAAGTTTCTGATTCCAGAGCAGTAACCGCGGATTCAATGGAGTCTGCCATTCATCGGACTTTAGCCCTAGTAAAGTATTGAGATCGCCTCGATGAGGGTCTGCATCAATGAGATTGACATCGTGCATCAAGGCTAATTCTGCTGCCACATTGAGCGAGATTGTAGATATTCCCGGAGATCCTGATGAGCCTGTAAAAGCAATCCATTTCTTTGAGCCGGTAATTCTCTTCTTTGTCGCTGTAGTCTCTTCGGGTTTGCGTAAGGCAGCATCTACTAAAGAGATGAGTTCATCGCGGTTGACTCGCGCATCAGATGGCAATTCCAGGCAGGCAACAAACTCTGAACGAAGCTGTGAGATTTCAAAGGTATTGAGGCCGAATAACTCATCGATGATGACAATGACACGCTGTTCAGTGCCGAGCACTCCCAAATCATGAATCAGCTGATCTGGTTGCATTGCTCGACACAGTAAGGAGAAATCTCGCGAGATGAGTGAGTCAACAACGATGTCCTCTTGTTCAAATGAAGTGAGCGCTGTGATGAAGCCGAAATTCACCGACTTTTCACCAAGAGAAATTCGTAATTGGACATAGCGGAGACAAAATCATTAATTTCTTCGGTCGGCACGAGAAGAGTAATTCCCATCTCTCCTCCTAACTTGCTGGCTTCAAAATCAATGCCATCAATTCCAACCTCAGCCAATATCTGTCGTGACTTTGTACTTGCATTGCCGCTTGTCAGAGCAAGTTCTTGGCGTGGAAGTCCATAAATATCGACTACATCGCCAGTCTTGATTCCGAATGGAGTTCGAGAGCGAGGAATAGAGAGTGGAACTCTTCTGAAATCTGTCGCAATCGTCTCTGAGAGCGCATATGCCGGTATCAGTTCAGAGGCACCTAGGGGGCGGAGAACATAACTTCCAATGATGGATGAGCGACCGTCCAGATAGAACTCTGCGTTATTGGGCAACAAAACTTGAGTTTCAATAATGTCATTTGCTTCCAGGATCGATCCCGGCGCTACATCTACTGCCGCGCTCCAGACCGTTACCATGCGATTTGCAGATTGAGAGATGAGATATGCAGAGAAAAATGAGGCTGCTATCAAGACTCCACCGAATATCATCCTGGTATTGATTCGCAACCTGATATCGCTCAAGGACTTCTGCCTAAGATCTGACTTCGTCTTTCTCTTCTCGTTGATTTCTCTCTGATTCATGGGAGATGAATACCGATACCGCTGACAGATTTTGCAAGTTATCCACACAATAGCCTTATGGGACTTTTCAACATTCTCATACTTTCGTACGAGGCTTAGTGCACTCTTCTGAGCCAGTCTTCGCCAATGGAACTCGCGTCAAACAACCTTGCTGAAATCATCGAACAACCCATGCTCAATCTCTTTACTCGAACTGATCTGCCTATCTATACCTTGAGTAACAAGCTCTATCTGGTGCCAACGTCGCACGGAGAGACCTACGATCCAGATTTCGCGCCAAACCCCTCGCCCTTATCTGATCTACCGAATCTTGAGAGGTGGACGCTGACGTATGTTGTCAGCGTCTTAGAAGTTATGGCTGGCCGCCGATCTCCTCAACAAGTAGCAAGATCTACCCATAGATTTACCTACAACACGCTATTGAAGCGAGTTGGATCCGTGAGCGAAGTTCCCAAGATTAGGAAGATTCACCGTAATCAACCGATTGAGGGAGTAATTGAGGTGACGGTCACGCTCGCGTTTAAAGAGCGTGTGCGCGCCATGGTTGCTCGCTTCGAAGGCGTCGATCGAAAGTGGTTGTGTACCGAACTAGAAATACTATGAAGCGCCGTGACAGCGTTTGTATTTCTTACCTGATCCACAAGGACATGGAGCGTTACGAGAAACTTCGCCCGCACCTGATGCGCTAGCTCTAGCAACTTCACCAGTCTCACTTGGCGCTGAATAACGAAGTTGTTGTGTTGGGGCAGCAGGAGATACTCCCTTGGCCTCGACATGCTTATCTTCAACTTTGACTTCGACATTGAACAAGAACCCAACCATCTCTTCTTTGATGGCATCCATCATCGCTGAGAAGAGTTCGTATCCTTCTTTCTGGTACTCAACAAGTGGATCACGTTGGGCCATCGCACGTAATCCGATTCCCTCCTGTAGGTAATCCATCTCGTAGAGATGCTCTCGCCACTTGCGATCAAGAACCGATAGCAGAATTTTTCGCTCAAGTTCTCGAGTTACTTCAGCGCCAAGCTGGGCTTCGCGCTTCTCGTAAGCTGCAAAAACATCTTCGCTAATTCGATGAGCTAAGAAGTCGGAATCAAGGCCTGAACGACCACCTACTTCATTCTCTAGCTCTTCAACTGTGAATGAAATTGGATAAGTAGATTTCAGGACTGTCCATAGTTGATCAAGATCCCACTCTTCTGGGAATCCTTCACTGGTAGCTGCTGAAACATAGCCACGAATGGTGTCTTCCATGAATGTTGCGACTTGCTCTTTGATATCGGCACCCTCAAGAACCTCACGTCGTTCGCGGTAGATGACCTCGCGTTGACGGTTCATGACATCGTCATATTTAAGAACATTCTTACGCATTTCAAAGTTCTGCGATTCAACCTGAGTTTGTGCCGACTTAATCGCATTGGTGACCATTTTGGATTCGATTGGCGTATCTTCTGGGATTCCAGCCGCGGTAAGGAAACGCTCTACAAGCGCTGAGTTAAATCTGCGCATCAATTCATCTTGCAGCGAGAGATAGAAACGAGATTCACCAGGATCGCCTTGACGTCCAGAACGACCACGGAGCTGATTATCAATGCGTCGTGATTCGTGGCGTTCGGTGCCCAATACATAAAGACCGCCGAGAGCTACAACCTCTTCATGACCTTTTGCGACAGCAGCTTTCTGCTTTGCAATCTCATTGGGCCAGAGCGCTTCGTATTGTTCAGCGTTGTCTACTGGGGAGATTCCTTGGCGTTGTAGTTCGTAATCCGCCATAAACTCAGGGTTACCACCCAACATAATGTCAGTACCGCGGCCCGCCATATTGGTAGCAACCGTGACCGCTCCAACAGTTCCTGCTCGAGCAATAATCGCCGCTTCTCTCTCGTGTTGCTTTGCATTGAGTACTTCGTGCGGAATTCCTTTGCGGCGGAGCGCTTGTGACAAGAGTTCAGACTTTTCAACGCTTACTGTGCCGACGAGAACTGGTTGGCCTTTTCGATGGCGCTCCACGATATCGCTTGCGACAGCTTCGAATTTTGCTTCCTCGGTCTTGTAGACCAAATCTGCTTGATCCATGCGCTGCATTGTCTTATTTGTTGGAATAGGAATAACGCCCAACTTATAAATCTGCATGAATTCAGAGGCTTCTGTCATCGCAGTACCCGTCATACCTGACAATTTGTCATACATACGGAAATAGTTCTGAAGCGTAATTGTGGCAAGGGTTTGGTTCTCATCTTTGATTTCTACGCGCTCTTTAGCTTCGAGGGCTTGGTGTAGACCTTCGCTATAGCGCCGTCCTGAGAGGACGCGACCAGTGTGTTCGTCAACGATGAGAAGTTCGCCGTTCATGATCACATAATCACGGTCACGCTTGAACAATTCTTTGGCCTTGAGCGCATTATTGAGGTAGCCAATAAGTGGCGTATTTACGGCTTCATAGAGGTTATCGATTCCAAGAATCTCTTCGACGCGTGAGACTCCTGCATCGAGAATTCCAGTATTACGTTTCTTTTCGTCGACTTCGTAATGCTCGCCGCGCACCAGGCGAGATGCGACATTCGCGAATTCGACGTACCACTTCGTTGGTTTATCCGCTGGTCCGCTGATGATGAGAGGAGTTCGGGCTTCATCAATCAGAATCGAGTCAACTTCATCAACAATTGCAAAGTTGTGTTCACGTTGGACGCAATCAGCGAGATTCCAAGCCATGTTGTCGCGCAAGTAATCAAATCCAAATTCATTATTTGTGCCGTAAGTGATATCGGCGGCATATTGAGTGCGGCGCTCTTGTGGGGTCATGGATGCAAGGATCACGCCAACTTTGAGTCCAAGGAAGCGATGAATACGTCCCATCCATTCGCTATCGCGCTCTGCTAGGTAATCATTGGTAGTGACGATGTGCACGCCACGTCCAGTAAGAGCATTGAGATAGGAAGGTAGCGTTGCAACAAGAGTCTTTCCTTCACCAGTGCGCATTTCTGCGATATTGCCACGGTGCAATGCAGCGCCACCCATAATCTGGACGTCGTAATGACGTTGTCCCAGAGTGCGCTTTGATGCTTCGCGGACTACTGCAAAAGCTTCAGGCAGAATGTCATCGAGATCCTCACCATTTTCAAGGCGTGCCTTGAACTTCTCGGTCATTGCACGTAGCTCATCATCTGACATCGCTACGAAGGTGGATTCGTGAGAGTTGACTTCCTCTGCGATCTTTTCGAGCTGCTTGAGAGCGCGACCTTCGCCAGCGCGAAGAATCCTGTCCAGAATTGCGACCACGTATCAACCTTCCATGGGATTTGAGAGGGCTATCGTATTAGGAGTTGGTGGGCCGACGCACACGCGGTAGATGCGCCTAAAACTGTCATTTTCCTCTCTCTGAGGGCCGAAATTGCGCTAGAAAGTGTGGCCCCCGTGGTTACGACATCATCGACAATAATGATTGGTCTACGTAACAGTCGATCACCATCACTCGTTGCATCTGTGACAGCAAAGGAATCTCTGAGATTTCGCTCTCTTTCTTTTGAGGTAAGGCCTGCTTGATCTCGCACTCTCCTTGTGTGCACTAAAAGCTCACTCCATCCAGATAACTCGATGCCATGATCTGAGAATCGAGTTAAGACTCTCTTGATAATGGGGTGCAGAAATGAATGCCCTCGGCGGCGAATAGCGCTCTTCGTTGATGGAATAGGAACTAAGAGCACGTCAGAGAGGTCAATTTCTCTCTGCCAAGCCAAGATTGAAGTGAAGAGAGCTTGCGAAATGAGATCTTGTGCAACTCGATTCTGGTCTTCTTTTGCTTTCAGTACAACTGATGAGACAGCATCGCTATAGGTGACAACTGAAAAAGTTGTGAAACCCTGGGTCTGTGCGATTCTTGGAGCTCCCATCCACTGGCTCTCACAATGGTTGCAAATAACTTGAAACTCTTGATGACACATAATGCAGATCTCGGGAAAGATAAGAGTCTTGAGGCCATGGACAATGCTTTTGTTTTTGCTCTTGGACTTCATGCCTGGATTGTGTAGGAAAGATTCTTGCTAAAGTCTCGAGGAAAACTTACTTGAGGAAAACTACCCTGTGAAAAACTACTCTGCTGGAATCTCCGATAGTGGAGTTGATTCAATCACCGTTCCATGTGATTTTGGCAGGGTCACTACAAAGTTAGAACCATTACCCATTTCGCCCCACACTCTGATCTCTCCCCCATGTAATTGTGCATCCTCGCGCGCAATAGAAAGCCCAAGTCCGGTGCCGCCTCGGATGCGAGAGCGTGAAGGATCAGCGCGCCAAAATCGATCAAAGACCCGCTCAATATGTTGCTCTGTAAGCCCCACCCCATAGTCACGCACCGCGATAGATACGGCGCTCTCATTCTCTTCAACTGTCACATCGATGGGTTTACCTTCAGAATGATCGATTGCGTTAGCCAGGAGATTTCGCATAATGCGCTCAACTCTGCGTGGATCAGCATCAATTATCACCGGCGTTGCTGGAGCGTTGATTCGAAGGACAGCTTCTCTGTCTTTGGAGGCAAGACCCAAATCATCAGCGCATCTACGGACCAAAATAGAGATATCCACTTTTTCTAGGGAGAGAGTTGCTACTTCAGCATCGAATCTACTGACCTCAAGTAGATCAGAGAGTAAATTCTCAAAACGCTCAATCTGCGAGATAAGAAGTTCAGCGCTTCGAGCGATAGTTGGATCGAAGTTTTCTCGCGCAGAAAAAATCACATCTGAGGCCATTCGAATCGTAGTCAATGGAGTGCGAAGTTCGTGAGACACATCAGAAACGAATCTTTGCTGTACGCGCGAGAGATTTTCTAGTCGCGAGATCTGCTGTTCTAGAGTGTCAGCCATATCATTGAAGGCGTTTCCTAATCGAGCAATCTCATCTTCGCCCTTTACCTCCATGCGCTTGAGCAAGTCTCCTGACGTCAATTGCTCGGCTACCTCAGCTGCGTATTTAACTGGCTGTATTACCTGACGAAGAACTACCGACGCAACAATCATGATCAATGCGATGAGTAAAAGCCCAGCGCCCCACATGGATCGCCCAATGAGATCTATTGTGGTTTGCTGAGCATCAAATCCAAAAAGCACATACATCTCATAGTTTCCAGCTCGAGGAATCACAATTCTTTTCCCAATAACTACGCCATCGAATCTCTCACCGTTGAGATATTGAAGCTTTGTTCTTTGCCAGTGAATCTCGTCATCTGATTGCACTTTTTTACGAAGTCGATCAGGTACAGAATTTGGCTCAAGGAAATTTGAGGTAGAGACCGCAGGTATTCCTTGAATTCTCCGATCATTGGAGTTAAAGAGCGCAATTTCTCGACCAGAATCCTTGGCGCTGACGTTTGTAGAACTCACTATCTCTGATACGAGTTCTTTATAGGCTGTCGATCTGTCGAGCGAACCGATAATGAATCGATAATCTGCATATTGAATTGCAGACTCACCTTCTGAAATTGAAGCAGTGATCTTCTCGTTGATGATTCCAGATGAGATTCGGTTGTAGAGGTTGGAGCCTAGGAAGTAAATCAGGGTGATCGAGATAATTCCTGAAAGCGTAAAGACCTTGCGAAAGAGCGACTTGCGGAAGAAACGTGGAATTTTCACGGAGAAACTAGCCTCGTGAACCTGTTGCGCCTGCCTTGTAGCCAATTCCACGAACGGTATTGATAATCGTTGGATTCTCGGGATCGTGCTCGATTTTTGCACGTAAGCGCTGGACATGAACATTCACCAGGCGTGTATCCGTTGAATGACGATAGCCCCAAACTTCACCTAGCAGAGCTTCTCGGGTAAAAACTCGACCCGGTTCTTTCGCTAGTGCAACCAAGAGATCGAACTCTAAACGAGTAAGTGGGATTTCTTTTCCACCACGAGTGACAGTGTGTTCCACGATGTCGATTGCAAGATCTCCAATTGTGAGGTTACTTGAAATCTCACCACCCGCACGGCGAAGTCGAGTGCGAATACGAGCAACAAGTTCGGAAGGTTTGAATGGCTTCACCATGTAATCATCCGCGCCGGCCTCAAGGCCTCGGACGATGTCATGTGTATCGCTTTTGGCAGTCAACATGACGATTGGAACTCGCATCGATTGCTTGCGAATTTGTTTACAGACTTCAATTCCATCAAGTCCAGGCAACATGATGTCGAGCAGGACTAGATCCGGCGGATTATTGCGAAATACATCGACCGCTTCATCTCCGCGGCTGACGAGATCAACTTCTATTCCAACTCCGTTGAGGACAATTCCCAGCATTTCGGCAAGGTCTTGATCATCATCAACGACCATCACCGA
>CAYSGG010000012.1:0-25200 GCA_964430775.1 uncultured Clavibacter sp. | reverse complement strand
GAACAGGTGGAACAGGTGGAACAGGTGGAACAGGTGGAACAGGTGGAACAGGTGGTGGCTCTTCAACGGTAGGTGCAACACCAACGAACACGACTCCTCCGTACCCAGTTGCGCCAACAACCTTCAGCTACTCAGGTAGTGCCGATTCGGTGTATTACTTCTATGTACCGTCACTGACCGGAAATGTACTTGTCACACTCGCTATTCCGGCTGCGACAACAACTCAGCCAGTTCAGATTCAGGTCACACCACTGAGTTCAAAAGAGGATGTCTCAGCTGGTCTTGTAATTATCGATGTAACTATGCGCCAAGTCTCTGATGGCACGATTGTGTCAGCGCTCAATAAACCAATTGAGATTCGCTACTGGACTCCATACATCGGAACCATTCCTTCGCTAAAAGAGCCTGGCGTAATTTGGTCTCCAATGCCTTTGGTACTTACACCACAATTGCCAAATCCTCTAGATGCTGCGTATTACATCTATCCTGATTCGACCTACTCAGTATTTACACGTTCACTCTCGGAGTTCTCTTTTACCCGAGTCCAAGATGATCTATTGATTTCAAACTCAAACAAATCTCTCGTGATTGGTCAGAAAGTGAATATTGCATATTCCGGTGGATCTGGTGAGGGAAAAATCTCCTATTACTCTGATGATCTAAGTCTTTGCACAGTAGATCAGCGTGGAACTGTCACCGCGGTGGCCTCTGGCGAGTGCAACATCTACATGGTCAAAGAAAGCACAGATAAGTACTTAGCTGTCGTTTCAAACTCTGTGACCTTTAGAGTTAAAGAGAGCAACGTAGAGCGATTCAAGCGAAACTCGCTACGTAATTGGCTGATCTATGAGCAAGTCGGTGAGGGATATGAAGTGAAAATCAACCTCTCAACGAATTATGCCAATGCTGAGGCTGAACTTCAGTTACGTACATATGTACTTGGCCGCTTGGTGTACCTCAAACTCGCAGACATCAAACTGGATGACATGGGAGACGCTTTGTATAAAGGCGAGAAAGCACTGCTTGAAGGCACCCGCCTCCGCTTGGTTATGAGCGGATCCAATATCAAATTCGGCACAGCAGCCTAAGTAAGACAGGAAAGGAAAATGATGAAGATCAAAAAAACGAATGAGGTTCGTATTCCGAAAGCTCTGGCTGTCGGTGCAGGCTCTGCTCTGGTGGCAACGATTGCGATGATGCTCTCACCGCTATCTGTTTCCAGTGCAGCAGCACCCTTACTTGATGTCACCACGACATCATCCAAGACATCTGCTTTGTTTTCGGGTGACACTGTCAATTACTCCTTGCAGGTGAAGAACTCTGGTACGGAGGTGGCAACAGTGAGCGCTATTTCCAGCACTTCGCCTGGCTTAACCGCAGCATGCCAAGTTCTCTTGAACGCAGCGGTTCAACCAGGGGAGAGCGTTTCTTGTAACGCAGATGGTGTCCTAGTAAGTGGACAACCAGCCACAACCTTTACCGTGAAAACAACTGTTGAAGGTGCAGGAACTGATCAAGTCAAAGCAACTTTCGAGTCGACAAACACCATCGAACTCTGGTGGTATGGCCGAATTCCAGGTTATTGGAAGAACCATCCCGATGACTGGTCGACTCAGTTTGCTCCAAGTGACTCTCTTCAAGATGTCTTCACGGTTCCAAGCTCTCTCCTCTCAGATGGCATCTTGGATAACGACTCAATTCCAGGGCGAGATACCTTGTTATCAACGCTCACATATCAAGGCGGGACAACGCTGAAGGGGGCTTCTCAGATTCTTCTCCGAGCAGCTTCAGCCGCACTTCTCAACGAGGTCTACTTTGGGAAGAACTATCCCGGAGCGCCATCGGCTGAGTACTTGATTGCACGAGTCAATGTTGTTCTCGCCTCTGAGAACAAGGCTCAATACCTCGTGCTCGCAGGTTACTTTGAGAAGTGGAACAACGGCGTTCGAATCGCAGTGGCCAACTAACACCATGCAATCTTCGGTTAGCAGCCCTGAAAAGCTCGCAGTCGTCGCGGTCATGCGCGATGAAGCCAAAGTGTGGCGACATGGAATTGGACCGGAGCACTTACCTGAACTTGTCAGTGCTCCGGTTGAAGTTGACCATCGTCATGTTCGAACGGGCCAAAATCATCATGGTCACGACACTGATCATGTGTATCCCGAGTACTTTGAGGCGATAGCCGAGATGATTCGAGAATACGATGTCATTCTTCTGATTGGCCATGGCGAAGGTAAGGCATCAGCTGCGAAGAACTTTCAAGAGTTCCTAAGCAAGAAGCATCCCTCTACAGCAGCCAAAGTGCTTGATGTTCTTACAGTTAATCTCAATGCTATGAGTGATCATCAAATTACAATGAATGCCAGGCAGTGGTTTGAGAAAAACTTCCGCAAACTCGCTACCTGGCATGATCGCAAACCAAAGAAATGGTTTGTTGGCTGAATCAAACTACTTAGTTGTCACTTCCTGTATTAGAAACTGAAGATTCCCTTTCGTGGCAGAACCCCAGGCGTAGACAACCGTATTGACGTTATCCTTAATCATCACATTTGCACTTGGAATCGCCACCGTGGTGGTTCCAGCAAGCACGACATCAGCTGAATATGTGCCAAAAGCAAGTGAGACTTTCCGTTCAGATCCGCTTGCAAGCGATCGGAAGAGAAGTTTGGAATTGGCTCGAATATCAACTGCGGGTGCCCCTGCAACATGTCGAACCGTAAGCCAAGAACGCTTCTTTCCAGGCTCAGTATTCATATTCTTGAAAAGGCTCAGAGCAGGCTTCTCCATGGCATTGAGATGTGCAACATAAGTGACATTCGTGCCTTTAGGAAGATAGATTGGTCGATAGCTCAGCACAGAGGCGGTTTCTGATGTGGGCAGTACGCCATCAGCGTAGATTGAAATCTGCTGAATTCCAGGATCTAAAGAGAAGCTTTTGACTGAACCCGGAACTGCGTTATCGATGATTAATTTGTTGTTGGAGTAAACATCAACTTTATCCGCGCCAAAAGTGGCTGGAATGGCATGAATGACCGTCACGATTGCGGGATCATTGAACTTTACTTTCGGCTTAGGTGCTGCAATTACTGTATTGCTGGTTAGAAGAGCTCCAAGCAAGGTAAATGTAGCCACCGAAGCGATGCGTCGGTACATCATTAAGTCCTTTCACAATAGATATGAATGCAATAGTTTGCATATGGAAAAGGAATGCTAAAGAAAGTGCGAGAAGCACAGACAAATAGACGAGTTAAAGACCGGACTACATTTTCTGTCTGATGAACTTGTAGATTTCATACCATCCGAAACCAACAGTCGCCGTAAAAAGAATAAGAACCCAATCGAAGAGACCTATTGCACCTAAGTCAAAAATAAGGCGTAGCGGCGGAAGCACAATGAGGGATAGGAGTATTGTTAAAGCGCCGATCACAATCCATTTGACTGCACGATTCTCTCTCTGTCTAAAAGTTTGCAGGATTGTCAAAGTTCGTGACCGATTGGTAAGAATCAAACCCACATTTGCCACCATGAGCGCGCCAAAGGTCATGGATCGAATTTCTATGTCAGATCGACCAGACCATCGCGCATGAAGGAAGAGAGCAAAAATTGCCATGAAGACGGTTAATCCTTGGATTACAGAGAGCGATAATTCAGTGCGAGTAAAGATGCGTCGATGTATACCTCGAGGCTTCTCATCCATAATCTTTGGGTCAGGACTTTCTTCCTCAAAGACCACAGAACATGCGGGGTCGATGATGACTTCATGAAAAGCAACAAGTCCCGGCAAGAGAATCAAGGGCCAGTTTGAGGAGAATATTGGAAGCAAGGCCAGTCCGAAGATGGGAATATGAATGGCAACAACATAGGACATCGCTTTTTGTAAGTTGGCGTAAGTGGTACGTCCCCGTTCAATGCCATGAGCAATAGAGGTGTAATTGTCATCAGTGATCACGAGTGAAGCCGCTTCCCGTGCCACATCAGTGCCTCTAGCCCCCATGGCAATACCGATATCTGCAGCTCGCAGCGCTGGCGCATCATTGACGCCGTCACCAGTCATTCCAACGATCTCACCTTTCTTTTGTAGGGCACGGACAATTCGTAATTTGTGCTCTGGAACAACTCTGGCAAAGACTGAGATATCACCAATACGAGAGATCAACTCTGCATCATCTATCTGATCAAGTTGAGCACCTGTGAGGCATGAATCCACATGAGGCAGGCCGATATCTCGTGCAATTGCCAGGGCTGTGGATGGATGATCACCGGTAATCATGATGGTTTTGATGCCAGCACGTGCACAATGCTGGATTGATTCCACAACTCCATCACGAACTGGATCACGAAGCAGTGCAAGTCCTACAAATGAGAATGTCAAGCTTTCGATATCTTCTGGGATTACCTGACCTATTTCTGCTTCAGCTATAGCAAGAATTCGAACTCCACTATCTGCAGCAACATGAACTTGTTCCATAAGGCTGAGATTTTTGTCCTCATCAAGATGACAGAGACGACTAATGGTTTCAGGTGCGCCTTTAGCTGCAACTATCTTTCTGCCATCTATTTCCCAGATATGTATGTATGCCAGTCGGCTATTCTCGACTGGGTACTCTCGAAGTGATATTCCCTTGAGTTGATCTGGATTGTGTGCAACTAAAACTTGAAATGCTTTATCCATGGGATCGAATGCTCGGATAGGACAGGCTAAGGCCGCAATGTTTAGTGCGTGAGATACCTCTGAATTGCTGATCTGATGGGTGATGTCATAACGCTCACCATTGATCTGAATCTCCGAGACAGTCATTCGATTCTCTGTCAGAGTGCCAGTCTTATCTACACACAAAACTGTGACTGACCCCAGTGCTTCGATAGCCGAAGGTTTACGAGCAATGACTTTGACTTGAGACATTCTCCAAGCGCCAATCGCAAGAAAGAGCGTCAGGATCACCGGGAACTCTTCCGGAATGAGCGCCATCGCAGCGGCAATTCCAGCTAATCCACCTTCTAGCCAGTTATCTCGGGTGCTTCCATAAATGGTAATCACGCTGACTACTGTGATGAGTCCTAAAACTCCAATAATGCGCACCAACTGGTCGACATCTCGTTGTAATTGAGAGCGTTCAAAAGGAATCTCTTGCAGGGACTTACCAATTTTGCCTAATTGTGAATTGGTTCCTGTCGAGGTAACAATTGCTTTGCCATGTCCGCGAGTAATAAGAGTGCCTGAGAAGACCAGATGGCCGTTGGACTTGTCTACCGGGACTGATTCACCTGTCAGAGTAGATTCGTCAGCAGCGAGCGTGGAACTCTCGATGAGCTCTGCATCAGCACTTACTCGATCACCCTCAAAGAGTAGAAGTAGATCTCCGACGACGATCTGATTACTTGAGATACGTTGCTGAACTCCATCACGAATTACTGTTGCATAAGGTGCAGTCAGTTGCTTAAGAGCATAGAGAGCATTTTCAGTTCTGCGTGCTTGGTAAATTGAGATTCCAATGACGATGACAACAGTGACCATCAGCATCAGGGCATCAAGAATCTCAGCTAATAGAAAATTGATTGCACCGGCAGCAATGAGCAGAATGAGCATCGGCTCACTCATTATGAGAATAATCTGCTTGAGAAGCGTTGAGCGATTCTCGGACGGGATTACATTCTCACCATCAGAACTCAACCGAGCATTTGCCTCAGCTTGACTCAGACCGAGCGTAGACATGCCTTAAGGATAATCTCTTGGTTTATTTTGGAATCGGACAGATTGTGAGGCTACAAGCGGTAGACCAGAGCCGAGGTTACTGCTGCAACAATCATGATGATTGGAAAGCTGGCCTTGAACTTTAACGCAACGGCTGCGGCTCCAACACCGGCCATCCGGTGGTCAAAAACGACGTTCTCATCATTTCCAAAAGTTTGAACAGCCACAAGAGCGCTCAGTAGAGCGATAGGAATCAAAAGGTTTATTCTCTGAATGACAGGTTTGTTGAGTATGGATTCTGGAAGTGAGTAACCGAGATACTTCAACAGGAAACAGATTCCACTTGTCGCCAGGGTGGCAATCCAAAGCGAGTTCATGAGCGCTTCCAACCCAGAAGTATTGCGATTGCCGCGGTAGCAATAATGGGAACTCCTGCTGGAGCAACAGGGGTCAGTGCAAGTGCAAGTGTTGCTGCAAGAACTGCGACCATTCGTGATTTTCTATCGACTAATCGCGGCCAAACTAATCCGAGGAATGCAGCAGGAACCGCAGCATCGAGTCCCCAGGCTGAGGGATCTCCTATTGATTGTGCACCAAGGGCTCCGACGAGAGTGAAGAGATTCCAGAAAATATAAACACCAATTCCAGTTGCCCAGAAACCATAGGCACTGGCCTGATTTCCTCGAGATTCTTGATTAAGTGCAACCCCAGTTGATTCATCAATTGTGATCTGAGCGCCAAGCACTTTCCTAAATCCACGTAATTTCAATAATGGCGCCATGCGTAATCCGTAGAGTCCGTTTCGTAAGCCCAACAAAGAACCTGTCGCGATGGCGCTCAAAGCTGAACCTCCAGCGCCCATTACTCCGACAACAGCAAATTGCGATGCTCCAGAAAAGAGGAGTAGAGAGAGTAAACAAGTCTGCAAGACAGAGAATCCTGAGGCGATTGAGGCGGCCCCGAAGGCTGCTCCATAAGTCCCGACTGGTATTGCAACCGCGAGTGAGTCGCGCAACACAAGGCGCCTATCAAATGACGCATGATCGGATGACACGCGCTCATTCTGCCGTAGAAATTCCCAGCCTCCTGCCACCTTCTAGATAAGGTCGCGCTCGTGAGTGAAGCCAACCATCCTGACATCGTCTTTCGTGATGACGTCACTGTTGAACTTGTTAAAGCAAGTGCCAACGATGCTGATGTTATTTGGGCTGCCCGCGTTTCCACAGCAGGAGAAAATTCACTCGAAGAGGTCAACTCTGATCCAAGTCGTTCGGCTGGATTGATTAATTATTTGGCGCGCGAGCGACATGGTTCGCCTTTTGAACACACCTCGATGACTTTCTTTGTTAGCGCACCGATCTTTGTTTTCCGTGAATTCATGCGACATCGAATTGCTTCCTATAACGAGGAGAGTGGGCGTTATCGTGAACTTCGTCCGGTCTTCTATGTCCCAAATAAGGAGCGCAAACTTGTCCAGACTGGAAAGACTGGTCACTATGTTTTTGTTGACGGTACTGATGAGCAATTCGAAATCTCCGTTGCAGCGATGAAAGATACCTACGTTGTTGCCTACGCTAACTACAAGAAAATGCTCGATGCTGGCGTTGCGCGCGAAGTTGCACGTGCGGTTCTTCCCGTTGCTCTCTACTCTTCAATGTACGTCACCATGAATGCCCGTGCGCTTATGAACTTCCTTTCGCTTCGCACCAGCCGCGAAGGCTCGCATTTCCCTAGCTACCCGCAGCGCGAGATCGAGATGGTTGCAGAGAAGATGGAAGAGCACTTTGCGCGCTTGATGCCTTTGACCTATGCCGCCTTCGAGAAGTCTGGTCGCGTCGCCCCTTAGTTCTTCCGTAGTAGCCTTGGCGCATGTCGATTCAGCCGCCATTTGGTCGTCTACTCACCGCAATGGTGACGCCTTTCAAAGATGACCTCTCTATTGATTGGCAAGGCTTAGAAAAACTCGCAGTTCACCTCGTCGATTCTGGTCACGATGGGATTGTTCTTAATGGCACAACTGGTGAGGCCCCGACGACGAGCGATGACGAAAAAGTTGAAATCATCAAAGTGGTCCGCAAAGCTGTAAGCGGTCGTGCAAAAGTAATTGCTGGTGCTGGAAACAACGAAACTTCACATTCCATTGAACAAGCAAAGATGGCTGCTAACGCCGGAGCTGATGGCTTGTTAGTTGTAACGCCCTATTACAACAAGCCGCCCCAAGCAGGAATCGAAGCGCACTTCCGTGCGATGGCTGGCGCCACTGATGTTCCAGTCATGTTGTACGACATTCCTGGTCGCACTGGCGTCCAAATCGAACCAGACACGCTCGTCAAACTTGCAGAACATCCCAATATCGTCGCTCTCAAAGATGCGAAGGGAGATGTTGCTTCGACATCGTGGGTAATCAAGCGCTCAGGTATTCCTGTTTATTCAGGTGATGACATTCTCAATCTTCCACTTCTTTCTGTTGGTGCAGTCGGCTTTGTCTCAGTCTGTGGCCACACAGTTGGCTCTGATCTTCGCGAGATGCTTGATGCGTGGTTCGCAGGAAATTCAGCACGAGCACTTGAGATTCACCAGAAACTTCTGCCGGTATACACCGGAACCTTCCGCACACAAGGTGCGATTCTTACAAAAGCCGCCCTCGCCATGATGGGACTTCCTGGCGGGAAAGTTAGATTGCCACTCGTTGATGCAACAGCTGCACAAGTAACGCAACTTCGAGAAGATTTACGCGCCGGCGGCGTGAAAGTGAACTAATGAATCATCCGCATCCCGATCTCGGGTTGCCACCCAAACTTCAGGATAAAACGCTCCGTGTAGTTGCCCTCGGTGGATTAGGCGAAATCGGCCGCAACATGACGGTCTTTGAATATGAAGGCCAACTGCTTATTGTCGATTGTGGCGTGCTTTTCCCAGAAGAGAACCAACCAGGCGTTGACTTAATACTTCCTGACTTTTCTTATATCCGTGATCGTCTACGCGATGTAGCAGCGGTCTTTTTGACTCATGGACATGAAGATCACATCAGCGCGCTCGGCTATCTCTTGCGTGAGCGTGAGGATATTCCAGTCATTGGATCAGCGCTGACCTTGGCATTCTCAAAAGGAAAGTTAAAAGAACATCGGATATCTCCGATCACAATTGAGGTGCGCGAGGGACAGACGCGCAAAGTTGGGCCATTTGATCTGGAGTTCATCGCTGTCAACCACTCCATTCCTGACGCGCTTGCTGTTGCTATTAAAACGCCTGCTGGAATCGTCTTGCATACAGGCGATTTCAAAATGGATCAGTTACCGCTTGATGGTCGCACGACTGATCTTGCGCGATTTGCTTCGCTTGGCGAAGCCGGAGTCGATCTGTTCATGGTCGACTCGACAAATGCAGATATTCCGGGATTTACGACTTCTGAACGCGAGATTATGCCGGTTTTAGATCGAGTAATTGAATCCACAAAGCGTAGAGTGATTGTCGCTTCATTTGCGTCTCACGTCCATCGCATCCAACAAGTCATTGATATTGCATTCACTCACGGACGTAAAGTCGCATTTGTTGGAAGATCCATGTTGCGCAACATGACTCTAGCTTCGGAAATGGGTTACTTGCACATCCCACCAAATACACTTCTTGAAATTGATGAGATTGATGAAGCAGGCGATGGTGTAGTTCTCATCTGTACAGGATCTCAAGGCGAACCACTTGCTGCCTTATCCCGTATGGCAAATGGAGATCATCGAGTCAAAGTTGGTCCAGGGGACACTGTAATTTTGGCTTCCTCTCTGATTCCTGGAAATGAAAACTCTGTTTACCGCGTCATCAATGAATTGACCAGGTTTGGAGCGCGCGTAGTCCATAAAGGAAACGCGCTTGTTCATGTCTCTGGACATGCGGCAGCGGGAGAGTTGCTTTATTGCTACAACGTGGTGAAGCCAAAAAACGTGATGCCAGTACATGGTGAATGGCGACATTTGCGTGCCAATGCCGATCTTGCAATCTCTGCTGGAGTCAAGAGAGCGAACACCGTTGTTGTTGATAATGGTGTAGTCGTAGATCTTGCGGATGGTAAAGCCAACGTCGTTGGAGCAGTTCCGGTGGGTTATGTCTATGTTGATGGACAGAGCATCGGTGACATTACTGAAGCTTCGCTGAAGGATCGTCGTATCTTGGGCGAAGAAGGATTCATTTCTGTCATCGTTGTGATTGATTCACAAACTGGGAAGATTGTCGCTGGGCCTGATATTCATGCCCGTGGCTTTGCAGAGGACCTTGCTTTATTCGAAGAAGTAAAGAGTCGTATCGAAAGAGCTTTGGCTGGCGCTGTCGCCGGTGGGATTAATGGCACACATCAACTTTCACAAGTCGTACGCAAGACTGTTGGAAGTTGGGTAGGCGAGGAGCATCGTCGCCGACCAATGATTGTTCCGGTTGTTGTTGAGGTTTAACGGCGCGCCTCACAGTTAAGAAAAATCATTTCCAATACGATTTTTCGTTGTGGCAAAGAAAAGTTCCCCGCGTAAACGAAGTGGAGTCCTCCCTTCGTTACTCCGTGCACTCTCAACTCTCTGGCGCTCCTTTGCAAAGGCGATTGGTGCATCGATTCGATTTGTCTCAAGAGGCGCTAAGGACTTGGACCCCGAACACCAACGCGACGGATTTGGCCTCCTTCTTTTTGTAGTCTCACTTATTGCTGCCGCAACGACCTGGTGGAGTTTGGACAATTGGTTTGGAAATACGGCCTATGCCTTCTTCTACGGAGCGGTTGGACGATTAGCGATTCTCACTCCTGTGCTCTTCGGATACTTTGCGCTACGACTCTTCCGCGCTCCGCAGGATAAAGCAGCTACGGGACGCATCACGATTGGCTCACTTCTCCTTGTTCTCAGTTCAACCGCGCTGATACATATTATTAATCCATCTTCAATCAATACCGGCGCCACAGCTATGCGCGAGGGTGGAGGTTGGATTGGCTACGCAGTATCAACTCCATTAGTAGCACTTGTGACCGATGTTCTTGCAATACCGATTCTTGCTCTCACACTTCTGTTTGGAATACTTGTCATAACCGCTACTCCATTTTCGAAAATCATGGATCTTCTCAAAGGTGTCTTCTCGGGCGCCAGCAACAAAGTCGGTTCCGCGCTTGAAGAGCGTCGCGAGAGAAAAGCTGAAGAGTTTGAGATTGCTGATACCCCTCCATTTGAAACGCCGCTTGTTCAAGATTTCTCTAATAAAGAGGATGACATAGCCGAAGAAGAGATAGACGAGGAGAGTTTTGACGAAGAGTTCACCGTCGAGATTCCCAAGGAGGAGCGTCCTGCTAAGCCAGCCCGACCAGTCCAATTAGTCTTGTCCTCCAGCGATCCCTACGAGTTGCCATCGATGGATTTCCTGCGCACTACACCGCCTTCCAAAGGTAAGACAAAGGCAAATGATCAGATCGTCCAATCTCTGACAGAAGTATTCTCGCAATTTGAAATCGATTGCGAAGTTACAGGTTTCATGCGTGGACCTACAGTCACTCGATATGAAGTAGAGCTTGGATCTGGTGTAAAAGTCGAGGCGATTACGGCGTTGAGTAAGAACATTGCATACGCCGTTGCCAGCAGCGATGTGCGAATTCTCTCTCCAATCCCAGGTAAGTCTGCAGTTGGTATCGAGATTCCAAACACAGATCGCGAGATTGTTTCACTCGGAGATGTGCTGCGCTCAAGCGTCGCCGGAAATGATCATCATCCAATGGTCATTGCGCTGGGTAAAGATGTCGAAGGAAATTTCATCTGTGCCAACCTGGCGAAAATGCCTCATCTTCTCGTGGCTGGAGCCACTGGTGCAGGAAAGTCATCGATGATCAACTCTCTGGTCACATCGATTCTTATGCGCGCAACCCCCAATGATGTGCGTTTAATTCTTATTGATCCTAAGAGAGTAGAACTCAATTCTTACGAGGGCATTCCACACCTCATCGCTCCCATCATTACCAACCCAAAGAAAGCTTCGGAAGCTCTCGCATGGGTAGTACGTGAGATGGATATGAGATACGACGATCTTTCTACCTATGGCTTCCGCCATATTGATGACTTTAACAAAGCGGTGCGGGCCGGAAAAGTTGTCGCAAAAGATGGTGCAGACCAAGCGCTTGAGCCATATCCCTATCTTTTAGTTGTTATTGACGAGTTAGCTGATTTAATGATGGTTGCGGCGCGCGATGTTGAAGATTGCATCGTTCGTATCACTCAGCTTGCTCGTGCAGCAGGAATTCACCTGGTAATCGCAACACAGCGACCAAGCGTTGATATCGTCACTGGTCTCATCAAAGCAAATGTTCCATCACGACTATCTTTCGCAACTTCATCTCTTGCTGATTCACGAGTCATTCTCGATACACCTGGAGCAGAAAAACTCGTGGGTCAAGGCGATGGACTCTTTCTTCCTATGGGCGCAAGTAAACCGATGCGAATTCAGGGAGCGTATGTTTCTGAGCGCGAGATTGAAGCAGTCGTAACGCACGTCAAGTCTCAACTTCAGCCGGTATATAGAGAAGACATCCTCAAGCCGGTTGTGAGCGCTCGCTCTGGAGATGATGACATTGGTGATGATAAAGAGCTATTGATACAAGCCATCGAATTAGTTGTTAGTACCCAATTTGGATCTACTTCCATGTTGCAGAGAAAATTAAGAATCGGATTTGCAAAAGCCGGTCGTCTCATGGATCTGATGGAGAGTCGTGGAATCGTTGGTCCATCAGAAGGCTCCAAGGCGCGAGTAGTGCTGGTCAAGCAAGAGGACCTGGCATCGGTTCTCGAAGTTATTCAGGGGTGATTCTCAGAGTTCACCCCCGCCTATCCTCTGAATAGAGGTTGTGATGGATACGTGAGTGCTCTTACACTTTCCCTCCAGATTCCCAATCGTGTGAGGCGCAAATGTCAGTTGGATCATCGTTACGCGAAATGCGAAAGACAGCAGGTTTCTCTGTTGATCAGCTCGCAGCGCGTACACGTATTCCATCGTCAGTGATTGATGATCTAGAACGAGATAATTTCAGTACTTGCGGTGGCCCAACCTATGCGCGTGGTCATATAAAAACTATTGCTCGAATCTGCGGTGTAGGTGATTCAGAAGTTCTCATTGCTTTTGAATCTCAGACAATTCCCTTAAGTAAATCAATCCGTGATCTTCTTAATGACACTAATGCCACTACAGCAAGAAAAGAACGTAAGCCAATCTCCTGGAAGGCTTTAAGTGGAGTTGCTGCTGGTGTGATTGCATTCTCTCTTTTTGGTACAGCGATTCTCTCCATCGATAACGATTCTGCAGTCACAACAACATCACCATCAAACTCAGATAACAAGCCGGTTGCATCGGTACGTAATGGAGTAGAAGTTACTCTCAAAGGTGTTAATGGACTTTCGTGGGTTGCAGTTAACGACAGCGCTGGTGTCACTCAGTTCAGCGGTCGAATTCGACAAGGTGAAGAGAGAACTTTTACCGACAATCAACTGCTTTATCTCGTCATTGGAAATGCGGGAGCAATCAGTTTGACAGTCAACGGTGAGGATTTAGGCGTTCCGGGTCGCGTAGGTGAGGTAGTTCGCCTTGAATTCGGTCCGCAAGCTAGTTCTAATCAGGGCTAAGCACGCTCTCAATCTATAGAATGCGGGAGTGTCGCTCCCCAAAACAGTCGCGCTAGTAACTCTTGGTTGTGCGCGCAATGATGTTGATTCAGAAGAGCTCGCGGGAAGACTCTCGGCCGATGGGTGGATCCTCGTCGATGATCCGGCTACTGCCGATGTTGCAGTCGTAAATACCTGCGGTTTTATCGAGTCAGCCAAGAAAGACTCTGTTGACGCTCTGCTTGAAGCGCATTCCCTTAAAGCCGATGGCACTGTACGCGCTGTGGTCGCAGTCGGATGTATGGCTGAGCGCTATGGAAAAGAACTTGCCGAGGCGCTACCTGAAGCAGATGCCATTTTAGGTTTCGACGATTACGTCGATATTTCCCAACGACTAAGGAAAATTCTTGATGGCGAGAAGCCGAAAGCGCATACTCCAAAAGATCGCCGCACCATCATTCCGATCTCACCGACTGCTCGCCAAGAGGCAAGAAAAATAACGGAAGTCCCGTCAACAATGGGCCAGGGGAGTACCTTCTCGCGCAAACGTCTTGGAAATTCTCCTATGGCGCCTTTGAAGATTGCATCAGGGTGTGATCGTCGTTGCTCATTCTGTGCCATTCCGCTTTTCCGCGGAGCTTTTGTTTCACGGCGCCCAACTGAAATTATCGAAGAAGCCCAATGGTTAGCCGATAACGGCGTAAGCGAAATCTTCTTGGTAAGTGAGAACACCACTTCTTATGGCAAAGATTTTGGAGATCTTAAGGTCATGGAGTCGATGCTTCCCGAACTCTCAAAGATTCAAGGAATCGAGAGAATACGCCTATCGTATTTACAACCAGCCGAAATCCGACCCACTCTTCTGCAAGCGATTGTTTCAACCGAAAAAGTTGTTCCCTATTTCGATATATCTTTCCAGCATGCATCCGGAACCCTTTTAAGGCGGATGCGCCGTTTTGGAGATAGTGAGAAGTTCCTACATTTACTGACACAAGTGCGAGCTCTCAATCCAGAATCTGGAGTTCGTTCTAATTTCATCGTCGGATTTCCGGGCGAGACTGATGAGGAATATCAAGAACTCGTGGACTTTGTAGGCGCTGCACGCCTGGATGCAATCGGCGTCTTTCCTTACTCTGATGAAGATAACACCGAAGCATTAAAGCTTGAGAACAAGGTTGATCCCGCGATTATTCAATCTCGTACCAATCAACTCACCTCGATAGTCGAGGAACTCGTGAATCAGCGCGCTCAAGAGCGAATCGGCCAGAGAGTGAGAGTTCTGATCGAGGATGAGGAGACACAAGAAGGTCGCGCCGAGCACCAGGGCCCAGAAGTGGATTCCACGACGTTCATTACGATTCCCGGCCGTCCGAGCGCGGGTTACAAAGTCGGCGACTACGTCGATGCGATTGTTGTGGACGTCGCGGGTGCTGATCTGGTGGCCCAACCTTTATGAACCTTCCCAACGCACTCACCATTGCGCGCATTCTGGCCCTTCCATTCTGTGCGTGGGCACTTTTTAAAAACGGCGGAGATGATTCAACCTGGCAAGTAATTGCGTGGTGCATGTTTTTTGTTGTAGGTATGACTGATGTGCTGGATGGCAGAATCGCACGGAAGCGAAATCAAATCTCTCCGCTTGGAACCTTACTTGATCCCATCGCAGATAAAGCATTTATCGCAACGGCGCTGATTGGCCTCTCAATACTAGAGAAGATGCCTTGGTGGGTCACGATTGTGATACTTACGCGAGAGATTGGAATAACAATCTTGCGTCTTGCGGTGATCAAGAGAGGAATCATTGCCGCAAGTAAAGGGGGAAAGATCAAATCACTTCTCCAGAACTTCTCAGTTGGCTTCTACATGTTGCCATTGCCTGAGATTCTCCATATTCCTCGTGACATCCTTCTTGGAATAGCAATAGTTCTGACTCTTACATCGGGTTATGGATACATACGAAATGTGGTCAAGGCAGAGCGATGAACTCAATCGCTAAAAGCATCGTCGAAGTTCTTCGCAATCGCCATGAAGATTTAGCTTTTGCTGAATCGCTTACCGGTGGCGCACTAAGTTCTGAAATCGTCGCAATTCCTGGCGCATCACATGTACTCAAAGGTTCGATCATCGCCTATTCCACAGAGATCAAAGTTCGCGATCTCTCAGTCGCCCAGCAAACAATCGATGATCACGGAGTGGTCTCCGAATCTGTCGCACTTGCGATGGCTGATGGAGTTCGGGCGCGGATGGGAACTTCCTGGGCGGTTTCTGCGACGGGGGTTGCAGGTCCTGGTCCTTCTCACGATATTCCTGCGGGAACAGTCTGGTTGGCAGTTGTTGGACCGGGCCATCGAGAGACTGTGAAATTGGCTCTTGATGGTGACCGAGAAAGCGTGCGACGCGGCGCGGTAGAAAGCGCACTTAGGCTCCTCGCGCGTATCCTTAGCGCAGATACCAGCAGATAACTGCTGGTTGAGAATCGCTACAGAAAGGGCAGGCTCATGACGCTACTTCGCACTCATATTGGCCAGACCCTGCGCCAAGCAAGAGTCGCCCAGAGCCGCACTCTGCGCGATGTGGCGAAAGAAGCTCGCGTATCTCTTGGCTACTTATCTGAAGTTGAGCGTGGCCAGAAAGAAGCTTCGTCAGAGTTATTGAATTCAATCTGTATTGCATTGAACCTATCCCTGTCCACCGTACTTGTTGAAGTAACTTCCCTGATTAAACTTCACGAATCCCCAGTACTCACTGTCGTTGATACCAACGCGGCGTAGTCACTCGGAATAACAACGCGAAGGAAGTTGCCAAACTGTGAGCAGCAATAGCGCACGCGCTACATATCAACATCAATCAACTATTCATCGCCGCACTCGTTCTGCAATTATGGAAGCTGCTAAATCGCTCCTTGCAGAAAGCGGAATTTCTGGCACGAATATGATTGAAATCGCTGACAGAGCCCAAGTTTCGCGCGCATCGCTATATAACCATTTCCGCGACAAGCATGAAGTATTTCTTGCACTGGTCGAAACAGAACTTGAGCGCATCGCGACTCTCGCAATGATTGCTCAATCTCGAGCAGAAGCTCTTTACATGATCTCGCGCGAGATCTCGGCGCACCCAGGATTGAAGACCGCTCTCCAAACCGATGGCGACATCATGGCAACTGCGTTGACTGCTCGCGAACATAAGATTTGGGTCGAGATCTATTCTCAGCTCTCCAAGATTTTTGCTACCGACGTTGTTGGAGTGGGTCTGGTTCTTCGTTGGCTGATGGGGCAGGTCACTGCGCCACTGTCAGATGATCACTCAAAGCAACAAGCAGAACGCCTCGCTGCAGTTCTCTAACACCAGGCATGCGCATCACTGAACTCCGCCGGCGCATGGCGGAACACTTCGGCGCCGATTGGGCGCCTTCGTACTCTAAAGATTTCGTTATGGCCGAGCTCGGTGGCCAAACCGTCGATCAAGCCCTTGCCATGGGGATGGAGCCAGCCGATATCTGGCGCGCCGTCGTGAAGAACAACCCCGAAATCTCCTCGCATTTGAAGTAACCAGCGCGAAAACACGCGTGTCTGCTGGGCAATTAGAACAAATGTTCGGTAAAGTACTCCCATAACAGCGGCGAGCTGTTATGCCCAACCAGAGCGGTTCCACATTTCCGCCGACCTTCGGGTCAGGCCGTCAGTGGTCTTCCGTACCTTCTGGACCAACCTACGAGAAGAAGAGAGGCAAGACTGTGGCTAAAGAAGCCAAAGATCCTGACGATAAATCCAAACCATCTGCTGAACGGCAGAAAGCCCTAGACACTGCGCTTGCTCAAATCGAGCGTCAGTTTGGTAAGGGCTCCGTCATCAAGATGAGCGATCGCACAGCGACTCCTATCGAAGTAATTCCAACAGGTTCCATCACTTTGGATATGGCTCTAGGAATCGGTGGTATCCCACGTGGACGCGTCATCGAAATCTTCGGACCTGAATCATCAGGTAAAACAACGCTCACACTTCATGCGATTGCTAATGCCCAGAGAAATGGTGGAATCGCAGCCTTCATCGATGCCGAGCATGCATTCGATGCTGAGTACGCCAAGAAGCTTGGTGTTGATATTGATGCACTTCTCGTCTCTCAGCCAGACACTGGTGAGCAAGCGCTCGAGATCATGGATATGTTGGTCCGTTCCGGCGCACTTGATCTGATTGTCGTTGACTCAGTCGCAGCTCTGGTTCCACGCGCTGAAATCGAAGGCGAAATGGGAGATTCTCATATGGGTCTTCAGGCGCGTTTGATGTCTCAAGCGCTCCGCAAAATCACTGGCGCTCTCAGCCAATCCAAGACCACTGCAATTTTCATCAACCAGCTCCGTGACAAGATCGGTGTTTTCTTCGGATCTCCTGAAACAACAACGGGTGGAAAAGCACTCAAGTTCTATGCATCTGTCCGTATGGATATCCGACGTATCGAAACTCTCAAAGATGGACAAGAAGCAGTCGGTAACCGTACTCGCGTCAAAGTTGTCAAAAATAAGATGGCGCCCCCATTTAAGCAAGCAGAGTTCGACATTCTTTACGGAATCGGTATCTCGCGCGAAGGTGGCCTCCTAGATCTTGGTGTAGACCTTGGCATCGTTAAGAAATCTGGTGCATGGTTCACTTACGAAAGCGACCAACTCGGTCAAGGTAAAGAGAACTCTCGCCAATTCCTGATTGATAACCCTGATCTCGCAAATGAGATCGAAGGCAAGATCCGCGCACATTACGCCGCGACCGAGATTGATCCAGCGCTTGTTGCTGCGATTGACGAAGCCGCTGCTGATGTCGAGTTCTAGTCCAGTAGAAGTTGAGAGCGACCCCTACTCAGTAGCACAGACCATTGCGCTTATGGCCCTTGGTCGTCGTGCAAAAAGTAGGGGAGAGCTCTTCACGCTTCTCAAAAAACGCGGTATTGAAGAAGAGGTAGCAAACGCTGTCCTCTTCCGCCTCCAAGAACAAGGATTCATCAATGATTACGAGTTCGCTCGATACTGGAGCGAATCTCGCCAACGCACCAAGAAAGTTGCACGTCGGATCATTGCTGGAGAACTCCGTTCTAAAGGAATCTCTGATGAAATCATTGAGTGGGTCACAAGTGATATCACCGATGATTCAGAGTTCACCAATGCAATGCAATTCGCAGAACGGAAAGCGCGCTCGGTTCGCAGCCTTGCCCCCGAGGTTGCCTATCGACGGATGCATGGCGCGCTATCGCGCCGAGGCTTTTCGGGCCACATCGTTACGCGCGTTCTGGCCGAGTTAGGCATTACCCGCTCGTAATTCCTATTGAATCAGATAGGTACGATTGCCAATGTGAGTCGTACCTATGTGATTCAAACTCTGGGATGCCAGATGAACGTTCATGATTCTGAACGCATCGCAGGTTCCCTTGATGCTGCGGGATATATTCCGGCGCAAGATGGCAGCGACCCTGATCTCATAGTTTTTAATACCTGCGCGGTTCGAGAGAATGCTGACAATAAGTTGTACGGCCATCTGAGTTTTCTAGCCCCCACAAAGAAATCAAAGCCAGATATGCAGATTGCTATTGGTGGCTGCCTTGCCCAGAAAGATCAGGGCACGATTCTTAAGAAGGCGCCTTATGTTGATGTGGTCTTCGGAACGCACAATGTGGGCTCGCTTCCAACACTTCTGGAGCGGGCTCGTGTCGAGCAGAGCGCCCAGATTGAAATTAAGGAAGCTCTCGAACACTTTCCTTCAACTCTTCCATCGCGCCGTCATTCAGCATTCTCTGCATGGGTTTCGGTTTCAGTGGGGTGTAACAACACCTGCACTTTCTGCATAGTTCCAGCGCTACGTGGTCGAGAAAAAGATCGTCCTGCAGCCGATATTTTGGATGAAGTACGAACGCTTGTTGCCGATGGAGTAAATGAGATCACCTTGCTTGGTCAAAACGTCAATGCCTATGGCGTTGACTTTGGTGATCGGACCGCCTTTGCAAAGTTGCTACGAGAGTGCGGAAAAATCGAGGGACTTGAGCGAGTTCGTTTCATGTCACCGCATCCTCGAGACTTCACCGATGATGTCATCGAAGCAATGGCAGAGACTCCTAATGTGATGCCACATCTGCATATGCCATTGCAGTCTGGTTCGAATCGCATCCTGCAATCCATGCGTCGCTCATATCGCATCGAGCGCTACAAGGGAATCATCGACAAGGTAAGGGAAACAATGCCCCATGCCACCATCACCACCGATCTCATCGTGGGTTTTCCTGGCGAAACAGAGGAAGATTTCCAGGAAACGATGCAGGCATGTACCGATCTTCGATTCTTAGCTGCGTACACATTCCAGTACTCCAAGCGCCCTGGAACTCCGGCAGCAGAAATGCCAGATCAGATTCCATCCGAGATTGTGGCCGAGAGATATACCCGTTTACACAAACACCTCAACGAACTTTCTCAATCGGTAAATGAAGAGATGATTGGTAAAACTGTAGAAGTACTCGTTACCGATATTGATGGCTCTCGTGCAAGCGGAAAGAGCCGGGACTTCCGATTGGTTCACTTCGATAGCGCTCAAGGGCTTAGACCAGGTGACATTGCAGAAATCAAGATTGGCGACGCCAAAGCGCACTTTATCTTGGGTGAGGGCGTACCAAGCTCGGTACGGCATACCCGAGGAGGAGATGCTTTTGAGTCACGGAAGAAAGAAGCTGAATCAACCGGCGTGATGCTCGGAATACCAACGCTTAAGAGCGTTGCAGGCAAATGACACTCATAGTCATTTGTGGTGCTACTGCTACAGGCAAGAGTGATCTTGCTGTTGCACTTGCTGAAGAACTGCACGGCCACGTTGTTAATGCTGACTCCATGCAACTATACAAAGGCATGGATATCGGAACTGCAAAGTTGACCATGCAGGAAAGGCGAGGAATTCCACACCATCTCATCGACGTCTTACCGGTTAATCAAGAGGCATCGGTTGCGCAGTATCAGATTGATGCGCGCTCAATCATCGATCAACTTTTAGAAGAGAATATCCCGGCAATTGTTGTGGGAGGTACTGGTCTGTACATCAAAGCAATCCTTGATGACTTGAATTTCCCAGACACTGATCCTGAAGTAAGAGAGAAGATCGCTCGCCAAGCAGAAGAACTTGGTATTGATGTGATGCATGAGCGCCTGGCGAAGTTAGATCCTGCCGCTGCTGCAGCGATTCCAAAAGAGAATGTGCGTCGTGTTGTTCGCGCTCTTGAAGTCATCGAATTAACGGGGCGGCCCTACACAGCGAATCTGCCGCGAGTAGGCAGTACGAAGTATCCGCAAGCGCAGCAATTTGGCTTGGTGATGGAGCGCGAAACGCTTCATGAGCGGATTGATCTCAGAGTCGAACGGATGTGGGAGAGAGGCTTGGTGCGTGAAGTTCGCGATCTCATGGGCGAAGGCTTGCTCGAAGCACGTACTGCACAAGCAGCTTTAGGTTATGCCCAGATCATTAAGTTTGCTCAAGGTGAACTCACAGAAGACGAGGCAAAAGAGGAGACAAAGCGAGCCACTCGCCAATACGCGCGTAGGCAGGAGACCTGGTTCTCTCGAGATGAGCGCATCACATGGGTTAAAAAGGCGCCAATTTCAGAACTTGTCGAGCGAGTCATCTCAACTACGATACGAGGTACATGAGTACGGCGTTGATGGGCACATATGGCCACGGAACAGAGAACGACTTTGTCATAGTGTTCGATCCGCTTGATCAGAATAATCTTTCTTCAAAACAGACTGCAGCCATCTGTAATCGCACCACAGGTATTGGTGCTGATGGCTTGATTCGGATCACCAAACGTGATGGCAAGTGGTTCATGGATTATCGCAACGCAGATGGCTCAATCGCTGAAATGTGCGGCAATGGAATTCGCGTAATGGCGCGCTACTTGGTCGACAGAGGACATCAGCCGGCTGGAATCTTTTCGATTCTCACTCGTGATGGGGCTAAATATCTCAGCGTTCCCGAGAGCGGAGATATCGCAGTCAACATGGGACAGGTTCAGATTCTCGATGGCGAAATCACCGCTGCTAACAATGGAAAAGTCTGGAATGGCTACAACGTTAGCGTTGGCAATCCACATGCAGTTGTCTTCGTTGATTCGATGGACGAAGTGGGAGATCTCAGTCATCCGCCCGTCGTCCGTCCCAAAGATGAATATCCCGAAGGTGTTAATGTTGAATTCGTTGAGTTCCTCGAGAACGGCGAATTGAAAATGCGCGTTCACGAGAGAGGCAGTGGCGAGACTCGATCATGTGGAACGGGAACATGCGCGGTTGCTCTTGCTGCTACTGCACGAAAAGGCATGAAGCTTCCTGCGCGTTGGATCATCAATCCGCCGGGGGGCAGACTCACTGTCGATATCGATCCACACTCCAATGCAACACTCTCGGGCCCTGCCGTACTTCTGGCAGAGCACGATTTGGAGCCATACCTTGGATAGTAGGCGCGAGGCAGATGACGTCGATGCTCTCATCGCTGAAAGTCGGGATGTAGCTGCACAATACGATTCCGAGATCTTCATCCCAGATTCATCTGAGGCAACTCAGCAAGAATTAAGTGATCGGCAAGCACTTCGTCGCGTGGTGGGACTTTCCACAGAACTTACCGACATCACGGAAGCCGAGTATCGACAACTTCGATTAGAACAAGTCATCCTGATTGGCGTCTGGACTGAAGGTAGCGCAAAAGATGCCGAGAACTCGATGGCTGAACTCGCAGCTCTTGCAGAGACAGCGGGATCAACAGTTCTTGATGCACTGATTCAACGTCGTGATAAACCAGATCCTGCGACCTTTATAGGTTCGGGAAAAGTGAATGAATTGAAGGCCATCGTTAAGTCAACTGGCGCAGATACCGTGGTCTGTGATGGAGAGTTGAGCCCTTCTCAACTACGAAATTTAGAAGATCGAGTCAAAGTAAAAGTAGTAGATAGAACTGTTCTCATTCTCGACATCTTTGCTCAACATGCCAAGAGCAAAGAGGGTAAGGCGCAAGTTGAACTAGCGCAGATGAGCTACTTGCTTCCACGACTTCGTGGTTGGGGTGATTCGCTCTCGCGCCAAGCAGGTCGCTCTGCCGGTATCGGTGGACGTGGACCTGGTGAAACCAAAATTGAAGTAGATCGTCGCCGCATCCGTGACAAGATGGCAAAGCTACGTCGCGAGATCAATCAGATGAAGACTGCTCGTGACACTAAGCGACAAGAGCGGCGCCGAAACGCGATTCCATCTGTGGCGATTGCGGGCTACACCAACGCTGGAAAATCTTCGCTATTGAATCGACTTACAGATGCTGGAGTCTTAGTACAGAACGCGCTATTTGCCACCCTTGATCCCACAGTCCGCCGCTCCGAGACCTCCGATGGCCGTGTTTATACGCTGAGCGACACCGTTGGATTCGTCAAACATCTGCCTCACGATTTGATTGATGCCTTCAAGTCAACACTTGAGGAAGTATCTGGCGCGGATGTCATCGTTCATGTTGTTGATGGTGCACATTCGGATCCGTTGGGTCAGATCAAGGCAGTTCGTGCAGTTATCGCAGAGATTGGTGGCGCGAAGATTCCCGAGATTATCGCGATAAATAAGGCCGATATCGCAGATCCCGATGTAATCATGCAGATTCTGCGGCAAGAACCTGACGCATATGCGATTTCAGTACACACTGGTGCAGGCATCAAGGAATTAGTCCGAGCAATAGAAGCAAGCCTTCCAAGGCCGCGAATTGAAGTTCGAACCGTATTGCCGTACGACAGGGGAGACCTGGTAAATAAGATTCACGAGAACGGTGAAATTCTTAGCGAGGAGTATCTACCCGAGGGGACCGCGTTACATGCGATGGTCGATGGATCGCTTGCGCATGCTTTAGAGAAGTACTCGGTACAGAGCTAGCCGACTGGCTGCTGATAGCCTGATGCACATGGCTTATGACGTCAACAAAATCCGCTCGCACTTTCCCTCCCTCGACACCGGCCTCGCTTTCTTCGATGGCCCTGGAGGCAGTCAAGTGCCTACTGTTGTGGGCGAAGCAATTGCTCGTGCGATCTCTAAGCCAATATCTAATCGCAACGTCGTGACTGAATCTGAGAAGAATGCGGAAGAAATCGTTGTTGGTTTTCGACAAGCCGTTGGTGATTTGATTGATGTTGATCCGCGCGGAGTTGTTTATGGTCGCTCATGGACCCAGCTGACTTACGATTTTTCACGCACCTTGGCCAAGAGCTGGGGCCCAGGCGATGAAGTCGTTGTATCTCGACTCGATCATGATTCCAACATTCGTCCTTGGATTCAGGCAGCCGAGGCGGTCGGCGCAACAGTTCGCTGGGCGGAATTTGATCTAGAAACTACCGAACTCACAGTCGCAGCAGTCGAAGCAGTTCTATCTCCTAAGACAAAGTTAGTTGCAGTAACAGGTGCTGGAAACACAATCGGTACACGTCCGGACCTCAAAGCAATCGGTGAAGCCGTACATAAGGCCGGAGCTCTCTTCTTTGTTGATGGCGTCCACTTAACTCCACATGCCGCAATCAGCGTGAAAGATATTGGAGCAGATTTCTTCGGATTCTCCTTTTATAAATTAATGGGGCCTCATTGCGCAGCCCTGGCAGCATCTCCTGCGCTCCTTGAAACCCTGAATAACGACAAGTTACTGCCAGCCACCAACGTAGTCCCAGAGCGCTTTGAATTCGGAACGCTTCCTTATGAACTGATGGCCGGTTGTATTGCAGCAATAGATTTCATTGCAGAGATGGCCCCAGGAGCTGGAAAAACTCGACGCGAGAAAATAGTTAACTCGATGAACGCGCTAGAGAAATACGAAGATGAGCTGATGGAGTATCTAGAGAGCTCGGTATCAGCGTTGCCAGGAGTCACTTTGTATGGCCGCGCCAAGCACCGTACCCCCACTATCTATTTTTCTTTTGCTGGCCATAACAGCGCCGATATCTATAAGGCGATGGCGGCAAAGAAAGTGAATGTACCTGCCTCTAATTTCTATGCTCTAGAAGTTTCACGGAAACTTGGCCTGGGTGATGCAGGTGCATTACGCGCAGGATTAGCTCCATACTCCACACGCGACGATGTTGATCGCTTGGTAGCGGGCTTAAGAGAAGTTTTGAACTAGCGCTGTAAAGGGTTAGAGAGAGCGCAGCACAGCAGTAACGATGCCGAGGATCTCAGCTGAGTCACCATTGATTGGTTCGTAATCTTCATTCGCAGGCATCAACCAGATGTGGCCATCCTTCTTTGTGAAGGTCTTGACGGTCGCTTCACCATCAATCATGGCTGCAACGATCTGGCCTTTGTTGCAATCTTTCTGTGAGCGGATAACAACGTAGTCGCCATCGCAGATTGCGGCATCAATCATCGAGTCACCAACAACCTTGAGCATGAAGAGATCACCTTCACCAACCAGAGATGCAGGAAGTGGGAAGAGCTCTTCAACATTCTGTTCGGCAAGGATTGGTCCACCAGCAGCGATACGTCCAACGAGTGGAACGTTATGAGTCTTCTCGGGTTTGATATCTTCAAAGCGATCATCACCAGGAGTGAGAACTTCGAGAGCGCGACCGCGTGATGGATCACGACGAATCCAACCTTTTTCTTCGAGAGCCTCGAGTTGGTACTTCACGCTGGAAGGCGAGGAGAGACCGGCAGCCTCACCAATCTCACGCATTGATGGCGGGTAGCCCTTGATCTCCATGGCGCTCTTAATCGCCTGGAGGATCTTGGTCTGACGCGGGGTCAGGCCGTTCTCGTCGACGGGGCCATCGGGGAGTTCTGTGATGCGCGAGTTCTTGGGGCTTGGGGTCATAGGAGAAGGTTAGAACAAAGGTACGAAAAAATCAAACAAATGTTCTAAAAAAACTTGC
>CAYSGG010000011.1:0-25255 GCA_964430775.1 uncultured Clavibacter sp. | reverse complement strand
TGACCAACATCGGAAACATGTATGGCCCGAATTTCACATTTCTTGGAATTCCAGCTTGTGATCTAGATAAGCCTGAAACCTATAAAGGCGCAGATGTCATCATTGTTGGTGCGCCTATCGATAGTGGAACGTCACATCGCTCCGGTGCAAAGTTTGGCCCACAAGCAATTCGTATGGGGGATTACCTTCCGCATGATGGTGAAAGACCTCACCTTGCGCTTCGCGTCGATGGCTTGAAGGATCTCAAAGTATTTGATGCAGGCGACTTATTGATGCCTCCGGGAAATCTTGAAGATTCTCTCGCCGTTCTTAAGGCTGCTACCGAGAAAATCTCGCGCGCCGGCGCGATTGCAGTCGTCCTTGGTGGAGATCACTCGATTGCTTCCGCAGATGTTGCTGGCATCGCGGAACATCGTGGAAAAGGCAAGATATCAATGGTGCACTTTGATGCACATGCCGATACCGGTGATCTGCAATTCGGTGCCTTGGTAGGCCACGGAACTCCCATGCGTAGGCTGATTGATTCAGGTTATGTTCGTGGAGATCGTTTCTTACAACTTGGTCTACGCGGTTATTGGCCAGATGATGCGACTCTTAATTGGATGCGCGATCAAGGAATGCGTTCGTATGAGATGACTGAGATTCATCACCGTGGCTTGAAAGAAGTTCTTGATGAATCATTTGCCCGTCTCACCGATGGTTGTGACGGAGTCTTTCTCTCGGTTGATATAGATGTCGTCGATCCAGGAATGGCGCCCGGTACCGGCACACCTGAGCCAGGCGGAATGACTTCACGCGAATTACTTGAAGCAGTTCGACGAATTTGTCTTGAGCTTCCAGTTGTTGGCGTCGATGTTGTAGAAGTTTCCCCGCCATTTGATTCTGCAGATATCACAGCGATTCTTGCTAATCGTGTGGTCCTTGAAGCGCTCAGTGCAATTGCGAAGCGTCGTTCAGGAACTACTTATTCTCCAACGCAAAACTTGTTGGATCGTTAAGCCTGAGCTAACGCCTCATCAAGGATTGTGAGAGCTTCCTTCAGCAAGTGATCTGGCATTACAAGTGGAGGCAACAAGCGAATCACGTTGCTGTAGGTTCCAGCAGAGAGAATCAAAACGCCCTTTTGTTGGCAGTACTTGATTGCTGATGTGAGAGCTGTCGGATTCGGCTCTTTGCTTCCTGGAATTACAAGTTCAATTGCTTGCATTGCCCCGCGGCCACGTACATCTCCAACAATGGGGTACTTCTTCTTCATCTCATTGAGTGCGTCCGAGATGATCTTTCCGATGTGATTAGCTCGGTCGACGAGCTTCTCTTCTTCAATTGTTGCGATTGCACCGAGTGCGGCGGCACATGCGATGGGGGAGCCACCGAAAGTTCCACCTAAACCACTCAGGTGAATGGAATCCATAACATCAGCGCGACCAGTAACGGCGGCTAGCGGCAATCCACCGGCAATACCTTTGGCGGTCGTAATGAGATCAGGAACGATGCCTTCATCTTCACAGGCAAACATCTGGCCGGTGCGAGCAAATCCAGTTTGTACTTCATCTGCAACAAAGAGAATGCCGTTATCGTTACAGAACTTTACGAGACCTGGAAGGAATCCCTTACACGGAACGATGAAGCCACCTTCGCCCATGATTGGTTCAATAACAATACAAGCAACATTGTTGGCGCCAATTTCCTTTTCGATCTTGTGAATGACTGTGTCAAGAACTGAGCTCTTGCAAGAACCAGAACATGAATCGCAACGATATGGATACGCCATCGGCATGCGATAAACCTCAGGAGTAAATGGCCCAAAGCCATCTTTGTAAGGCATGTTCTTTGCGGTCATTGCCATCGTGAGATTGGTGCGTCCGTGGTAGCCGTGTTCGAAGACAACAACAGCTTGGCGATTAGTAAATTTGCGGGCAATCTTGACCGCGTTTTCTACTGCCTCAGCTCCTGAATTAAAGAGCGCTGACTTCTTCTTATGGGTTCCAGGAGTGAGGCGATTGAGCGCTTCGCAGACTTCGATGTATCCCATGTATGGCGCAATCATGAAACAGGTATGAGTGAAGGCCTCTACTTGCTCTTGAACATTCTTGACGACGCGATCTGCGGAGTTACCGACGTTAACAACTGCGATGCCCGCACCCATATCGATGATGGAGTTGCCATCGACATCAATGATGACTCCACCGCCGGCTTTCTCGACCACGACGGGAATAGCCATACCGAGAGCGGCTGAGACTGCTTCCGAACGACGCTTGATCAGCTCTTGGGATTTTGGCCCCGGAATTGCCGTGACGAGTTTTCTTTCCTGCGGGATATGTGGTCCGGTAGTCATGTGCGCATTCTATCTTTTCGATTTCTTTCACTCATTTCTGAGAAGATGGGGCCATGCGCGATATCGTGATTTTGGGCTCAACGGGCTCAATCGGGGTCCAAGCCCTCGAGGTAATCGCGGCAAATCCCACCAAGTTCCGTGTCGTCGGGTTGAGTGCGGGTTCAAATAATCTTGAAAGACTGATTGCGCAGGTCAAGAAATTCGATGTCCCCATTGTTGGCACAACTGGTGATGGATCGTCTGTCCGTGCGGCTCTACCTGGGGTTGAAGTAATTGATGGCGCTGACTCATCTCGCCAGATTGCAGCGTTGTCATGCGATGTAGTTCTCAATGGCATTACAGGCTCTATTGGTCTGGGTCCGACACTTGCGGCGCTAGAAGTTGGAAATAAAGTCGCGCTGGCAAATAAGGAATCGCTGGTAGCTGGTGGAGATCTTGTGATGGCGCACGGCCGCGACAAGATTATCCCGGTTGATTCAGAGCACTCTGCTTTGTTTCAAGCGATGCTGGCCGGGAAAGCTGTAGATGTATCAAAGTTTGTTCTCACTGCAAGTGGTGGTCCATTTAGAAATGTTGCAGATCTATCAACTGTGACGCTGGCTGATGCTTTGAATCATCCAACCTGGTCCATGGGCCCAGTCGTAACGATTAATTCTGCGACATTAGTCAATAAGGGACTAGAGGTTATCGAAGCGCACTATTTGTTTGGAATCCCTTATTCGAAGATCGAAGCCGTGATTCACCCACAATCAATTGTGCACTCGATGGTGGAATTCAAAGATGGTTCAACAATTGCACAAGCATCTCCTCCTGATATGAAGGGCCCGATTGCCTACGCCATTTCATATCCAGATCGCGTCAGTGATGCCATGAAAGCAATTGACTGGAAGACTCCACAAGCATGGAGCTTTGAACCCATTGATAATGAGAAGTTTCCTGCAGTAGATCTTGCTCGACGTTGTGGAGCATTGGGCGGCGCGGTTGCTGCAATGTATAACGCAGCAAATGAAGTCGCAGTAGCAGCATTTATGAGAGAAGAAATCCAATTCACAGCAATTGTGGATACCATTGAGAAGACCGTCACAACCCTTGGTGGACATGCATCATCTGTGGTCAGAGACCTCGCTGATGTCAGCGCTATTGAGAATGATGCTCGGCGTGTAGCGCATGAAGCGCTCGCGAAAAGATAGGGGTTTACGTGGGTTTGTTGGGAGTCATTGCCTTCGTGGTTGCCTTGTTGGCATCTGTGATGGTTCACGAGTTTGGCCACTACATCACCGCAAAGCGCTACGGCATGCGCGTGACGGAATTCTTCTTGGGATTTGGAAGTCGGATTTGGTCTACTAAGCGCGGAGAAACAGAGTTCGGTTTGAAGGCTATTCCTGCTGGCGGTTATTGCAAGATCTCAGGGATGTCTCTTCATGAAGAACTACCTGATGATGTAAAGCCACGAGCCTTTTATCTCGCAAGCGTTCCCCGCAAACTCGTAGTTCTTGGCGCGGGCTCTTTCTTACACTTTGTTCTAGGAATTCTCCTTCTCTTCACTCTCTTTGCTGGTGTCGGAACTTCTCAAGTATTACCGACCGTCTCGCAAGTAGTTCCTTGTGTTCCTAGCTCCACAGAATGCAGTACTTCCGACCCCATCTCTCCTGCAAAACAGGTCGGAATCCAACCTGGTGATCAAATCATTGGTGTTAATGGCGAGACTCGAGAGTGGGAGGAAATCACTCCTATTCTTCGCTCCTCAGCCGGTAAGGAAATAGTTTTATTAATTCAACGCGACGGGCAACAGATCTCCATACCAGTCACGCCAGCATCACGCCTTGTTGAAGGTGAGACGCGTGGCTTTCTAGGAATTATCAATGAGTATGGTCTTGTGCGAGAAAACCCAATCACTGCTGTTGGCTCATCTCTCAAAGCAACCTCCGCGATCTTCCAAGGTTCGATTAAGGCGCTCTTTGGCTTGCCCGCACAGATCCCTGCTCTCATGAGACAGACATTTCTCGGTGAAGAAAGAAATGCAGAAGGCCTGGTCGGAATTGTTGGCGTAGCACGCGCAAGCGGCGAAACAGTCTCCAGCGGAAACCTCTCTACCGGAGAAAAGATCGCAACCTTCCTCTTAATCGTTGCATCATTAAATATCTTTGTGGGAATTTTCAATTTACTTCCAATTTTGCCGTTGGATGGTGGCCATATGGCCGTAGCGCTTTACGAGGGCGCCCGAAGAAAGTTGGCAGCGCTGCGCGGTAAAGCCGACCCGGGCCATGTTGATGTGGAGAAACTCACGCCCATCACGATGGTCGTCTTCATTGCTCTGGCTTTCTTAACGCTGCTCTTGCTCTTCGCCGATATCTTCAATCCCATTAATTTCAATCTTTGAGGCAGAATACGACCATGGTCAATCTGGGAATGCCACAAGCTCCTCTTCCTACTCTTGCTCCGCGTCGTAAGTCGAAGCAACTCAAGGTCGGAAGCGTCTTAGTTGGCGGAGATGCTCCAGTTTCCGTTCAATCTATGTGCACCACTTTGACCGCGGATGTAAACGCCACTCTCCAACAGATCGCAGAACTCACCGCCTCTGGTTGTCAGATTGTTCGCGTTGCGGTCCCAAGCCAAGATGACGCAGACGCGCTCAAGCACATCGCAAAGAAATCTCAGATTCCGGTAGTTGCTGACATTCATTTCCAACCGAAATATATCTTTGCTGCCATCGATGCTGGTTGTGCCGCAGTTCGAGTCAACCCAGGAAATATCAAGCAATTCGATGACAAAGTAAAAGAAGTTGCAAAAGCTGCTGGAGATGCGGGAATTCCCATTCGTATCGGAGTTAATGCTGGGTCACTAGATCCTCGACTTCTTGCCAAGTACGGCAAAGCTACTCCTGAAGCTCTCGTTGAATCAGCGATGTGGGAGATCGGATTATTTGAAGAACACGGATTTACCGATATTAAACTTTCGGTCAAGCACCATGATCCAGTCACGATGGTTAAGGCTTATCGCCTTCTTGCGGAGAAGTGTGATTATCCGCTTCACCTTGGCGTTACAGAAGCAGGTCCACAATTCCAAGGCACTATCAAGTCCGCCACTGCATTTGGAATCTTGCTTGCTGAAGGAATCGGCGACACCATCCGCGTCTCACTCTCTGCTCCACCAGTTGAAGAAGTGAAAGTTGGAATCTCGATTCTTGAATCACTCAATCTTCGCCAACGTAAACTCGAGATTGTTTCCTGCCCATCATGTGGCCGCGCACAAGTTGATGTCTATACCCTCGCCGAAAAAGTCCAAGCGGGATTACAAGGCATGACGGTTCCACTGCGTGTAGCTGTTATGGGATGTGTAGTGAATGGCCCTGGTGAAGCGCGCGAAGCAGATCTCGGAGTAGCTTCTGGAAACGGCAAAGGACAGATTTTCGTTAAGGGTGAAGTCATCAAGACTGTTCCCGAAGCGCAGATCGTTGAGACTCTCATCGAAGAGGCGATGCGTTTAGCCGAAGAGATGGAAGCCGCTGGTGTCGAATCTGGCGAACCATCAGTAAACGTTAAGTAATTCGCTAGGCTACGCCGCATGTTGCGGATGTCATCTCTATTTCTTCGCACCTTACGAGATGACCCATCAGATGCATCAGTCGCCAGCCACAGACTCCTAGTTCGTGCCGGTTACATCCGACCAATTGCTGCTGGAATCTTCTCCTGGTTACCACTTGGAGTCATCGCACTTCGTAATGTAGAGCGTGTAGTTCGCGAAGAGATGGATCGTGCCGGCTTTCAAGAAGTTCATTTTCCGGCGCTACTTCCACGCGAACCGTACGAGAAGACCAATCGTTGGGAAGAATATGGTCCAGCGCTATTTCGTTTACAAGATCGTAAAGGTAGCGATTACTTACTAGGCCCTACTCATGAAGAGATGTTTACTCTCATGGTCAAAGGCGAGTACTCCTCATATAAAGATCTTCCGCTTTCGATCTATCAGATTCAGACTAAGTACCGCGATGAAGCTCGCCCCCGTAGCGGAATCATCCGTGGCCGCGAGTTTGTGATGAAAGATTCATATTCCTTTGATCTTGATGATTCGGGGCTTGAATTGTCTTACCAAAAACATCGGGACGCCTATGTCGCAACATTTAATCGTCTTGGTCTTAATTTCAACATTGTCTCGGCGATGTCAGGTGCGATGGGTGGATCAAAGTCAGAAGAGTTCTTGGCGCCCTGCAGCACTGGTGAAGATACTTACGTCTTGTGCCCCAAGTGTGGTTACGCAGCAAATGTTGAGGCGATGATCACTAAGGTAGAGAAGAGAGATTTTGGTAATCCTCCCGCGATGGAGATTCTGGATACTCCCGATACGCCAACCATCGAAACTCTTGTTGAAGTCATGAATAAGAAGTTCAATGCTGGAATCACAGCCGCGGACACTTTGAAAAACGTCCTTTTGATGGCAGATAACAAGCCGATCTCCGTACTTGTTCCTGGTGATCGCGAAGTTGATCTCAAGCGTCTGGAAGCCAATCTTCCTGGCGTTCAAGAACTCAGACTCTTTGATGATGCTGACTTTGCAAAGCGTCCAGAACTCGTGAAGGGTTATGTAGGACCGCAAGATGCCAAGAAGTTTGGCCTGATGCTCTATGCGGATCCTCGCGTACAAGTTGGTTCACATTGGGTGACTGGTGCAAATCAAAAGAATAAGCACATGCGCTACGTAACTCATGGGCGGGATTTCACTGTCGATGGATTTATCGAGGCCGCAGAAGTTCGTGAGGGAGACTCATGTCCATCATGTTCAACTCCCGTCGTGATTGATCGTGCGATCGAGATTGGCCACATCTTCCAGCTCGGCCGCAAATACGCAGAAGCGCTTGATCTCACCGTTCTTGATAATGAAGGTAAGTCTCGAGTTGTCACAATGGGCTCTTACGGAATCGGAGTTTCACGAGCAGTCGCTGCAATCGCCGAACAGAGCCATGATGAGATCGGATTGATCTGGCCAGAGGAAATCGCGCCTGCCAAAGTGCATATTGTCGCGACAGGACGCGATGATGCTCCCTTTGATGCTGCAGAAAAAATCGCCATCGAACTCGAAGATAAAGGCATCTCTGTGATGCTTGATGATCGTCGTGATTCAAGTCCGGGCGTCAAGTTCAAGGATGCAGAGCTCATTGGCAATCCCTACATCGTCATCGTCGGAAAAGGCCTTCAAGAAGGAAAAGTGGAATTTCGAATTCGCAAAAACGGCGAGAAGTCAGAGCTCCCAGTCGGTGAAATCGTTACACATCTTGTAAAGCTCATCGGTTAAATTCTCGATTGTGGAAATTTCAGTTGAAGTAATTATCTTCCTTGTACTCGCTTCAGGCTTTGCGGGATTCGTGGATTCGATTGCAGGTGGCGGGGGATTGATTCAACTTCCATCGCTCTTGATTTCCATGCCCAATACCGCGCCATCAGTCTTGCTGGGCACAAACAAACTTCCTTCATTTATCGGCACGCTCGGTGCCACCGCTTCCTACCTTCGCAAGATTCGACCAGATTTCAAGCTGGCATTTGCAATGGCGCTACCTGCATTTATCGGCTCAGGCCTTGGAGCCAGTGTTGCCACACGTATTCCAAAAGATGCATTTAGGCCAATTATTCTCGTGCTGCTCATCATCGTTGCGCTCTATACATGGCGCAGAAAAGAACTGGGGTTAGTCGAAAACTTTCGATTTGCTCGCAGGCATCAAGTAAGTATGGGAGTTCTTGCCGGGCTCGTCATTGGTTTCTATGACGGAATTTTCGGACCCGGAACTGGTTCGTTCCTGATGTTAATTTTGGTGGCGCTCTTGGGCTTCGCATTTTTACAGGCGTCCGTCACAGCGAAGATAGTCAACCTGGCCACAAACCTTGGCGCGATTATGGTCTTTGGTTTCAACGGCCAGATCATGTGGGTCCTGGGATTAACTATGGCGATAGGAAATCTCGCGGGAGGATTTCTTGGTGCGCGCTGGGCGCTGAAGGGAGGATCAACTCTCATCAGAAAAGTCTTTCTTGGCGTGACCACGATATTGATTCTCCGTCTGGCTTATGACACATTTCTGCGGGGGTAAAAACTCAGGTACCCTGAGCTCCCACAACTTCACAACAACTAAATAGGTAAGTAGGTCGGATATGTCTCTCGTAAATAACCTTGTTGAATTACTCGCCCCTGCCGTTACTCAAGCAGGCTTCGTCTTAGAAGAAATCACCGTTACTCCAGTCGGTAAGCGCCGCCTCATTGCAGTCGTCATCGATTGTGACGATAGAAATCCATCGCTCGATGAAGTAACAGTTGTCTCAAAGGAAGTTTCGGCGATTCTCGATAATTACTCCCAGATGGGCGAGATGCCCTTCACCCTTGAGGTAACGACGCCAGGAATTGATCGACCGTTGACGCTATCTCGACACTGGAAGAAGAACATTGGTCGACTCGTTGCTATAACACCTCATGTCGGCGAGAAGTTTGTTGGTCGAATTCAGGGCGTTGATTCGGAGAAGGTAATACTTGAAATTAAAGGAAAACCGCTTGACGTCACTCTTAGTGATATCGCTCGCGCCCAGGTTGAAGTCGAATTCAACCGTAAGGATGTGAAGTAAATATGAACGTTGATATGAAGATACTCGAAGCTCTCACAATCGAACGTGAAATCCCACTAGAGAGACTGATTACTGCTATTGAAATTGCGGTCAAGACTGCCTATAACGAATTACCAGAAGCCAAGCCATTTGCTCATGCTCGACTAGATCGACTTACTGGAGAGATTAAGATCGTAGTTCCAGTTTTTGGACCGGATGGAGAGAGAGTTGATGAGTTAGTAGATGAACCCGAAGGATTTAGTCGCATCGCTTCCTCAACTGCGCGAAAAATAATTAAAGAAAAATTACGCGAATCCAAGGATCTAGAAATCGTAGGCGAGTTCAGCGCCTCTGTTGGAGATATTGTCTCTGGAGTCATCCAACAGGGTAGAGATCAAAAGATGGTTTATATCGACCTTGGCCGAGTTGAAGGAAAGATTCCACCTCACGAACAAGTTCCCGGTGAGACTTACACTCACGGCGATCGCATCAAGTGTTTTGTGGTCGATGTAAAGCAGGGACAGAAAGGGCCGGAAGTTCTGCTCTCGCGCAGTCATCCAGCTCTCGTTAAGCAACTCTTTGCTCTCGAAGTTCCAGAGATACGCGATCGCATTGTTGAGATTATGGGCGTTGCTCGTGAAGCTGGTCATCGCACCAAGATTGCAGTACGCGCTCACCGCGCAGGCGTCAGTCCAAAAGGTGCACTGATTGGTCCCATGGGTGCACGTGCTCGCGCCGTCATGGATGAATTACATGGCGAGAAGATTGACATCGTCGATTGGTCGGATGATCCTGCAGACTATGTCGGTAACGCGCTTGCTCCGGCACGTGTATCTAAAGTTGAGGTGGTTAACATTGATACACGTTCAGCAAAAGTAATAGTCCCTGATTACCAACTCTCATTAGCGATTGGTAAAGATGGTCAGAACGCCCGGCTTGCTGCGCGATTGACGGGGTGGCGGATCGATATTCACTCTGACGGTGAAGTTCAGGCGGCTCCTGAGGGCGGAGAAGCAGAAGTTTCGTGAAATAAGACCCCTAGAGGTATGGTTGGCACGTGAGGAATTCCCTCACAAATCTCCACTGGAGAGAAGGCTAGGTCTAAGGCAATGGCACTCAAATGAGCATTACACAATCATGAGTAGGTCAATTTAGGCTTCGCGTTTATTTGTAAACGAGGAGCCACAAAAGGAGAAAAGTGGCAAAGGTCCGCGTTTACGAATTAGCAAAAGATGTTGGAATGGATAGCAAGGATGTCCTTGCAAAACTCCAAGAGATGGGCGAGTTTGTTCGCTCCGCATCATCAACTGTCGAACCACCCGTTGTTCGAAAATTCCTTGAGAAGTTTCCGCCTGTAGTAAAGCCTGCCGCTGAAGCAAAACCAGCGAAGAAGGCTCCAGCAAAGAAAGCAGCTGCCAAAAAAGCTTCCGCTGATGTCGTAGACGTTCCAGTGACTCCATCTCCAGAGACACCAACCACTCCATCGCACAGCGCGCCCGCTACTCCTGCGCCGATTCCAACAAATGTTCCGAAACCAAATCTTCCTCCTGCTGCAGGTGCACGTCCTGGAAATAATCCTTTTGGAACAACTCCACCTGCACCTCGTCCGCAAGCGCGTCCAGGAAATAATCCATTTGGTACCTCAACACCGGGCGGTCCACGTCCAGGAGGTCCGCGACCAGGAGCTCCACGTCCGCAAGGTGGACCAGGTGCTTCACGACCAGGTGCTCCTCGACCACAAGGTGGACCCGGTGGAATGTCAGGACCACGTCCTGGATCTGTGCGTCCCGGTTTTGCAGCGCGCCCACAACAACGACCAGATGGTGCACAACGTCCGCAAGGTGGCGGAAGATTTGGCGGCGCTCCGTCAACTTCTGGACCATATCGTCCGCAAGCTGGTGCAACTCGTCCTGGTACTCCCGGACAAGCACGACCTGGTCAAGGTAAACCAGGTGGAGGATTCACACCGGGTAGACCAGGAGCACGTCCCGGAGCTGGTGGCGCATTTGGAAAGAATGCCGGCAAGAAAAAGAATTACAAGAGTAAGAAGACTCGTCGTGAAGAAATCGACAATATGGCAGCGCCCACACTTGGTGGAGCAGTCGTTCCACGCGGTGATGGAAATACTCCGATTCGTTTACGTCGTGGTGCATCACTTGCTGACTTCGCGGAGAAAATTGGTGCAGATCCCGCAGCGCTAGTTTCGGTTCTCTTCCATCTTGGTGAAATGGTTACTGCAACCCAATCGGTTGATGAAGACACTCTTCATGTTCTCGGTGGCGAGTTTGGTTACAAAATCACCGTTGTTTCTCCAGAAGATGAAGACCGCGAGATCTTGGAAGAGTTCGATATCAACCTCGAACAAGAACTCTCTGAGGTCAATCCTGACGAACTAAGCCTTCGTCCTCCAGTTGTTACTGTGATGGGTCACGTCGACCACGGTAAGACGAGACTTCTTGATGCGATACGTCAGACCGAAGTTGTCAAAGGCGAAGCCGGTGGAATCACACAGCATATTGGTGCCTACCAGATTCATCATGACCACAATGGCATCAATCGCGCAATCACATTCATCGACACACCTGGTCACGAAGCGTTCACCGCTATGCGTGCACGAGGTGCAAAAGTCACGGATATTGCAGTCCTTGTTGTAGCTGCAGATGATGGCGTCATGCCTCAAACAATTGAGGCGCTCAACCACGCTCAAGCTGCCAATGTCCCAATCGTTGTAGCAGTCAACAAAGTGGATAAGGAAGGCGCGAATCCAGGAAAGATTCGTCAACAACTTACCGAGTACAACTTGATTGCTGAAGAGTACGGTGGAGACACTCTCTTCGTAGATGTGTCGGCAACAAAGGGATCTGGCATCGATCAATTAGTCGAAGCAATTCTTCTTACAGCTGATGCCGCAATCGATCTTCGTGCCATTCATGATGATGATGCGCGCGGCGTAGCAATCGAAGCTCACCTTGATCGTGGTCGCGGACCAGTCGCGACGGTCTTGGTACAGCGCGGAACTCTGAGCGTTGGAGATGCCATTGTTGCTGGAAGCGCCTTCGGTCGTGTTCGAGCCATGATGGACGAGTTTGGTCACGCTGTCGATATCGCAGGACCTTCACGCCCAGTTCAAGTCCTTGGGTTCACCTCTGTTCCAAGTGCGGGAGATAGTTTCATCGTCGCACCTGATGACAGAACTGCTCGCCAAATCGCAGAGAAGCGTCAAGCGGGCGAGCGTCATGCTGCTCTTGCGAAGGCGCGAAAGAAAGTCTCCTTGGAAGACTTCCTCGAGAAGTCGAAGGTCACAACTCTTAACTTGATCCTTAAGGGTGACGTCAGCGGTTCGGTTGAAGCGCTAGAAGATGCGCTGATTCAACTTGATGTTGGAACTGAAGTTGATCTGCGCGTTATTCACCGCGGCGTTGGTGCAATCACCAAGAGCGATGTAACTCTTGCCTCTGCATCTGGCGCAGTCATCGTTGGATTCAACGTCAAACCTGAAGCCCACACAGCAATCTTCGCAGACGAAGAAGGAGTCGAAGTTCGATTCTATTCAGTCATCTACAAGGCGATCGAAGAGATCGAAGCTGCACTTAAGGGACTTCTCAAGCCAGAGTACGAAGAGGTCACCATTGGAACGGCAGAAGTTCGAGAGATCTTCAAGTCGAGCAAGTTCGGAACAATTGCCGGATCTATGGTCTCAACTGGCGTCATCAAACGTAATGCTAAAGCGCGAGTACTGCGTGACTCTGTCGTCATTGGCGATAACCTCACAGTCGAGTCACTTAAGCGTTTCAAAGATGATGCAACTGAAGTTCGCGAAGGATTCGAGTGCGGTATTGGCGTAGGCTCCTTCAAAGATATTCAGATTGGTGATGTCTTCGAAGTATTTGAGATGCGGGAAAAGAAGCGAGCATAAGCAATGGGAAATTCGCACCGCGCGGCTAAAGTGGCAGACCGCATCAAAGTTGTGGTCGCCTCAGCACTGGAATCAAAGGTAAAGGACCCTCGTTTGGGCTTTATTACGATTACAGATGTTCGCGTCACTGGCGATCTCCAACAAGCGTCTATTTTCTACACAGTATTGGGTGATGATGAAGAACGCGAAAATACTGCCAAGGCTCTAGAGAGCGCTAAAGGATTGCTTCGTACTGAAGTAGGTCGCGAACTCGGTACTCGTATCACCCCAACGCTCGCCTTCTTTGCAGATGCGCTCTCTGAAACGGCTCGTAATTTCGAGGACCTACTTGATCAAGTGCGAAAGCATGATGAAGAGATTGCGCATCTTCGTGACACAGCTCAGCCCATCAGTGGTAGCGATCCTTATCGCGCGCCACGCATTCGCGAAACGGAATGAGCACTGCGCACGGGTTTGTCATCATTGATAAACCAGCCGGTATCACAAGCCATGATGTGGTTGCCAGGCTTCGCAGAGTCATGGGCACCAAGCGAGTCGGACATGCCGGAACTCTTGATCCCATGGCAACAGGGGTTTTAGTCCTAGGAATAAACAATGCCACAAAATTCCTACAATTCATTACCGATGGAAAGAAGCGCTATCTAGGCACTATCCGATTAGGCCAATCAACCACAACGGATGATAAAGAGGGCGAAGTATTGAGCTCTCATTCCATCAATCACATCACAGATGATGCCATCAGAAGTTCTTTGAGTTCTCAAGTCGGCATAATCATGCAGGTTCCAAGCAAAGTTTCTGCGATAAAAATTGCAGGCGAGCGTGCGTATGATCTTGTGAGACAAGGTAAAGAAGTTGAGATTCCAGCAAGGCAAGTTGAAATCTCCAAACTTGAGGTTATTTCAATCTCACGCAATGAATTTATCGATATCGATATTGATGTCACATGTTCAGCTGGAACATATATCCGCTCTATTGCACGTGATCTTGGTGCCGCACTTGAAGTAGGTGGACATCTGATCTCACTCAGACGTACCTTGGTCTCGCCATTTGATCTCAGTGATTGTTCCTCTATCGAAGAGCCAATAGTGCAACCTCTCGCGGAAGCAATCTCAAAGCTGATGCCAGTTCGCGCAATTGATCTCAATGAGATGCAAGAACTCAAGTTTGGTCGAGCGCTCAAAAAATCCGAGTTTGATGGAATTGGGGTAGCGCTGGCACCCGACGGTGAGGTAGCTGCAATCATCGAGAATCGTGAGTATGGCGCACAACCCCTATCGGTATTCGTGCCGTGAAAGAATATGCCTAATGAGATTCATACCTGACATCACGTGGCACGGTGCACCTATCCATGGTGCAGCCTTGGCAATTGGAATTTTTGATGGTGTTCATCTGGGACACCAGAAAATTCTGCAGGAAGGTGCCGAGGCAGGTCTTCCAGTTATGGCACTTACATTCGATCCACATCCGACTGCAATTTTTGCTCCAGATCGAGTTCCTACCCGTCTACTAACACTTAAGAATCGCGTTCATCAATTGGTAATGCATGGTGCCACAGCAGTTGCAGTACTTAAGTTCACTGAGGAATTTTCACGTTTGAGTCCAGAAGAATTCATCGATCAAATTGTTATGCCGATCTTTGATCCGAAGATTGTTGTAGTTGGAGAGAACTTCACATTTGGTGCGAAAGCAGCCGGTAATGTCGCTTTCCTGAAAGAGAACACAAAGCTTGATGTTCGAGGCATGCCATTGCTTACACATGGCGGGGGAACAGTTTCATCAACACGTATTCGAGAAGCGATACGCGCTGGCAATTTAGAGACTGCAAATCAACTTCTCACTCGTCCTCATCAAATTGTCGGTCCAGTTGTCCATGGCGAAAAGCGTGGACGTACTATTGGTTATCCAACCGCCAACATCGGCCTCGGCAATGATGCAACCATTCCATCTGATGGCGTGTATGCAGGTTGGTTATCTGTTGCTGGTCACAAGTGGCCAGCAGCAATTTCAATCGGCACAAATCCAACGTTTGAAGGTATTCGTGGAAGACAAGTCGAGGCATATGCACTTGATCGCGATGATTTAGATCTGTACGACCAAGAAGCAACCGTTGAGTTTGGTTGGAGATTGCGAGACACCATCAAGTTTGATGGCCTAGAACCATTGCTAGCTCAGATGAAAATCGACTGCGATGAAGCCCGAAAATTGACTCATTCTCACGCGTGATTTGACCTCGATTTTAGATCTGCGAGACGCGCTGGTAGATTTCACCCCGCAAGCGAGAAAACGTGCGCTCGTGTATCAGACCGAGGGCCCTCGTCAACGATGTAAAGGAAGTTAGACCATGGCATTAACACCTGCCGAGAAGAAAGAAATCATCAACAAGTTTGGCGCCTCTGCATCCGACACAGGAAGCCCCGAAGCACAGGTTGCGCTTCTCTCTAAGAGAATCGAACAAGTAACTGAGCACCTACAGACGAATAAGCATGACCACCACAACCGTCGTGGATTGCTTTTGCTCGTAGGTCGCCGTCGCAGAATTCTGCAGTACCTTGCAAAGACAGATATTGCGCGTTACCGCGCGATCATCGACAAGCTCGGCATCCGCCGCTAGTTTGAAGAACTAAATACACAACACCCAGCGCATCGTTGGACGATTGGTCCTCGGTGGTGGCTTACGGATTATCACAAGAACGCCGTTGGCTTCGATCGAAGATCCATTCTCTAATTGCGCTGGTGATAGAGAATAGGAGAGACCCATGGAGGGTCAAGACGTTAAGTCTGCCGTTGCAACAATTGACAACGGAAAATTTGGAAAACGAGAGATTCGTTTTGAAACTGGCCGCCTAGCGCGCCAGGCTGCAGGAACTGCAGTTGTATTCCTCGATGATGAATCGATGTTGCTTTCTGCAACAACTGCTTCAAAGTCACCTAAAGATCAATTCGACTTCTTCCCACTCACGGTAGATGTTGAAGAGCGTATGTATGCCGTAGGAAAGATCCCTGGATCATTCTTCCGTCGCGAGGGTCGTCCATCTGAAGATGCGATTCTCACCTGTCGCCTCATTGATCGCCCACTACGTCCATCATTTATCAAGGGACTTCGAAATGAAGTTCAGATTGTCGTCACAGTAATGGCGCTCAATCCTGACCATATGTATGACGTAGTCGCCATCAATGCTGCATCGATGTCAACACAACTTGCTGGGCTTCCATTCTCAGGACCAATTGGTGGCGTGCGCGTTGCACTCATCGATGGCCAATGGGTCGCATTCCCGAATCACAGCGATCTTGAGCGTGCTGTATTCGACATGGTTGTTGCAGGACGTATCGCTGGCGATGATGTTGCAATCATGATGGTTGAAGCAGAAGCCACAGTAAAGACAATTGGTCTTATCGGAAGCGGCGCTGCTGCACCAACGGAAGAGATTGTTGCTCAGGGCCTTGATGCTGCAAAGCCATTTATTCGACAGCTCTGCGAAGCCCAGATGGAACTTGCAAAAGTTGCTGCAAAGCCAACCGCAGAATTCCCTGTCTTCCTTGATTATCAACCAGATGCGTACGAAGCCGTTGAGAAGTTTGCAAAAGCAGATCTCGCCAAAGCTTTAACAATTTCAGGTAAACAAGAGCGCGAGACGGAGATTGACCGCATCTCAGCTGCAGCAAAAGAATCACTTGCTGCTTCATTCGAGGGTCGCGAAAAAGAGATCTCAGCATCATTCCGTTCATTGACCAAGAAGTTGGTCCGTCAGCGTGTACTTCGCGAGAAGATCCGTATTGATGGTCGCGGTCTACGAGACATCCGTCCACTTACTGCCGAAGTAGAAGTCGTTCCTCGTGTGCACGGCTCAGCGCTTTTTGAGCGTGGCGAAACCCAGATCATGGGAATCACTACTTTGAATATGTTGAAGATGGAACAACAGCTCGACACTCTCAATCCAGAGAATCACAAGCGCTACATGCATAACTACAACTTCCCACCTTATTCAACAGGAGAGACCGGGCGCGTTGGTTCACCAAAGCGTCGCGAAATCGGTCACGGAGCTCTTGCAGAACGTGCGCTTCTTCCAGTTCTTCCAACTCGCGAAGAGTTCCCATATGCAATCCGTCAGGTTTCTGAGGCTCTTGGATCAAACGGTTCCACATCGATGGGATCTGTGTGTGCTTCAACGCTCTCACTACTCAACGCAGGCGTTCCTCTCAAGGCGCCAGTAGCTGGTATTGCTATGGGTCTCATCTCAGATGACGTTGATGGCAAGACCGAATATGTGGCTCTGACAGACATTCTCGGAGCAGAAGATGCCTTCGGAGACATGGACTTCAAAGTTGCAGGAACAAAAGACTTTGTGACCGCACTTCAACTTGATACCAAGCTTGATGGAATTCCGGCCAGCGTACTTGCTGGTGCATTGCACCAAGCAAAGGAAGCGCGCCTTGCAATTCTCAATGTCATGAACGAGGCAATCGATCGCCCAGATGATATGAATCCACTTGCTCCACGCATCATCTCGGTCAAGATCCCAGTCGATCAGATTGGCGCAGTCATCGGACCAAAGGGCAAGGTCATTAACCAGATTCAAGAAGATACTGGTGCAGAGATCTCCATTGAAGATGATGGAACCATCTACATCGGTGCAACAAATGGCACTGCAGCGGATGCAGCAAAAGCGCAGATTCTCGCAATCGCAGATCCAAAACTTCCTGAAATCGGTGAGCGTTACCAAGGCACAATCGTCAAGCTCGCAACATTCGGAGCATTCGTCAATCTCCTTCCAGGAAAAGATGGACTGCTTCATGTTTCACAGATTCGCAAGATGCACGGTGGGAAGCGCATCGAAAACCTTGAAGATGTTATGAAGGTTGGAGACAAGGTCCACGTCGAAATCGGCGAGATTGATCCGAAGGGCAAGCTCTCTTTGGTCCCGGTCCTTGATGAGAACGCTAAGACAGATTCCGCAAGCGAGTAATTAATAACTTATGACTGTACGTAAGACCGTTCTTCCGAGCGGTCTTCGTATTGTCACTGAAGAAATCCCCGGAGTTCGTTCCGCTGCATACGGAATCTGGGTCAACGTTGGATCTCGAGATGAATCACCAAAAGTCGCTGGCGCATCACACTTCCTTGAGCACTTACTTTTCAAGGGCACAAAGACTAGAAGCGCGCTAGATATCTCATCATCCATTGAGGCCGTTGGCGGCGAGATGAATGCCTTCACTTCGAAGGAGTACACCTGCTTTTACGCACGTGTGATCGACACTGACCTTCCTCTTGCAATAGATGTGATCTCAGATTTGATTACCTCCTCTGTTGCTCGCGCTGAAGATGTCGAATCAGAGCGCAAGGTTGTTCTGGAAGAGATTTCCATGCGTGATGATGATCCATCAGATCTTGTTCATGAGCTTTTCGGTGAGACTTTTTATGGAGACACTCCATTAGGTCGACCAATTCTTGGGACCGTAGAGTCCATCAAATCTCTCAGTAGAAATTCAATCTTCAACTACTACAAGAAGCGCTATTTGCCTCAGGACATCGTGGTAGCAATTGCAGGCAACATAAAGCACCAGAAAGTTGTCGACCACGTGATTCGTGCAATGTCGCAAGACAGTTTTCTTGATACTCCGAAAGAGGCATTCAAACTTCGATCCAATTCTCCCGCGAGACGTTCTCAGAACAGAGAAATTGGCGTGATGAATCGCAAAACCGAACAAGCTCATCTATTTCTAGGAATGCCGGGAGTAGCTCGAGATGATCACCGCCGATTCGCAATGGGAGTGCTATCTGCCGCTTTAGGTGGAGGAATGTCTTCCCGTCTCTTCCAAGAAATTCGAGAAAAGCGTGGGTTGGCTTATTCGGTCTATTCCTATGCTCAGCAATATGCGGGTAGCGGCTTTATCGGCTTCTATGCGGGATGCAATCCATCAAAGGCAACTGAGGTTGTATCCATTATGAGAGATGTTCTCCATGATGTTGCCAGTAATGGACTTACTCATGAAGAACTCATCCGCGCACAAGGAGCGGTTCGAGGTGCGCTTGTACTTAGCCAAGAAGACACGGGTTCGCGCATGAGTCGAATTGGCAAGAGCGAGTTGGTCTATGGCGAAATCATGACTTTCGATCAAATCCTCAAAGCCGTTGCTGATGTGACTTCAGCCGACATCCGAGCCCTAGCCGATGAAATCCTGCATTCTGCGCCTACTCTTGCTGTTGTGGGACCATTTCCCAAGCGTTCGATCTTCGAACGTGCGATGAAGTAGCTCGAGCGTAGAAGGTGATGAATCGATGACAATCAAGGTCGCTGTTCTTGGCGCTAAAGGCCGCATGGGTTCTGAAACAGTTAAAGCAATCAATGCTGTCTCGGATCTTGAATTGGTTGCTCAACTAGACCTAGGTGACAGCCTTGATACTCTCAAGAGTACCGGCGCAGAGGTCATTGTTGATTTCACTCATCCCGACGCGGTGATGGCAAATCTTGAGTTCGCCATCAACAACAAGATTCATGTTGTTGTCGGAACAACAGGCTTTGATGATAAGCGAATCGCAGAAATCAAGAGCTGGCTATCAAAGAATTCTGGTGTTGGCGCAGTCATCGCGCCAAATTTTGGTTTAGGTGCCGTTTTGATGATGCAATTTGCTGCCAAAGCTGCTCGCTTCTTCGAGTCCGTTGAGATTGTAGAACTCCATCACCCAGATAAAGCAGATGCGCCCTCGGGCACCGCATCTCGTACCGCAGAATTGATCTCGCAGGCACGCAAAGATTCACAACGCCCACCTATGCCTGATAAGACATCCAGCGGCTTACCAGCTGCGCGAGGCGCCAAAGTCGGCGACGTACCAGTTCACTCCGTCCGCCTTCGAGGTCTCGTAGCGCATCAAGAAGTTCTCCTAGGTGACCAGGGTGAAACTCTCTCGATCCGCCACGACTCGATAGATCGTTCTGGATTTATGCCAGGAGTCCTACTTGCAGTTCGTGAAGTAACGAAGCGTCCTGGTCTGACTTTCGGCCTTGAACATTTGATGGATCTCTAGAAAACCTGAAAAGGAGTATGAAATGAGTACCGACATCACTATGTACAGCGCCGATTGGTGTGGCGATTGCGTTCGATCAAAACGGCTTATGGATTCACTTAAAGTTGAATACACCATCATTGATGTCGAAGCAGATCCCGCAGCCTCAGAAAAAGTCATTGAAATCAATGGTGGTAAGCGCTCGATCCCTGTCATCGTTTTTCCAGATGGAACACATCTCACTGAACCTTCCGATAAGGATCTCAAGGCAAAGTTAGAAGCGCTCAAAATCATTTGATACAGCTACTCAACTGATCGCGATAAATGTGCGATTAGTTTGGGAGTGAACTGGGATTTATCTCCTCTGTGGCGCTGCGATTATTCCTCCACACGAGAGGAGGACGTAATGATTTATGTGGTCAAATCACAGAGCTATTTGCGAACTCCTCTCGTCTCAATCTTGATGGAGGGCGAGGATTGGCTGGTTGGATTCGATGAAGTGTTTGACGAAATGTCCAACGATTCATTGATTGAATTTGAGGGGTTCAACAACTATCCAGCTGCCAGAATTCGCGCTTTCGACGATCATCGCTACTCCATCGAGTTAGACCTTGACGGCTTTTCTCAACAGAAACCAAACATCACAATCGAAAATGGTTTCCTCGTGATTACCGCCTCAAAGAACGAATATGCCCTCAAAGATCATCTCAATTACCTACAACGAGGAATCAGCGCACGTGGATTTCGCCGTAGTTATCAGATGGGTAAAAACGATCGCGTTGTGGATACCACGCTTCAGGAGGGCATCCTACGGATTGATATAGATCGGGTGGATTCCACAATCACAACCTCTGAATCAAATTGGGTTCGCGCTGGATAGTTAAAGGCACAAACTCTTATCTGAGTGGGCATAGCGAGATGATGCTTATTGATTTCTATCTTGCACTACAAAGAGAATAAGGAGACCTGCAATGTCAGACCTAATGAAACGTGAAAGTAGATTTCGTTCCCCTCTCGCCAGCGTCTTATCCGATGGAGAGAAGTGGATGGTGGGCTTCGACGATATGTTCAATCGATTAGTTGAGAAATGGGAAGACGGGTTCGATGGATTTCATGAATACCCGGCATCCAATATTAAGAGAATCGATGATCATCACTTCCGAATAGAGCTTGCGGTGGCGGGATTTAAGAAGGAGGACCTATCTGTCGAACTGGAAGATGAAACTCTGGTCATTAAGGGCCACTCGAGCAAAGAGACCAAGGAAGAGAAAGAGGATTACCTGCAACGAGGAATCCATGCGCGGAACTTTGAGCAACGCTTTCAGCTTGCTGAGCATGACCGCGTCCTCGATGCCGCTTTGAAGAACGGGATACTCGAGATTGATGTGAAACGAGAACTCCCGGAACCTAAGAAGCATGTAGCAATCCAAGTACGGAATGGATGAGATTCCCATCGTTGGATAGCTCAGGAAGGTAATACGGGGCGATGCGTTCTAGCCGCATCGCCCCGTTTCTATTGTCGCGAATCTAGGAAGACTGACGTGCCAGATGTGATGGAGCCATGAATCGGACTCCGAGACCTCTGATGGAATAGATGTGATCCCCTCCGCCATTCTCCTTAATCTTGATACGGAGTCGGGAGAGATGGGTATCAATGAGGTGGCTCGAACCGATGCCATCTTTAACCTTGATGACATTTAGTAGTTCTGGTCGAGAGATGACGCGCTCTGGTTCTGCAAAGAAAGCCTGCGTAAGCAGTAATTCAGTCTTTGTTAACGGAACAATCTTCTCTCCAATTCGGAACTCACATTGAGGGACATCGAGCGTCATGTTTCCCCAGCTGTAGATTTCGTCCAAGAGTGCGTTCTTCTCAGATTGCTTATCAATCTGGTAGTTCACACGCTGCATGAAGAGCTTCTGCACTAGTGGCTTGCTGATGACCTCATCAGCGCCAGCTCGTATACACATTTCTTCGGTCACGGGGCTACCTTGATCAATGAGGGGAATGATTGCGCCATTCGATTGCAGACGCATCCAACCAAGTAAGTCGAGTGATTTCATAAAGTCCTGAGCGAGATGGAAGAGAATGACTCTGAAGTCAGACATCGCGAAATGGTCGCGGACCTTGCTTGTGTCGCTCTCTGCTCGCACATTGAAATTCCAAGATTCCAAGGTATTTTGCATGAATTTGCGATCAATTGGGTTGTTTTCGATGATAAGTGCTGAGTTGTTGTTTGTAATCATGGAGCGAACATTATGTGGAATAAATCGCAGTAATTGATAATGAATGTACAAAGACTGGTCCAAGAAATTCTTTGACTGACACGCCATGAACTACTCAATTAAGTCGGAATATGGTGACTCTGTATTCACATGAATACATACATTCGAATGTAGTTAGAAGATAAGGAAATACTATGAAAAAGAAAGTAGTTGTCACTGCTGCCGCTCTGATCTCCAGTCTTGGCATGTTTAGCGCCCAGGCAACGGACTATTCATTTCCAACTGGAATGATGGTTAGTATCGAAAAGGATGCTGTTCCATCCTTCAAAGAGGGCTCTAATGTGGCCTATTCTGTTGTTAATTATTTCAGTGTGACCATGCCAAATGGTGATGAAGAATTCTCACTTCGAACCGAGGCAGGCGAAGACCTAGCTGTGATCAAGCAAGGCGATAGATACTTCATCAACTCACATATCCCACTTGGTGAACACATTTACTTTGGCCCCGATATTCAGAATGTTGCAGATCCCGTCAGAGTCATGATTGATGGGCCAATCAATGTTGGACATGTACATTTCGTAACCGGTTCGTCAACACTCTCAGCTGCCGCCAAGAAGGCGTTGGCTCTGATGGCTAAGGAGATGGCAGATAGTAATCTGACTAGCGCTTATCTCGTTGGGATGACAGACAGAACAGGAGATGATGAATCGAATTTGACGCTCTCTGAAAAAAGAGTGAACAACGCTGCTGCCTACTTGGAGAAGAAACTTGAGGCGCTCGGTGTCACCGATGCCGTGATTACGACTGAGCACATGGGCGAATACATGGCTGACCAGAAAAATGGCACAGTCAATGGCTTTGATCGCAAAGTCTCAGTCCTCATCTTCCCAACAATCAAGTAAGTTCGAGGGTAGCTAAGTGAGCGTAGGAGCCCAAAAAAGAGGCTCCTACGCCTGAATCAGACTGCAACACCGGCTGCTCGAGTCTGCATTTTGTTAAATATCTGAGCCGCCTCATTACGACCCGAGCATCCCAGTTTTGCGTAAATCTTGATGGTTTCCTGTCGAATCAATGATTCTGAATAACCAAGAACATCTGCGATAGCCGCATTTGTCCTTCCTTCGGCAATTAATTTGAGAATTAGATTCTGTCTCTCAGTTAGTGGTTGGTTGTATTCCGATGGATCAAATGTGAATGGTTCTGCGTGAGAGATATGAGATCGCCCTGGTGCTGAGGAGTTTAACTGTGATCGATGATTTGCTCTTTGGCTGAGAAGCGCATTGGCTAAAATGATGGATATTGCCTCTAAATATTGAGCGGTCGACTCTTCGTACTCCAATTTGGCATGAGAGAAGGCTGAAAGACTTCCTACTGGCAAACCGCCTGCATCAATGGGGCAGGAGATGATGGTCTTGAACTTACTCGGGATCTCGACCTTATTCATTTTGGAATATTGCTTGGGCCACTGTGGTAGCGAGTTAATCCAGACGATGTTATTTTCGCGAATTGCATCGGTAAAGGGTGTCGCATCAGAGATTGCGAAGGTTGGCTTATTCCCTGATTTATCCACGAGGTCTATACCGAATGAGGCTTGTGGGATAGCGACCCCGGTGTGATCAAGTTCGGCATAAAGCAGAGCATCAGTGTGAAGACTGGACATTGCTTTAATGCAGAGCATCTGCAAAATCTCATCAAGTTGATGTGATGCGTCGGTGACAAAAGCACTTACTTCAGCTAACTGTCTGTAGAGCATAGGTTTCCAATCTTGTTGAGGAAGTGAGCGAAAGTGTAAATTGCATAACAAGGCATTGCCCAGTCATTTCAGTCTTATTGACGCCAATGACCAGTTATACATTTCTCACAAGAATTGTTGTCCAAGCATTGTTCAGACAATGGTGAAACTCCACTCAGAGATTATGAAATCTTGCCGTTCTTCACAAGAAGAACATAGGAGTAGAGATGAATCAAGCAAGATTAAGAGTCAATAAAAAGGTAGCAATTATCATCGCTTTTACAGTTGCCTTTTTTGGGCTAGGAACATGGAATCCGACAATCAGCTTCGCGTCGGACTTTCAATTCACGGGTCCAACCTCGGGACCGGTCAATCAGCCATCAACAGCATTTACCATCACCACGGGTGGGGGATTTAATGGAAATGTCGGTATCAAGATTTCGGGTGGCGGCCTTGATTACACCGAAAGACTTAACTTTGACGACTTAGATCTATCGAAGAGTTTCACTATTACACCAACGTTAACCGGGACAGTTACGTTAGTTGCTCCTTCGGGACCCGGCAATCCAACTGGAAATACTCTCCTGTATAACGCTTCTCCTGCTCTGATAGATCAGAGTCCGCTATCGATTTCTGCCAATACCTCGATGCTCGTTGGTGCTAATCAAACGATAAGTATTTCAGGTGGATCAGGAACTGGCGCTTTGACAGTGACTTCCTCTACTCCAACTGTCTGTTCACTCAGTGGCTTGGTCGTTACTGCAATTACAGCAGGAACTTGTTCTGTCACCGCTGCAAAGGCTGGTGATGCCACATATAACGCTGCATCTACATCTATCTCTATTACCGTTTCAGAGGTACCTGCAAAATTAGATCAGAGCGCACTTTCCATTTCAGCAAATGTCTCGATGGTCGCGGGATCTAACCAGACCATCAGCGTTACAGGTGGATCAGGAACTGGAGCACTTACAGTCACTTCTTCAACTCCGAGCGCTTGTACGGTTAGCGGAGTTGTTATCACAGCTATTGCCGCTGGAACTTGCACTGTCACCGCTACAAAAGCTGGTGATGCCACATATAACCCTGCATCTACAACTACATCTATTACTGTCACTGGAGTTCCGGCTCTCATCGATCAGAGCGCACTATCTATCTCTGCCAGCGCAACGATGATTGTTGGAGCGAGCCAAACCATTAGTGTTTCTGGTGGTACAGGCACTGGTGCATTGACCGTCACTTCATCAACTCCGAGCGCTTGTTCGATAAGTGGACTCACAATCACAGCAATTGCTGCTGGAACTTGCACTGTCACCGCTACAAAAGCTGGTGATGCCACATATAACCCTGCATCTACCTCTCTCTCCATCACAATTTCTACATCTGGTACCGGTGGTACCGGTGGTACCGGTGGAACAGGTGGAACAGGTGGAACAGGTGGAACAGGTGGAACAGGTGGAACAGGTGG
>CAYSGG010000010.1:0-29884 GCA_964430775.1 uncultured Clavibacter sp. | reverse complement strand
CCAAATGTTGGTGGTTGGCCAGTGGATCAGGCGTGGTTATCAACCTCTTCTGCCCAATATCGCATCTCTTTTGCAACATCGTTAATCAAAGAAGGAGACCTTTCGCCTTTAGAGAACTTGCCGGCACGTAACCGAATCGATGGTTTGGCGGATTGGTTGGGAGTTGCCGAATGGAGTTCGCGTACCAAGTTGGCGCTGACTGGCGCGCGCAAAGACCCAGCGAGAATGACACTTCTCGCCCTTTGCTCACCTGAGTATGTCGTGAGTGCATAGGAGGCAATTCATGGACACAATAACGCGGCGACAATTCTTAAGAGCAACAGGCGCTGGTGCACTTGGTGCTGCGGCAACATCACTAACTTTTGAAGATATAGCTAGCGCAGCTATTACGCGGCCATTGCCTCTTGGCACTCCAATCCTTGTGGTTGTCACGCTCTATGGTGGCAATGATGGGCTCAACACAGTGGTCCCAGTCAACGATCCTGTCTATCAATCTCTCCGACCAGGAATTGCATATAAAGAGAGTGATGTTTTGCCGCTGAAGGAAAACCTTTTTCTCAACGGATCCATGACTGGAATGCATGAGTTGTGGAACAAGAATCAAGTTGCGATTGTTAGAGGCGTCGGATATCCAAACTCAGATCGATCACACTTTTCTTCCATGGCGATCTGGCAATCTGCAGTACTGGGCCCTGCAAAGACGGGATGGCTTGGACGTTGGGTCGAGACCCAACCGGAAGATCCACTTCTTGCAATTGGCTTAGGTTCAGTATTGCCACCGTTGTTGGCGGGAAGTAAGAGATCCGGATCTGTCCTGCCTCTTGGAGGATTGAAAGTACCGACTGGATCGTTAGCAAGTGATTGCATGAAACTCTCGATTGAGAGCAAAAGCGATAATCTCTTGCAATCGATGGCAGCGCGCACCATGCGAAATCTCTTCTCGGTTTCATCAGATATCACGCCAATTTTGAAGGCGCCTGCTCCGCCGGCCTCAGATCTACCAACTACAACAGGCGGAAACGCTGGCGGAGATAGCAATCTCACCCAACAACTCGATATCGTTGCAAAACTTGTAGCGGCTGGGGCTCCAACACGTGTCTGGTCAGTTTCTTTGGGAGGTTTCGATACCCACTCTGATGAGAAAGGCTCTCAATCAGTTCTGTTAGGAGTCGTATCTCAGGGAATCTCGAAGTTTATGTCTCAAATGCGCGCTACGAATCGCGGCAAAGATGTTGTGGTACTTGTCTATAGTGAATTTGGAAGACGAGTTCGTGCAAATGCTTCAGATGGAACAGATCATGGAACGTCAGGGCCCGTATTCGTCATTGGTGAGCGAGTTAAGGGTGGATTCTATGGAGAGCAACCTTCATTGAATCAACTACAAAATGATGACTTAGCAGTCACCTCTGATTTCAGAGACATCTACGCATCTATCTTGGAGAAAGTCTTAGGCACACAAGCAGAGCGTGTTCTGGGATCATGGAAGGGCCGAACTCCCTTTTTCACTTAAGCGCTAGAACTTCTCGGTACGATGCGCATGTGTTAATTGAGTCAGTTCAAGCTATGCGCGATTTAGGCGCAACTTTGGCTCAACAGTTAATTGCCGGCGACATCATCGTCCTGCGTGGCAATCTCGGCGCGGGTAAGACCGCTTTTACTCAAGGTATTGGCAGGGCCCTAGAAATAAAGGATGTCACTTCTCCAACCTTTGTTATTGCCCGAACACATAAAGGCAAGATTCCTCTCATTCATGTGGATGCCTATCGTCTACTTGATAGCGGCGCTCAAGGTTTTGAAATAGATGATTTAGATCTTGATACCTCGCGCGCAGGTGCAATCACTGTCATCGAGTGGGGCGAAGAGGTAGCAACCAGAATGGATGAGGATTATCTGCTCGTTGATATCTCCTTTGGCGATAAAGAGAACGAGAGAGTTGTTGAGTTCCTTGGACATGGCGCGCGCTGGAGCGGGTTTTCGCTATGAATTCACTTGTAATAGATACCTCAACACATCGCACCTCAGTCGGGCTTTTTCGCGGCACAAGCGAGCTCTTTACTGGCTTTCATGACGGAGCGACCGCGCATGCCGAGGCGCTACCAAAATTAGTAAAAGAAGCTCTTGCTATCAGCAATGAGATTAATCAAGTCATTGTTGGAATGGGGCCTGGACCTTTTACGGGATTACGCGTTGGCATCGTCTTTGCCCAAACATTTGCACATGCTCGCGAAATACCATGGATTGGCGCATGTTCACTGGATGCGATTGATGTTGATTCAGATTCGTACATAGTTACGACTGATGCGCGACGTAAAGAGGTGTACTGGGCAAAATACAGTGAAGGCAAACGAACATACGGACCACAAGTTTCAACGCCAGCCTATGTAGAGGAATTACCAGAAAAGAAATTTGGATTTGGCTTCACAGAGAATCTCTATCCATCGATGTCAAAGCTGCTTGCTGCGGCTTTAGATGCGCCAGTAAATGAACCAATGTACCTGCGCCGTCCTGATGCTGTCCCAACGAGTGAGCGCACATGATCACGTATCGAGAGATGATTGCGCTAGATATTCCGGTAGTCGTTGGTATGGAGAAAGAGATTTATCCGGAGAGTCCCTGGAGCGCTGCGCAATTTCGCGAAGAGCTGGCTGGAGTTCCCAAGAACCGTAAATACCTTGTCGCCCTCGATGAGAATCAGATTATTGGATACGGTGGAATCGCCGTCGCTGGCGATGTTGCAGATATCCATACCCTGACTGTTGCGCCATCACATCGTCGCCAAGGAATCGCAGCCACGATGTTGCACCAACTTGAGACATGGGCACGTGCTCAAGGAGCCACTGCATTTATGCTCGAGATGCGCGAAGGAAATACAGAGGCCCAGCCGCTCTATGAAAAGCATGGCTACTCAGTGATTTCTCGCCGCGATAACTATTACGCACCCGCTATTCATGCCTTAATTATGCGTAAAGAGGTGGCCAATGACTGAGCCACTAGTTCTGGGCATTGAGACATCCTGTGATGAAACCGCGGTCGGAATCGTTCGTGGACGGACACTTCTTGCCAATGTAATCGCATCAAGCGTTGAGGAGCACGCTCGCTTTGGCGGAGTTGTCCCAGAAGTTGCTTCCCGCGCGCATTTAGAAGCGATGCAATCAATCATTACTCAAGCGCTTCAAACAAGCAAAGTTAAGCTCTCAGATATCGATGCTGTTGCGGTGACTGCAGGACCTGGGTTGGTTGGCGCACTTCTCGTTGGAGTCTCTGCTGCGAATGGACTTGCTCTGGCTTTGGATAGACCTTTATACGGTGTGAATCATTTAGCTTCGCATGTTGCAGTAGACCTTCTGACGCATAGCGCAGCACCACGTCCCACAATTGCACTTCTTGTTAGCGGCGGTCATTCGTCAATCTTGCAAGTCAATGACATCACAAGTGATATCACTTCGCTCGGACAGACAATTGATGATGCAGCAGGAGAAGCATTCGACAAGATCGCACGTTTATTGAAACTTGGATTTCCGGGTGGACCACTGATTGATAAAACAGCCCGCGAAGGAAATAGAGATGCCATCAATTTCCCACGCGGCTTGACACAAAGTAAGGATCTTGCGGAACACGAATTCGACTTCTCATTCTCAGGCCTGAAGACTGCAGTCTCACGTTATTTACAAGCCACTCCAGATTTTGTACGCGCCGATGTTGCCGCGTCTTTCCAAGAAGCAGTCGTTGATGTACTTCTTCAAAAATCAATCAAAGCTTGTAAAGATGCGGGAATCGATTCTCTAGTAATAGCTGGGGGAGTCGCCGCTAATTCTCGATTGCGCGAAGTTGCACTCGAGCGATGCGCTGCAGCCCAGATCGAACTTCGAACCCCGCCGCCTGCGCTCTGTACCGACAACGGTGCGATGGTCGCCGCCCTAGGTTCACTGGCCATCTCCTCAGGACGCCCTGCCTCAGCATTGGGCATCGAAGCCGCCTCCTCGATCAGCCCCTCTATTCCAATCTGGATGTAGTCCAATCTGGGCGTAGTGGCCCCATCTGGGTCCAGATATCTCCCGCCAGCCTGCGGATTTGAGAACGGGAATAGTCGCCCCTAGGCTAGGCGTTAGCACTCCCTGCACGAGAGTGACAATGAGCGAGAGTGATAATCCGCTCAGACCGTAGGTCAATTACGAATTACACGAAGAAGGAGCTACAACGATGGCCATTGCCATTAAGCCACTTGAAGATCGCATCGTTATCAAGATCAACGAAGCAGAAGAGAAGACCGCATCAGGTCTTGTCATCCCAGATACCGCTAAAGAGAAGCCACAAGAAGGCACCGTTGTTGCCGTAGGTCCAGGACGTTTTGATGATGGAGTTCGCGTGCCAATGGATATCAAAGTTGGCGATGTCGTGCTGTACAGCAAGTACGGCGGAACTGAAATCAAGCACGGTGGCGAGGAATATCTAGTTCTCTCTGCTCGTGACATCCTTGCAGTTATCGCGAAGTAAGAAGAGACGATAACTCAACATGGGTAAATCACTTCAATTCGACGAGAACGCTCGTCGCGGTATGGAGCGTGGAGTCAACATCCTCGCAGATACCGTCAAAGTAACTCTCGGCCCTAAGGGTCGTAACGTCGTCATCGGAAAATCTTTCGGCGCTCCACTCATCACTAATGATGGAGTGACAATCGCCAAGGAAATCGAACTTTCGGATCCAGCAGAAAACATGGGCGCTCAACTCGTCAAGCAAGTTGCCGAGAAGACCAATGATGTCGCTGGTGACGGAACAACCACCGCTACTGTCCTTGCACAAGCAATGGTGAAAGAGGGTCTACGTAACCTCGCAGCCGGTGCCCAACCAATGGGAATCAAGTCAGGAATCGAAGCTGCTGTCGAAGCAGTAGTTGAGAAACTCCGCGCTAATTCCACCAAGATTTCAGATAAGGCTCAGATCGCCGATGTCGCCACCATCTCTGCGCAAGATCGCGGAATTGGTGATCTCATTGCTGAAGCAATGGACAAGGTCGGCAAAGATGGCGTCATCACTGTTGAGGAATCGTCCACTACTGGACTCGAGCTCGAATTCACCGAAGGTATGCAGTTCGATAAGGGCTATATCTCGCCTTATTTCGTGACTGACCAGGATCGTATGGAATCAATCCTCGAAGATGCTTTCGTATTGATTTCTGCTGGAAAAGTCTCAGCGCTCGGTGATTTATTGCCAATTCTTGAGCAGGTCGCGAAGGCTGGAAAGCCTCTCTTGATCATTGCCGAAGATGTCGAAGGTGAAGCTCTCTCGACTCTCGTCGTTAACCGTATGCGTGGAGTATTTACCTCTGCTGCCGTCAAGGCTCCAGGTTTTGGAGATCGTCGCAAAGCGATGCTCCAAGACATTGCGATCCTTACTGGTGGCCAAGTTATCTCCAGCGAAGTTGGTCTCAAACTTGATCAGGTCTCACTCGATATGTTGGGCCGCGCACGTCGCATCGTGATCACAAAAGATCACACCACAATCGTTGATGGCTCTGGTGATAAGAAAGCTGTCGAAGGTCGAATCGGCGAACTCCGCCGCGAGATTGAAGCAGTCGACTCTGATTGGGATCGCGAGAAACTCCAAGAGCGTCTTGCAAAACTCTCTGGTGGCGTCTGCGTTATCAAAGTCGGTGCGCATACAGAAGTAGAGTTGAAAGAGAAGAAGCATCGTCTTGAAGATGCAATCTCAGCGACTCGTGCTGCTGTTGAAGAGGGAATCGTTGTTGGTGGAGGAGCGGCTCTAGTTCATGCTGCAACCGTCCTTGATGGCGATCTTGGATACGAAGGCGATGCTGCAGTCGGCGTTCGACTTGTTGCAAAAGCTTGCCAGGAACCACTTCGTTGGATCGCAGAAAACGCTGGAGAAGAAGGTTATGTCGTCGTCTCAAAGGTGCGCACCTTGAAGCCAAATGAAGGTTTCAATGCTGCTACCGATGAATACGGTGATCTCGTCAAAGCGGGCGTTATCGATCCGGTAAAAGTAACTCGTTCCGCACTTGCTAATGCAGCCTCAATTGCCGCGATGTTTATTACTACTGAAGCGCTGGTATTTGAGACTCCAGAAGCGAAGAAGGATGAAGCTGGCGGACATGGTCATAGCCATGGCCCCGGAGGTCACTCTCACTAACCAATCACCGATTCGTCGGTGATGAAAATAAGGTGATTCAGAAAGGGCTCTGGCAGATTGCCAGGGCCCTTTCTCACTAGACTCTCAGCATGAACTCTGAAACCGTGAATGTCTCTGGAACAGTCTGGCTCGTTACTCTCAGCATCGTCTTCCTCGTCACCATCGCGGATCTGATCTGGGCCTGGTTCCGCCGAAATTCCGTTACTTCTATGCGTGAAGCGGCCACATGGACTGCTATTTATGTCTCAGCAGCCATCGCCTTCGGTATCTCAATGCGTAGCTGGGATGGACCCACGGCCTCCGCAGAGTTCTTCGCAGGTTGGATCACGGAATACTCTCTTTCGATCGACAACCTCTTCGTCTTCTTAATCATCCTTACCCGCCTGCGCATTGAACGCGAAAAAGAGCAGCTGGTACTGCTTTTGGGCATCATCATGGCCTTGGTCATGCGTGGAATCTTCATCATCGTAGGCGCTGCTGTGGTCGAGAGATTCGTAGCAATCTTTTTCTTCTTTGGCGCGATACTTCTCTGGACTGCCTACAAACTCATCACAGAAGATGCGGAAGAAGATGAATGGCAAGAAAACCGAATTATTACTGCGCTTCGCAAACGTGGATACTCCACGTTCACAATCGCATTGGTCGCTCTTGGAACCACGGACTTACTATTTGCACTTGATTCGATTCCAGCAATCTTTGGATTAACCCGCGATCCTTATATTGTTTTCATGGCTAACGCCTTTGCCTTGATGGGACTTCGACAACTCTATTTCTTAGTTGGAATTCTTTTGAAGCGTCTGGTCTATTTGTCGAAGGGACTATCAATCGTTCTCGGCTTTATCGGTATCAAGTTAATCATCGAAGCGCTCCACGGGATTGGTATTCACGAAATTGCGGGCTACAAGATTCCTCATGTCTCTCTGGCAGTATCGCTCGGCGTCATCATTTCCTCACTTGCCGTGACAACTGTGATTAGTCTTCGCAAGAACCCCGGCCACGAACCAGATCCGCTACATCAAGCAAAGGATTAAAAAAAGCCCCCGTTCATCGCGATCGGGGGCTTTTTCATCACTAGAAGGAAGCGCTAGTCGATGTAGAAGGAAATGAATTACGCAGTAAAGAACCTCTGTTGACGTTGAGCCTTACTGATGATGTCCAAACGCTCTTCTTCTGTTAAGCCGCCCCAGATGCCGTATGGCTCTTGAGCAGCGAGAGCGTGCGCTCTACATGCAGCAATAACCGGGCAGGAAGCGCAGACTGCTTTCGCAGCGTTCTCACGAGCTTTGCGGCGGGGGCCGCGCTCGCCATCTGGATGAAAGAACATCTCAGTTGGAAGGGATCGGCAAGCACCCTCATACTGCCATTCCCAATTTGAGGCTACCGGCTTCGGTAAGCGAGAAGTTTCGGACATGGGTGAACCATACAATCGCGCCATAGGTTGTTCAAGTACCTTGACCGTTTATACCCATTTCGAGTCGCGGACCTCACATCCTGCCCCCACTATTGGCCCGTGGCTGAGAATTTCACCCAGGGCGAGGCTGAGGCCCTCACCGTTGCGGCAGTAGCGCGACGCTTAGGAGTGGCCCCCGCCACCCTACGAACCTGGGATCGTCGCTATGGATTAGGTCCTTCCGAACATAGCACCGGAGAACATCGTCGCTATAACGGAAACGATCTCGCTCGACTGACTTTGATGCGCAAACTTGTCATTGCTGGAGTCTCGCCGGCAGAAGCTGCCCAACGCGCACTGACTTTTGATGGTGAATCCTCTTCCGAACTTATCTCCACCTCTCTTTCCAGAGATGTTGCAGTCCGCGAAGAGCTTGTCGAAACTTTAATCCGCGCGGCACGTGCATATGACCGAAATTTCATCGAAGAACTCTTGCGCTCCGAACTTTCAGCGCGCGGAATCTCAAATACCTGGAATGAAGTCATAGTCCCGCTATTGATAATTATTGGTGATGATTGGGCTGAGTCCGGAACTGGAATCGAAATCGAACACTTAGTCAGCGAAATCATTAAACGGCTTTTGCAAGAAGCAAATACTTCTATTGAAAACCCAATCAATGCCCGCCCAGTGTTGCTGGCATGTATTGGCGAAGAGATGCATTCGCTTGCACTGTACGCACTGGGCGCGGCTTTATCAGAGCGGAAAATTGCAACACAGTTTCTCGGTGCGCGAACTCCCATTGAAGCAGTAAGTGCAGTCGTCAAAAGATCTGCTCCACCTGCAATCTTTCTCTGGGCTCAACTTGCGCGTAACGGAAATCCTGAAGTCTTAGGAGAGCTACCAAACATCAGACCAGCGCCACGAATCGTTCTTGGTGGTCCGGGCTGGAAGCACTCCGACCATAAATCTGCCGTACATGTCCTTGATCTGCTTGAAGCCTGCGAAGAAATCACGCGGGCAGTTGGAGCCTAAACACCCCAAGCATTAGGGTGGCGCGGTGAGCGAGAACGTCAACGAAAAGGTCGCCATGCTGGGACTGACCTATGACGATGTCCTCTTATTACCTGACGCGTCGGATGTAGTTCCCTCCGAAGTCGATACTCGCACCCAGCTCACCCGTGAAATCCAATTAGAAATACCGCTGATCTCATCTGCAATGGATACCGTCACAGAATCAGCGATGGCGATTGCTATGGCGAAGGCTGGCGGAATCGGCATCATTCATAGAAATCTTGCGGTTGATGAACAAGTAACGCATGTAAAACTGGTCAAAGGTGCAGGACTTCTGGTCGGAGCTGCTGTCGGCGTCGGTGATGATGGATTCGAACGCGCAGAAGCGTTGATTGCATCCGGCGTTGATGTAATTGTGGTCGATACTGCCCACGGACATCATCGCGCAGTTCTCGAAGCAATCGCGCGCATCAAAAAACATTTTCCAAAACAAGAAATCATCGGTGGCAATGTTGCAACTCGCGCTGGAGCTCAAGCGCTCATCAATGCCGGAGCCGATGCCGTAAAAGTTGGAGTAGGACCTGGCTCTATCTGCACAACTCGAGTAGTTGCCGGAGTCGGCGTCCCACAAATCACAGCAATCATGGAGGCAGCGAAAGCATGTAAGAAAGCAGATATCCCACTCATTGCAGATGGTGGCTTGCAATATTCTGGAGATATCGCAAAAGCGATCGTCTCGGGCGCCGATACTGTAATGCTCGGCTCTCTCCTTGCTGGTTGTGATGAATCACCTGGTGAGTTGGTTGAAGCCAATGGCAGAAAATTTAAGAGTTATCGCGGCATGGGTTCACTTGGCGCAATGCAAACTCGTGGCACAAAGAAATCATTTTCCAAAGATCGCTATATGCAAGATGATGTCTTGGCCGAAGATAAATTAGTTCCAGAAGGTATTGAAGGAAAAGTGGCATATCGCGGACCGGTTTCTGAGGTCGTTCACCAACTCGTCGGTGGTCTGCGCTCCGGTATGGGATATGCGGGGGCGGAGGATATTGCTGCCCTCCAGAAGCGCGGACGCCTCATCCAGATCACAGCAGCAGGGCTTCAAGAGAGCCATCCCCATGATGTTCTTGATGTGGCAGATGCCCCCAATTACAGCTCAACAAAGAAAGGTAGAGCGCGCTAATGGTCGATATCGAAATCTCGCCCGGCAAAAGAGCCCGTACTGCATATTCTTTCGATGACATCTCCATCGTTCCGTCGCGCCGAACTCGCGAACCAAATGAAGTCTCAACCGCCTGGCAGATAGATGCCTACAAATTTGAACTCCCATTACTTGCAGCTCCCATGGACTCGGTTGTCTCTCCTGAAACTGCAATCGCAATTGGAAAGTTAGGTGGACTTGGAGTTCTCAATCTGGAAGGACTCTGGACGCGATATGACAATCCCAAGATTCAATTAGGTGAGATCTCATCAATCCCAGCTGATCAAGCAACCCGACGTATGCAGGAACTTTATAAAGCACCGATTCGCCCTGAATTGATCAAAGAACGTCTCGCCGAAATCCGTGCCGCTGGTGTAACAGTTGCAGGTGCGCTATCACCACAACGCACCGCAGAGTTCCATAAAGCAGTTATCGATGCAGGCGTCGATATCTTCGTCATTCGCGGAACCACAGTTAGCGCAGAACATGTTTCTAAAGCTCACGAACCACTCAATCTCAAGAAGTTCATTTACGAACTTGATGTGCCGGTTATCGTCGGTGGATCTGCAACATCCCAAAGTGCGTTACACCTCATGCGCGCAGGCGCTGCCGGCGTCTTAGTTGGATTTGGTGGCGGAGCTGCGCATACAACTCGCCAAGTACTCGGAGTTTCAGTTCCGATGGCAACCGCAGTTGCTGATGTTGCTTCAGCGCGCCGCGAATATCTCGATGAATCTGGCGGCCGATATGTTCATGTAATTGCCGATGGATCGGTAGGAAAATCAGGCGATATTGCTAAAGCGATTGCCTGTGGCGCTGATGCGGTGATGTTGGGATCACCACTGGCGCGCGCAGATCAAGCTCCTGGCCGAGGTTGGCACTGGGGTTCAGAGGCGCATCATCCAGAAGTTCCTCGTGGTGCACGCGTTCATGTCGGCACAACCGGTTCGCTACAAGAGATCCTTCTTGGACCTTCACATTCTGCTGACGGAACGATGAATCTCTTCGGAGCTTTGCGACGGGCGATGGCAACCTGCGGCTACTCAGACCTCAAGGAGTTCCAACGCGTCGAAGTCGTCCTCAACCGAGGTTAAATGAGAAATAACAGCAATCACGTACTAGTCGTTGACTTTGGCGCGCAGTACGCACAACTCATCGCGCGTCGGGTACGACAAGCAAATGTTTATAGCGAGATCGTGCCCTCAACAATGCCGGTCAATGAAATCTTGGCACGGAATCCACGAGCCATCATTCTCTCAGGCGGCCCATCGTCGGTGTATGTCGATGGCGCACCACGTATTGATGCAGAACTTTTTGCACACGATATTCCGATCTTTGGAATCTGTTACGGATTTCAAGCGATGGCTCAAGCGCTGGGCGGGGAAGTAGGCAAGACCGGCGTCTCAGAGTTCGGCCGTACAAATTTCACTGCTGATCCATCATCACGATTATTCAACGGCTTGGAATCTAATTTTGATGTATGGATGAGTCATGGCGATAGCGTTGTTAAAGCCCCGCTTGGTTTTCACACTATCGGCAATACCTCACATACTGCGGTTGCCGCTTTCGAAAACGAGTCCGGCTTATTGGCTGGAGTTCAATTCCACCCCGAGGTACTTCACACCAATCACGGCCAAGAGATTCTGCGCCGCTGGTTGATTGATGTAGTGAAGTGTAAACCGACGTGGACATCCGAGAACATTGTTGAAAATGAAATCATCAATATCAAGTCACAAGTTGCTGATAAGTCAGTTATTTGCGGGTTATCTGGCGGAGTTGACTCAGCTGTTGCAGCAGCATTAGTCCAAAAAGCTGTTGGCCCACAACTCACCTGCGTCTTTGTCGATCACGGATTGTTGCGCGAGGGCGAAGCAGAGCAAGTAGAACGTGATTTTGTTGCTGCTACAGGTGTCCAACTCATGGTTGTCGACGCTAAACAACGTTTCTTAGATGCCCTTAAGGGAGTTATCGACCCTGAAGAGAAACGAAAGATTATTGGTCGAGAATTCATCAGAGTTTTCGAAGATGCTGCGGCACAAATTTCCCAGAATAAGAAAGTCGAATTCTTAGTGCAAGGAACGCTATATCCAGATGTTGTTGAATCTGGTGGCGGAACAGGAACTGCAAATATCAAGTCTCATCACAATGTGGGTGGACTCCCAGAAGATCTTGAGTTCTCACTTGTCGAACCTCTTCGTACATTATTCAAAGATGAAGTTCGTGAAGTTGGATTGGTCCTTGGCCTTCCTGAAGCGATTGTGTGGCGCCAACCATTCCCAGGACCGGGGTTAGCAATTCGAATCGTCGGAGAGGTTACTGAAGAAAGACTTAGAGTTCTTCGTCGAGCCGACTTTATTGCGCGCGAAGAATTACACTTAGCGGGCCTAGATCGAGAGATCTGGCAATGCCCAGTCGTTCTACTTGCTGATGTGAGAAGTGTTGGAGTTCAAGGAGATGGCCGAACGTATGGCCACCCAATTGTTCTTCGGCCCGTCACAAGTGAAGATGCGATGACTGCAGATTGGTCGCGAGTGCCTTATGAGGTTCTTGCAAAGATCTCCAATCGCATCACGAACGAAGTGCGTGAGGTGAATCGAGTAGTTCTGGATGTGACATCTAAGCCACCCGGAACAATCGAGTGGGAATAAGAGTTCATTAAGAGAAGGGGAAGATAGAAATGAAGCGCCTGGCACTGCTTGTTGTGGCTGCGCTCTTTACTTCGCTCTTCGTTACACCGACTACTGCAACAGCTGAAACTAAGAAGAGTAAAGTCTCAACAACTTCCACTAAGAAAGAGAAAGTTGAGAAGGTTCGCTGTAAGGCAACGAAATCAGCGGCTCAGAATCCACCTCGTATTTCACCACCGAACTCCATTCTTAAGCGCGGTCCTCGAACCATCACCCTCCAAACTAATTGTGGCGATATCGTCATTCAAACATTCTTTAAACAAGCACCAGTCACTATCACTGTGTTATCAACCTTGATTAATGGTGGCTTTTATAACAAGACTCTCTGTCACCGTCTGACAACCGAAGGCATTTTCGTCTTGCAGTGCGGTGACCCGACGGCCACCGGTACTGGTGGTCCTGATTTCCGATACGGAGATGAAAATCTTCCCGCGGCGGGATCCAATAACTATCCCGAGGGAATTGTTGCAATGGCCAACTCAGGTCAGAGAAATACCAATGGCAGTCAATTCTTCTTGGTCTATAAAGACACAACCTTGGGGCCTAATTACACAATCTGGGGTCGAATCATCTCAGGGCTAGAGATCGTCAAATACATTGCTGAGGGTGGAGAAAAAGATGGCGATGCTGATGGTCCTCCAATTCGCACAATCGCAATTGAAAGAGCTTTCACCAATTAATCAGTACTAATTACCTTAAAGATCTCAGCAATACGTCCTTGTGCCAGGCCTTGGGCTTCGGCATTTTTCTCGCCCCAGCTACGGACCATATTTTCTAACTCTGAATTGTGTGCGGTCTGGCTAACGTGGGCATGAAGCGCATCCATCTTTTTAGAGAATGTGTCGGTGATATCAACGAAATGATTAGGAGTTGGTGAACCAGTAATCCAGACTTCGCGGACCCGCCATGGCTCAAGGCCAGCTTCTTTCAAATCAGTGAAAGCAAAAGGATTTCTTGCATCGGGGTAGACCGCTTGAATCGCAGTCTCGCCAGCTGCGAGATGATCGGGATGGCTGGCATAGATGCGCTCCCAATTTCTTTCTGGAGATTGAACGACCATGCGATCGGGCTTTGCGATACGGATTGCTTTGACAATCTCTTTTCGTAGTTCGATAGATGGCATCAACCATCCATCGCGATAATTCAAATACGTGATCTCTGAAACGCCGAGAGCTGCTCCGGCATCGCGTTGTTCTTTCTGGCGTACCTTTGCCATTTCTTCCAGCGGGATACCCGACTCTTCACCGCCTTGATCTCCATTAGTGATGATGCAGTACGAGACTTCAATTCCACGAGCAGTCCACTGCGCGATAGTTCCGCCGGCACCAAAATCACAATCGTCGGGGTGGGCCATCACTACAAGAACGCGCTTGATTTCTTCATCGGCAAGTGGAGTCACCTGCCTATCCTAGACTTGCCGGCATGTCGACGCGGTTGCTTGAAGGATTGAATCCTCAACAGCAATCTGCAGTCTCCCATTTTGGTGGCCCCTTACTTGTGGTTGCGGGCGCAGGTTCAGGCAAGACACGAGTACTCACGCGGCGTATTGCCTACTTAATGGCGCAACAAGGTGTCCAACCCTTTGAAATCCTCGCCATCACATTTACCAATAAAGCTGCTGGCGAAATGAAAGAGCGCGTTGCTGCTCTGGTTGGTAATCGAGCAAAGTTGATGTGGGTCTCGACTTTCCACTCTGCTTGCGTGCGGATACTTCGACAAGAAGCTGTGCGGTTGGGGTATTCGACAACTTTCTCCATCTATGACTCAGCCGACAGTCTGCGACTTGTGACGCTCGTGATGCGCGATCTCAATCTTGATCCCAAACGCTATAACCCACGAGGTATCGCTTCAGTAATCTCCAATGCCAAGAATGAGTTACTTGGCCCATCTGATTATCGCAACGCTACTCAGAATAGTTTTGAAGAGGTCGTGGCTGAGGTTTATGCGATCTACCAACAGAGATTGACCGCTGCTAATGCGATGGATTTCGACGATCTCATCATGAAGACGGTCGAGATTTTGCAGAAATTTCCTGAGGCTCGCGCCCGTTATCGCCACCGTTTTAAGCACATTCTGGTGGATGAATACCAAGATACGAATCACGCCCAATACATTTTGATTCGCGAACTTGTGGGTACGGATCGCGAAGGCATACCTGCAGCTCAACTATGTGTAGTGGGCGATGCTGATCAATCCATCTATGGATTCCGAGGCGCGACGATCCGTAACATCATGCAGTTTGAAGAAGATTACCCCGATGCCACAACCATTTTGCTCGAGCAGAACTATCGCTCTACTCAGAACATCCTGAGCGCTGCAAATGCTGTCATCTCACTCAACGAAGCGCGTAAAGAGAAGAACCTCTGGTCTGATGCTGGCAGCGGCGCAAAACTCATTGGATTTGTAGCCGAGAACGAACATGACGAAGCCGAATTCGTACGCGATGAACTTAATCGATTACGCCGTGAAGGACTATCAAACTTTGGTGATACTGCGATTTTTTACCGCACCAACGCTCAATCCCGCGTTTTTGAAGAAGTCTTTATGCGGGCCACAATTCCTTACAAAGTCGTTGGGGGAGTCCGCTTCTACGAGCGGAAAGAAGTGAAAGACCTTCTGGCTTATCTGAGGGTTATCGTCAACCCTGATGATGAAGTTTCAATGCGCCGAGTCATCAACACTCCTAAGCGCGGAATCGGCGATCGTGCGATAGATAACCTTGATGATCTCGCTAAGAGCGAGGGAATCTCATTCTGGCAAGCCCTCAATCGCGCTAGCGAAGCCGGACTTACTCCCAAAACAGCATCGTCCATCTCTCAATTTGTCGCGATGATTAGCGCCCTTCGTGTTCTTGTTGAAGCCAAACGCCCGCCCTCGACTATCGCAGCCGCAGCCCTCGAGCAATCAGGACTACTCGATGAGTTGCGCGATAGTCATGATCCACAAGATGAAGTCAGAGTTGAAAACCTGGAAGAGCTCGTAGCGGTTGCCGAAGAGTATGAAGAGCGAGAAGTTGATGAAGGTGAAGAGATCTCACTCTCTGGTTTCTTAGAAGATGTCGCACTTGTTGCAGATGCAGACGAAATTCCCGAAGGTGAAGACCATGGCGGTGTTGTCACCTTGATGACACTTCATACCGCCAAGGGACTTGAGTTTCCGACTGTCTTTCTCACTGGTATGGAAGAAGGAGTATTTCCACATTCGCGCTCTCTCGGAGAGAAGAAAGAACTCGAGGAAGAACGCCGCCTGGCTTACGTTGGATTAACTCGTGCGCGCGAACGTCTTTATCTTTCACGATCCGAGTATCGATCATCGTGGGGCGCTCCAAATTACAATCCGCCGTCTCGCTTCTTAGATGAAATCCCAGAGAATCTCATTGATTGGAACAAGAGCGCTAGCGGCTTCGCTTCACCACCAATCACACGGAAGAAATATGGACCACCGCCACCGTTGCCAAAAGCAACCGGAACAAAATCAAATACTCTTCAACTCGCCGTTGGTGACCGCGTTTCACACGACACTTTTGGCTTGGGTACTGTGATTGCAGTCTCAGGATCAGGGGAAAAAGCAGAAGCCACAATCAACTTCGGTAGCTATGGAGATAAGCGATTGTTGCTCCGTTATGCGCCAGTAGATAAGTTATGACCCATGGACCTTTTTGAGTATCAAGCACGCGATCTATTTGAAGCTAATGGCGTTCCTGTTCTAGCCGGAGCGGTTGCCACAACCCCCGAAGAAGCTCAGAAAGCAGCAGAACGTATCGGTGGCAAAGTTGTCGTGAAGGCCCAGGTCAAAATTGGTGGCCGCGGCAAAGCAGGCGGAGTCAAACTAGCTGAAAACCCAACCGATACATTTGAAAAGGCCAAAGCAATTCTTGGGATGGATATCAAGGGCCACACAGTTCATAAAGTGATGATTGCTCAAGCAGCGCCGATTGAAAGTGAGTACTACCTCGCAATTCTTCTCGATCGCGCAGCTCGTTCATTTCTTGTGATGGCATCAGTCTCTGGTGGAATGGATATCGAGGAAGTTGCCCATAAGACTCCAGAAAAACTAGCCAAAGTTCATGTTGATCCCAACGAGGGTATTTCTGCAGAGAAGGCTCTGGACATTGTTCGCAAAGGTGGATTCCCATCTGATGTAGAGAAAGATGTTGCCGACGTTCTCATCACGCTGTGGAAGACATTCCAGAGCTCGGATGCAACGTTGGTTGAAGTTAATCCACTCGTCAAAACTTCTGATGGACGAATCATTGCTCTTGATGGCAAAGTAACTTTTGATGACAACGCAGCTTTCCGCCACCCAGATCATGAGGCGCTGATTGATCACGCTGCGACAAATCCGCTTGAGGCCCTAGCAAAAGAGAAGGACCTCAACTACGTGAAGCTGGACGGCGAAGTTGGAGTTATCGGAAACGGCGCTGGCTTAGTTATGAGCACCCTTGATGTTGTTGCATATGCCGGTGAGAAGTTTGGCGGCGTAAAGCCCGCTAACTTCCTTGATATTGGTGGCGGCGCCTCAGCTCAGGTCATGGCCGACGGACTCTCAATCATCCTTGGTGATCCTGCGGTGAAATCTGTATTCGTCAATGTATTTGGTGGCATTACTGCCTGCGATGCGGTTGCAAATGGAATTGTGCAAGCGCTCTCTATGTTGGGAGATAAGGCCACTAAGCCAATCGTCGTACGCCTTGATGGAAACAATGTTCTTGAAGGTCGTCGAATCTTGAATGAAGCGAACCACCCATTGGTTCAACAACTCGACACTATGGATGGCGCAGCCGCAAAAGCTGCAGAATTGGCGGCAAAGTAATCATGGCGATCTTCCTAGATGAAAACACCAAAGTCATCGTCCAGGGCATGACTGGTTCTGAAGGTACTAAACACACACGTCGCATGATCGCTAGCGGCACAAAGATTGTCGGTGGAGTTACTCCGGGTAAGGGTGGACAAGTTGTTGAGATTGAAGGTAAGTCACTTCCAGTCTTTAACACTGTTGCCGAAGCAGTCGCTGCCACAAGCGCAACCGCCACAGTCATCTTTGTTCCACCTAAGTTTGCTAAGAGCGCGGTCATCGATGCGATAGATGCGCATGTGCCATTGATCGTCGTCATCACCGAAGGTATTCCGGTACATGACACTGCAAGTTTCTTTGCATATGCCCAGAAAGTTGGAAAGTCGCGCATCATCGGACCAAACTGCCCAGGTCTCATCAGCCCAGGTAAATCCAATATTGGAATCACTCCATCAGATATCACTGGCCCAGGAAAGATCGGCCTGGTCTCCAAGTCCGGAACGCTGACCTATCAGATGATGTATGAATTACGAGATATCGGATTTACTACTGCGGTCGGAATCGGTGGCGACCCCATCATCGGCACTACGCATATTGATTGCTTGAAAGCATTCCAAGATGACCCAGAAACTGAAGCAATCGTCATGATCGGCGAGATTGGTGGCGATGCTGAAGAGCGCGCTGCTGCATTTATCAAGGAGTATGTAACAAAGCCGGTCGTTGGTTACGTAGCAGGATTCACCGCCCCCGAAGGCAAGACAATGGGCCATGCCGGAGCAATCGTCTCTGGATCTTCTGGAACTGCCGAAGCAAAGAAGGTTGCACTTGAGGCTGCTGGCGTTCGCGTCGGCAAAACTCCCAGTGAGACTGCAAAGTTGCTGCGCTCTATCCTCAATTCCTAAGTAAGTATTGGACCAAGAGATAACCTGAGCGCATGACTCGAACCCTGCTTGTAGGTTTCCAACAAGCAGTTCGTAGCGTCACACTCATTCTTCTTCCCCTTGCATTTATCTCACTCGTTGCGTGGGCAACCGCGGGAAGCTCCACTGGTAACACCGCTGATCCTTTGCGCGCTGCAATCTGGTTCTTTCTCGTCGCACACCACATCCCATTAGATCTCTCGCTCTCCAACAATGCGATCTCGGGAAATCTCACCTACTTTCCAATCGGAGCGCTGCTTATTCCCTTTCTTGCAATCAGAAGTGGCTATAAGCGAATCGTTGAGAATCTCGGAGCACAGACCCTTCGAGATAAACGCAGTTACGTGATCTCACTTGCGCTGGGATATGCGCTGATTGGCTCCTTGCTCTCACTCTTTGCGACGGGAAGTACTGTCAAGGCCCCGATCTACTTTGTATTTCCAATTCTTTTCTTGGTGGCAACAATTTCAGGATTTCTTGCCAGCAACCTGCTGCCAGAACATGCGCTCCAATTTCCCTGGCAGCGCGGGCTTCGAGTTGCTTGGATTCTGATGATTGCGCTTATCGGTTGTGGCGCTTTGATTTTCTCGATATCACTTGCGTGGCATTTCACCACTGTTCTTAATCTAACGAAGGTGATTGAGCCGGGGATTTTTGGTGGTTTAGTCTTCCTGGCAGTTCAAATTCTCTACCTGCCAAACTTTGCAATATCAGCGCTCAGCTATTTCGCTGGTAGCGGAGTCGTGATTGGCGCAGGTTCGTGGCTCAATCCATATGTTCATAGAATCGATGAAATTCCAGCCATCCCGCTGTTGGGTGGCCTGCCAGTTAATGCTTATCCGCTGCTTTCAATTTTTGCGCTGATCATTGTCACTAGCGGCGCACTCACGGCACGCTACGCACAACTGTGTTATCTCGATCCAACAGAGCAGAAGCGATTCCTGGGAGCTACGACTGGCTTTCTCTTCCTTCTGACACTCTTTGTTGCGCGCGCATCCAGTGGTGAACTTCTCTCATCCAATCTCCCATCGGTCGGTCCACAATGGTGGCTGATGCCAATCCTGCTCACTTTAGAGTTTGCGATCGGCGTTGCGCTCTTTCTCTATATTCCTATTCTGATTACACAGATTCGAGAGTCGAGAAATGTCGCGCAAGAAAATAACTAGAGCGCTCATCTCTGTCTCTGACAAGACTGGGATTGTCGAGCTCGCCCATGAGTTGAATGGACATGGCATAGAGATTATCGCAAGTGACGGCACTGCTGCGCTTTTGCGCGATGCAGAGATTCCAGTTCGAACTGTCACCGAAGTTACAGGAGCGCCCGAAATTCTCGATGGCAAAGTAAAGACTCTGCACCCGGCAATTCATGGCGCCATCCTCGCTGATCCGACTAACTCGGCCCATCTGGCAGAGCTCACAGCTGTAGCTCCCATCGATCTTGTGGTTGTAAATCTTTATCCCGTTGATGGATTTGATATTGGTGGACCGGCGTTAATTCGTGCTGCAGCTAAGAATGCAGATCATGTCTCCGTTCTCACCCATGTCAATCAATACCAAGAACTCATCGCATCTTTACCTGCGGGAACAACATTAGAGATGCGCCACAAATGGGCTCTAAATGCGCTCGTTCTGACCGCTGAATATGACCTTGCTTTAGCTCGTGAGCGAGGAGCGAAGCTGCGCTACGGTGAAAACCCACATCAAGCAGGAACTCTGATCGTCAGAGATTCTCAGCGCAAGAGCGGCGTTGCAGGGGCTGAAGTTCTGCAAGGAAAAGAGATGTCATACAACAACTATCTCGATGTTGATATTGCGTGGCGGGCATGTCGATCACTTACCAATGGCGTCGCAATCGTCAAGCATGGAATTCCATCTGGAGTTGCTTCTGCAAACTCTGTCACAGACTCTTATCGCGCTGCCCTTGCATCTGATCCAGTTTCTGCATTTGGGGGAGTAGTTGCCATCTCAAACGGAGTAGATGGATCGTGTGCTGCAGCAATTTCAGAAAGCTTCACCGAAGTAGTACTTGCGCCATCCTTTACTGAAGAAGCGCTGCACATTTTTGAGTCGAAGCCCCGCGTGAGATTACTTCGCATCACAAACGAGAGTGATTCACATGCGCGCGAATTTGATCTGAAAAAGATTGATGGCGGCTATGTGATTCAGGATCAAGACTCACTTGATGCTGAACAAGATAGATTCTCATCCTGGACTCTGGTTTCAGGTACGCCTCTAGATAATGAGCTTGCAAAGGATTTGGAGTTTGCGTGGAGAATTGCTGCGGTTGCGCGTAGTAACGCTGTAGTAATCGCACAAGGCCGTCGAACTATCGGAATCGGTGCAGGCAGCGTCAATCGCTTAGATGCAGCCCGCCTTGCTGTAACGCGCGCTCAAGAACACTCACCAGAGTTCTTAGCCAAGAGCGTTGCCGCTAGTGACGCATTCTTCCCATTTCCTGACGCACTTGATGTTCTAGTAGCAGCAGGCGTTACCTCAATCGTCCAGCCAGGTGGAAGCCTCAATGATGACGCGGTCATTGCAGCGGCAAAATCTGCTGGAATTACGATGTACCTGACCGGGATCCGCCATTTCTCGCATTGATCAGCAATCGCTTCTTGAACATTTAGACTACCGACCATGACAACAGCGCGAATTTTGGATGGAAGAAGTTGCGCTGCATCAATCAGAACTGAATTAGCCGCAAGAGTCGCCCGTTTAAAGACGAAGCCAGGTTTGGGCACAATCTTGGTGGGGGACGATCCAGGTTCTCACTCCTATGTCGCTGGCAAACATCGTGATTGTGCTGAAATTGGAATTCATTCGATTCGCATTGATCTGCCTGCTACCGCTTCTCAAGCTGAAGTACTTGCTGCGATCGAAAAACTAAATAGTTCTTCGGAATGCACTGGTTATATCGTTCAGCTTCCATTGCCAAGAGGAATCGATACCAATCGAATTTTGGAGTCCATAGATCCCGCGAAGGATGCTGATGGTCTTCACCCCATTAATCTGGGAAAGCTCGTCCTTAATCAGTCTGCGCCACAGCCATGCACACCACGCGCCATCGTTGAGTTATTGAAACGCAATGATGTTTCACTTGCTGGAAAAGAAGTTGTCATTATCGGACGTGGAACCACAGTTGGTCGTCCGCTCAGTCTTCTGCTCTCAAGCAAAGAAGTAAATGCAACTGTCACAATCCTGCACACTGGCTCGAAAAATCTTTCCGAGCACACACGTCGAGCAGATGTAGTGATTGCTGCGATAGGGCAAGCGCACTTTCTTACTGCAGATATGGTCAAATCCGGCGTTATCGCTATCGATGTTGGAATTACGAGAACAGCTCACGGATTACAAGGCGATGTACACCCCGATGTTGCACATGTAGCCTCAGCAATTGCTCCGATGCCCGGTGGTGTTGGCCCTATGACTCGAGCGATGTTGTTGAGCAATATCCTCGATATTGCAGAGTCACAAACGTGACCACGCGACTGGCGTACTTTCTCGCCTTCCTAGGCATTCTGATTGGCGTCTTCGCCTCAGTTCGAGTGGGTGCGCTGGCTATTGCCTCAGGGCTGATCGTTTTCCTAACCCCAGATTTTCGTCAGATGAGGACCATCGAGAAAGTCATCTCGGCCGCCCTTGTTGTGTCGCTGATAACAATCGCATTGGCGTTACCCCGACGCTAGAAGGTAAGTTTCGCGCCATGAGCAGATCTGGAAAAGTTACCGTTGTTGGCGCAGGTTTCTATGGTTCAACCACCGCGCTGCGCTTAGCGGAATATGACATCTTCGAAACTGTAGTTCTCACTGATATCGTCGAAGGAAAACCTGAAGGCCTCGCACTTGATATCAATCAATCCCGATCAATCGAGGGCTTCGAGACCAAAGTTGTCGGCGCTACAACAACCGCGGATGGCAAAGGTTATGAAGCAACTGCAAATTCAGATGTGGTGGTGATTACCGCAGGTCTACCGCGCAAACCTGGCATGAGTCGTATGGATCTCATTGGCGTCAATGCTGGAATCGTTCGTGGTGTCGCAGAAAACATCGCAAAGCATTCTCCCAATGCTGTCCTCATTGTTGTCTCAAACCCGCTTGATGAAATGACTGCGCTTGCCCAAATCGCTTCTCAGTTCCCACGCCAGAGAGTGATGGGACAAGCTGGAATGCTTGATACTGCGCGCTTCACACATTTCGTCGCAGAAAAACTTAATGTCCCTGTTGCATCAGTCAAAACACTGACGCTTGGTAGCCATGGCGACACCATGGTTCCAGTCCCAAGTCGTTGCACAGTTGATGGCAAACCACTCTCCGAAAAACTCAGCGCAGCAGAAATCGACGATCTTGTCACTCGTACGCGTAATGGTGGCGCTGAAGTTGTTGCGCTACTCAAGACAGGCTCTGCTTATTACGCACCTTCTGCTGCTGCGGCGCGGATGGCGCGAGCTGTCATCAAGGACACTGGCGAGGTTATGCCGGTCTGCGCCTGGGTTGATGGCGAATACGGAATTTCGGGCGTCTATCTCGGAGTTGAAGCTGAGATTGGTCGCGCGGGTATCAAGAAAGTTGTTGAAGGTGGGCTGACCGCAAGCGAACTTGAAGCTCTCAAAGTCGCAGCCGAATCAGTTCGTGCGAAGCAAGCAGATGTGAAGGATCTCTAACAGAACTCTCTAACAGCACTCAAGGAACCAAGGGAAGGTACGTAGATGAGCAAGATCAAAGTACAAGGAACGGTCGTCGAGCTCGATGGCGACGAGATGACTCGCATCATCTGGGACTTCATCAAGAAGCAGCTAATCCTTCCTTACCTCGATATCAATCTTGAGTACTACGACCTTGGAATCCAGCATCGTGATGCAACAAATGACCAAGTCACGATTGATTCAGCCCACGCGATCCAGAAGCACGGCGTCGGCGTTAAGTGCGCGACCATCACGCCGGATGAAGCCCGCGTCAAAGAATTTGGTCTCAAGCAGATGTGGAAGTCTCCTAACGGAACCATCCGTAACATTCTGGGCGGCGTAATTTTCCGTGAGCCCATCATCATCAAGAATGTTCCGCGGTTAGTTCCACACTGGAGCAAGCCCATCGTCATCGGCCGTCACGCATTCGGCGACCAGTACCGCGCTACAGATTTCCGCGTTCCAGGACCTGGAAAACTCACCGTTACATTCACACCAACCGATGGTTCAAAGCCTATGGAGTTCAATGTCTTTGATTTCCCAAGCTCTGGCGTCGCGATGGCGATGTACAACCTCGATGATTCCATCCGCGACTTTGCGCGCGCTTCATTTAATTACGGCATTGCACGTAAATACCCGGTCTATCTCTCAACCAAGAACACCATCTTGAAGGCTTACGATGGACGATTCAAAGATATCTTCGCTGAGATCTTCGAAAGTGAATTCAAGGCAGAGTTCGACAAGTTAGGTCTGGAATACGACCACCGTCTCATTGATGACATGGTCGCAACGTCACTTCGTTGGGAAGGCGGATACATCTGGGCCTGTAAGAACTATGACGGCGATGTTCAATCTGACACCGTTGCACAAGGTTATGGTTCACTCGGATTGATGACCTCTGTATTGATGTCTCCAGATGGTCGTACTGTCGAAGCAGAAGCTGCACATGGCACAGTTACTCGTCACTATCGCGATCACCAAGCAGGCAAAGCAACATCGACCAATCCGATCGCTTCGATCTTTGCTTGGACTCAAGGTCTACAACATCGCGCCAAACTTGATAACACCCCTGATGTTGGCAAGTTTGCTGCAACTCTGGAGCGCGTTTGTATTGAGACGGTTGAGAGCGGAAAGATGACAAAGGATCTCGCGCTCTTGATCAGCAACGATGCTCCATGGCTCAACACCCAAGAGTTCCTATCGGCTATTGATGAGAACCTTCAGAAAGCCATGAAGTAACGGAAAAAATTCCAATAAAAAAGCCCCCGATTGTCGGGGGCTTTTTTAATTCCGTCATTACTTGATACGTGATCCATCTGCCACGTTGAAGAGATGAACGACATCGCCTTTAGCGGTGACTGTGACTGTCTGGCCCGCCTTGGGTGGGTTCTTTGGATCCCAACGGACGATGACTTGTGCGCCCTCGTCGCTGGCATTTGCGAACTTCACCGTTGAATCAACAGGCTTGCCGTAGACAAATGCATCTGCGCCAAGTTCCTCGACAACCTCAACTTGGATATCAAAGCCTTTGCTGGACGGTGTAAATCCTTCTGGGCGGATACCGACAATGACTGATGCGCCAGCAGATGCTGGGACATCAACATCAAGGCCACCAAGCTTTGCTTTGCCACCAGATACTGGAGCAACGAGCAAGTTCATGGCTGGAGAGCCAATGAAGCCAGCAACGAATGCGTTAGCGGGATTGTCATAAAGATTACGTGGTGTATCTACTTGTTGGAGTAGTCCATCTTTGAGAACTGCGACGCGATCACCCATGGTCATAGCTTCGACCTGATCGTGAGTTACGTAGACAGTTGTAATTCCGAGACGACGTTGTAGCGCAGCAATCTGGGTACGAGTTGCAACGCGGAGTTTTGCATCAAGGTTTGAGAGCGGCTCATCCATCAAGAAGACTTGAGGTTCGCGAACGATTGCACGACCCATAGCAACGCGCTGACGCTGTCCACCGGAGAGAGCCTTTGGTTTGCGCTCTAGATATGGTTCAAGATCGAGAAGTTTTGCAGCTTCAAGGACGCGGCGATCACGTTCTTCCTTTGCAACGCCAGCAATCTTCAAAGCAAAACCCATATTCTCTGCAACAGTCATATGTGGGTAGAGCGCATAGGACTGGAAGACCATCGCGATATCGCGGTCCTTAGGTGCAACATTTGTGACATCACGATCGCCAATGAAAATCGCGCCAGTATCGATTTCTTCGAGACCTGCGAGCATGCGAAGTGATGTTGACTTACCGCAACCGGATGGTCCGACAAGAACGAGAAACTCTCCGTCATTAACTGTGAGGTTGAGTTTGTCGACTGCAGGATTTGTGGTTCCGGGATAGATGCGAGATGCATCTTTAAATACGACTGATGCCATTTTTTTCTCTTCCTTCTCCGGGCAGGTACGTGCCCGACGGTCCGTTGGATGAAGCAAGTCCACAGCGATGTGGATGCGCGAAGGTTACGCGCGAGGTGAGCGCGAGGGAAGAGGGAGGTGGATTTTCTTTTTCGCGGCGGGCCCAGTTTTAAGGCTAGTTTTGGGGCTTGTTTTACGCCTGATTTAGCCAGCGCACCCCTCCTTCTTATACCCTGAGAGCCTCATGGACCCTGGTGGTGCTCAACCGTTTAGCGTTGGCGGCTTAGCCTTCGATCTCGGAACCGTAATCTTCTTCATCCTGCTGGCCTCGATATTTGTTGCGGCCGAAATCGCCCTCATCTCACTTCGCGAGGGGCAGATCAAAACCATTGCAGAGCGCGGTAAGCGTGGAGCGCGGGTCGCATTCTTGGCCTCAAGCCCCAATCGCTTCCTTGCCGCAGTCCAGGTTGGCGTAACTCTCAGCGGATTTCTATCTGCGGCTTTCGGCGCTGAGCGCCTCGGAAACTACGTAATCCCACGATTGATAGATGCCGGCTTGAGTGAGGGCGTAAGCGAGACCATCTCTCTTATCGGATTGACTCTTGTCATCGCTTATTTCTCTTTAGTTTTCGGAGAGCTGGTACCAAAGCGTTTAGCGCTCCACTCGACGGAGAAGATTGCAATGTTGGTTGCAACGCCTGTCTCTGTTACCGCGAAACTCTTCCGACCGCTGATCTGGTTGTTGTCACACTCCTCGGATCTGGTGCTCAAGGCCTTCGGCGTTGACCCGAAAGCATCACGCGAAGATATTTCCGAAGAAGAGTTAGTCGATCTCGTCACCGGCCACAAAGCGTTGACCGAAGAAGAGCGCGACATTGTGGAAGAGGTCTTCAATGCAAGTGAGCGACAAGTTCACGAAGTCATGGTTCCGCGCACCGAGGTTGATTTCCTTGATGCGAATCTGCCAGTTTCGGATGCCATCCGGGTTGCTGTAGAGAAGTCTCATTCACGTTATCCCGTGGTTCGCGGCAATAGCGATGAAGTTATTGGATTTATCCATGTGCGCGATTTGATGGATCCCGAATATTCTGGGAAGAACGTTCCAATTATGAATCTCGTTCGCTCAATCATGTTCTTACCTGGCACCAAGGGAGTTCTCCCTGCGCTCTCAGAGATGCGTACCCAGAGACAACAGATCGCAATCGTTCTAGATGAGTACGGTGGAACTGATGGAATTGTCACGTTAGAAGACCTGGTTGAAACTCTGATTGGCGATATTCATGATGAATACGACGATCAGACCTCAGAGGTCTCTAATCAATCGCGTACTGGAGATTATGAGATCGATGGACTCATTTCTCTCGAGGACCTTGCCGAGCAGACCGGTGTTGAGGTTCCTGAAGGGCCTTACGAGACCCTGAGCGGATATGTCATGCATTCGCTGGGGCGAATTCCAGAAGTAAACGATGTGGTCCATGTGGGAACGGCTCGATTTACTGTTCTGAGCATGGAAGGAAAACGAGTGGGCACCCTTCTGCTTTCGCAATTGGGTTCTCGACCAGAAAACCAGGAAAGTTGAGAAGATAACCCTATGAAGCGCGTGCTCTCAGGGATTCAACCAACGGCGGACTCTTTCCATCTCGGAAATTACCTCGGTGCAGTAAAGCAATGGGTTGATCTTCAACAAGATCATGATGCTTTTTATTGTGTCGTTGATCTTCATGCGTTGACCGTTGAAACAGAGCCAGCGCTTCTTCGTCGACGGACTTTAGTTGCAGCAGCTCAACTTCTTGCCCTCGGTCTCGATCCCGCAAAGTGCACTCTCTTCATTCAGTCCCATGTACCTGAGCACAACCAACTCGGCTGGGTATTTGAATGTCTTGCCGGTTTTGGTGAAGCAAGTCGTATGACACAGTTCAAAGATAAGTCTCAGAAGAGCGGTGCGGATCGCACAGTCGTAGGCCTCTTCACTTATCCAATTCTGCAGGCTGCGGACATCATGCTTTACCAAGCAAATCGCGTTCCAGTTGGTGAAGATCAACGCCAGCACATCGAACTTACTCGCGATCTTGGTCAGCGCTTTAATTCTCGATTCGGAGAAACTTTCGTAATTCCGGAAGCGCATATTCTCAAGAGCGCAGCGAAGATCAATGATCTACAAGATCCTGCCGCGAAGATGAGCAAATCAGCTGCGTCAAATGCCGGCGTCATTGACATTCTTGATAGCTCTGATGTCAACGTTAAGAAGATCAAGAGCGCGGTTACTGATACTGGAAAAGAAGTGAAGTTCGACGAAAAGAACAAGCCAGGCATCTCCAACTTGCTCACGATCCATTCGGCACTGAGCGGCAGCTCTATTGCAGAGTTAGAGAATGAATTCGCCGGCAAGGGTTACGGAGATTTCAAGGGGGCAGTGGCCGAGGTTGTTACGAGCTACTTTGCGCCAGTACGAGCAAGAACCGAGGAACTCCTTTCAGATGAAGGATCCTTGCTGGAAATCTTGGCTGTCGGAAGCCAGAAAGCTCGAGAGGTCGCATCGGTTACCTTGGCTAAGACTTATGCGGCACTGGGCCTTGTTCCACCTTCGCGCTCCGGAAAGTAATCCATGAAGACCCGGGCGCTCTTTACGGCGCTGATGTTGGCCCTGGTATCACTGACACCTGCCAGCGCTATTGATGCTCCACCAAAAGTTGCAATCGCGTACGACATTGGATTTCTTGGCGATAACTCCTATAACGATGCCGTTAATCAAGCTCTCATAATTGCAGAGAAGAGATATGGATTATCTGAACCATTTGTCCGTGAAGTTCCCACAAACGGCACTGCCGTGGATCGGCTTTCTCGAATTAGATTTCTTGCCAAGAGCGGATACACCCTGATCATCGCAGTCGGTGCGGGTTATCGCGAGACGGTAAGACGAGTATCAATTGAGAACCCAGAGATTCAATTTGCCATAATTAATGACAAAGTCTTAGGACAGATGAATATTTCAAATATTTATTTCAAAGAAAGTGATGGCGCTTATCTTGCAGGAGTCCTTGCAGCGAGTGTGACCAAGCGAAACTCGGTGGGTTTTGTCGGAAGCGAACCAGATCTCTTGGCGAGTTTCTCAAAAGGCGTTCGTGCAGCGTCGAAGAAAGTAAAGGTTGTCAATATTCCATTCCCAGATGAAATTGAAACTTTAAAAAGCGCATTGTCAAAGGTAGATGTCGCTTACTCGACTTGGGATGGCGATGCCACAGTTCTCTCAGTCGTGGTCGAAAACTTTTCTAAGAGCGTTGGCTTGATTGCTGAACGACCTGATCAATATTTCGCGAATCTGCCAGGCGCACAGAAGGTTCTGATTGCAACAGTCGAGAAGTCATTGGTCCGACCGATCAACCAATTAGTTTCTGCAGCGCTCCAAGGTCGCGCGATCATTGATGTGATTGATGAAGAGCAGGGAATTTATGGCCGGGAGTACTCAGTCAGAAACGGCGGCATCTCCCTCAAACTTCTCTCGGCGAGCGCCAAAAAAGCGAGTGCGCGAGTAAATTCTGCAATTTCTGCCATCAAAACTGGGAAAGTTTCAACAACACCTTGAGGGTTTCTCTCCCAAGGTGAGAGTTATCCCCATTTTTCAGCCTTTTTATGGGCTTCCTTGGCCAATTCGTTATAAGGCGCATTCGGCAAAGGTGGGTGGCGCTGGATAGGGTGCGCCTACAACGTTACCCATGGAAACCCCATGGGTCCCTCGGGAGGAAATACTTTGAAAAAGACAATTCGAATCGTCGCAGTACTTGCCGCTGCATCCCTCGCAGTAGCAGGCGCTATCGCTCCAGCTTCTGCAGCGAAGACAACAAAGGCTTGCCTTGCTCTAGATACTGGTGGTGTTGATGACAAGTCATTCAACGCATCAGCATGGGCAGGCGCACAAGCTGCAGCAAGCTCCAACACAACAGTGAAGTATTTGGTAGCACAGTCAGATGCTGACTACGCTCCAAATATCAAGAAGCTTGTTGATGAAGGTTGCAATGTCGTCATCGGCGTTGGCTTCCTTATCGCTGGCGCAATCACTGATGCCGCAAAGAAGTTCCCAAAGACCAACTTCGCAATCGTTGATAGCGGTCCAGCAGGACTTCCAAATCACAAGGCTCTTCTATTCGCAACAAACCAATCATCATTCCTCGCTGGATACTTGGCAGCTTCGTACTCCAAGACCGGCGTAGTAGCTACCTACGGTGGAATGGCATTCGCTTCAGTAACTGACTTCATGGATGGTTACGCAAAGGGCGTTGCACACTTCAACAAGGTCAAGAAGAAAAACGTCAAGGTTCTTGGCTGGGATACCGTCAAGAAAGATGGAACCTTCGTTGGAAACTTCTCTGATTCCGCTAAGGCACTACAGATCTCCAAGGCTTTCGAAGATCAGAATGCTGACGTTATCTTCCCAGTAGCAGGTGGACTTGGTGGAGCTACTGCTCAGAATGCAATGACTTCCAAGAAGTCAGTCGTCATCTGGGTTGACTCTGATGGCGTCATTGCTGCACCACAGTACAAGTCAGTACTTCTATCTTCGGTGCTCAAGGGCGTCGGAACTTCTGTTACACAGGTCATCCGTGACACACGTAGCAATAAGTTCAACAACACTGCTTATCTCGGAACTTTGAAGAACAAGGGAACCGGACTTGCTCCGTTCTATGACTTTGATTCCA
>CAYSGG010000009.1:16919-30266 GCA_964430775.1 uncultured Clavibacter sp. | reverse complement strand
TGAAAGAGAGAGGGTTTCGCTATCTCTTAAGGCAACTCAAGAAGATCCATGGCAGGCATTTGCTCGTACCCACACGATCAATCAAGTTGTGCCAGGTGAAGTTACCAAACTAGTTCCATTCGGCGCATTTATCCGCGTATTTGATGGCATCGAGGGCTTGGTGCACATCTCTGAACTCGCCGAGCGTCATGTTGAGATTCCAGAGCAGGTTGTCCAAGTGGGAGATCAACTATTCGTGAAGATCATTGATATCGATCTTGAGCGTCGTCGCATCTCACTTTCTCTCAAGCAGGCGAATGAAGGCCACGATGTTGAGGTCGAAGCATTCGATCCAACTCAGTACGGCATGCCAGCTCGCTACGATGAAAACGGAAACTTCATCTATCCAGAAGGTTTCGATCCACAATCGCAAGAGTGGAAACCAGGCTACGAAGCACAACGCGAAGAGTGGGAGCGTCAATACGCTGAAGCTCAGGCGCGCTTCCTTGCTCATAAGAAGCAGAAGTCAGAAGCACAGGCAGCCGATGCAGCAGCAGCTGCAACTACACCTGAGGCTGAATAACTCTTACTTCGCAAGAATTCTGGGCCTCGTTCGCGGGGCCCAGTTTTATTTCCACCCTTATTTACCTTTCTCGGTAGGCTGATGGAATGCTCAAAGTAGCTCTCACTGGCGGTATTGGCTCAGGCAAAAGCTTGGTTGGCGAGTACCTCGAAGAGCTTGGCGCCATCGTTATCGACTCTGATGAATTAGCTCGAACAGCGATTGAACGAGGTTCCCCAGGGTATGAAGATGTTCTTGCTGCTTTTGGTGATGAGATTCTCACTGAAGGCGAGATTGATCGAAAGAAATTAGCAGAGAGAGTTTTCAGCGATGAATCTGCGCGAAAACAATTAGAGGCAATCATCCATCCGCGTGTGAGAGAAACTGCAGAGAAATTAACCCGGAATCTCGGCGCCGATGCGATTGTGGTCAATCAGATTCCACTCTTATTTGAGACAGATGGCGCAAAGCGCTTCGATTACGTCATTACTGTGGAATGCGCTGAAGGCATACGTGTCGATCGCTTGAAAGAGCGCGGGATGAAAGAGTACGAAATCTCCAAACGCATGCAAGCTCAAGCCAGCGACGAGCAGCGCGCCAGCATCGCTCATTTTGTGTTGAAAAATGAGGGTTCAGTAGATGAACTGCAGCGCGCAGTCCAAGATCTATGGAGGAATCAATTACAGCTGCGAGCGGCGAAGCAATGAACAATGTGGCGAAACCATGACTAGAGCAATTACCTCGACTCCACGCGCTGACAAACCATTCCAGGTCATCAGTGACTTCCAGCCAGCCGGCGATCAGCCCAACGCAATTCATGAACTTACGGAGCGAGTAAATCGCGGAGAGACAGATATCGTTCTATTGGGAGCGACTGGTACTGGCAAGTCAGCGACAACTGCATGGTTGATTGAACAAGTTCAGAGACCAACTCTGGTCTTGGCCCCAAATAAGACTCTTGCCGCGCAATTAGCCAATGAGTTCCGAGAGTTACTTCCCAATAATGCCGTTGAGTACTTTGTTTCTTACTATGACTATTACCAACCAGAGGCATATGTGCCCCAAACTGATACCTTCATTGAGAAGGATTCATCGGTCAATTCCGAAGTAGAGCGTTTGCGATATTCAGCAACCTATTCGCTATTGACGCGGCGCGATGTTGTGGTGGTTGCGACCGTTTCGTGTATTTACGGACTTGGAACTCCACAGGAATACATTGATCGGATGATCCCCATCGCGGTGGGGGATTCCATTGAGCGCAATCAACTACTACGTCGATTTGTTGATATCCAATACAAACGAAACGATATGGCTTTTGAACGTGGAACATTCCGAGTACGTGGCGATACCGTCGAAATAATCCCAGTCTATGAAGAGCTGGCGATTCGAATAGAGATGTTCGGAGATGAGATTGAGCGATTGACGACCTTACATCCACTTACTGGAGAGATTGTCAGTGATGTCAAAGAGGTCTTCATCTTCCCAGCTACTCACTATTCAGCTGGTCCTGAGACGATGAAACGAGCAATCTCGGATATCGAAGATGAACTCGCGATTCGATTGACAGAGCTTGAAAAACAGAACAAGTTACTGGAAGCCCAACGCCTCCGTATGCGCACCCAGTTTGATATCGAGATGATGCTTCAACTTGGTTTCTGCTCCGGCATCGAGAATTACTCTCGCCATATAGATGGTCGCGCGCAAGGCTCACCCCCTAACTGCTTACTTGATTACTTCCCGGAGGATTTCCTCTGCGTTATCGATGAATCACACATCACGGTCCCACAGATTGGTGCAATGTATGAAGGTGATGCTTCACGAAAGCGAACCTTGGTTGAGCATGGCTTCCGACTTCCCAGCGCCCTTGATAACCGACCGTTGACCTTTACCGAATTTTTAGAGCGCACTCCACAGAAGGTTTATCTCTCAGCAACGCCAGGACCATATGAGATGGAGAAAACCGGCGGAGAATTTGTTGAGCAGGTCATTAGACCTACTGGCTTAGTCGATCCCAAGATTGTTCTCAAACCAATCAAGAATCAAATAGATGATCTCATGTCTGAGATACGCACTCGTGCTGAAAAGAATGAGCGGGTTCTTGTCACAACGCTGACCAAGAAGATGGCTGAAGACCTCACAGATTTCTTCACTGATGCCGGTATCCGAGTGAGATATCTACACTCTGAAGTAGATACCTTGCGTCGAGTTGAGTTGCTCCGCGAACTACGTATGGGTGAATACGATGTTCTCATCGGAATCAACTTATTGCGTGAAGGACTTGATCTACCGGAAGTCTCCCTCGTTGCTATCTTGGATGCCGATAAAGAGGGATTCTTGAGATCCACTCGCTCTTTAATTCAAACCATTGGTAGAGCTGCTCGAAACGTTTCAGGCGAAGTGCATATGTACGCCGATAACATCACGGATTCCATGGCTCGAGCTATCGATGAGACCAACCGTCGCCGTGCAAAGCAAGTTGCCTATAACGAAGCACATGGGATTGACCCACAGCCATTGCGTAAGAAGATTGCTGATATCACCGATCTCATTGCAGAAGAAAGTGATGACACCACAGCGCTCTTGTCAGGCAGCAAGAAACGAAGCATCACTGAGACTCCAGTTGGCGTACATGCCAAATCGCTCGTAGCCTTGCCTCGTACAGAACTTCTTGGTCTGATTGATTCACTTACCGAACAGATGCGCAACGCTGCTTCTGAATTACAGTTCGAGTTAGCGGCTCGACTTCGCGATGAGATCAAAGAGTTGAAACGTGAACTACGTGCAATGGAAGAGGCGGGTATCCAATGAGCGCTGATCGCCTAATCGTGCGCGGCGCCCGCGAACATAATCTCAAGAATGTCTCACTTGATTTACCGCGCAATGCCATGATCGTCTTCACTGGACTCTCTGGTTCAGGAAAGTCATCTCTGGCTTTCGACACAATCTTCGCTGAAGGACAGAGACGGTATGTCGAATCGCTCTCAGCATACGCGCGGCAGTTTTTAGGTCAGATGGATAAGCCAGATGTTGACTTCATCGAAGGACTCTCACCGGCTGTGTCGATTGACCAGAAATCAACCAATAGAAATCCACGCTCAACCGTGGGAACAATCACCGAGGTCTATGACTATCTCCGCCTACTCTTTGCGCGCGCTGGCAAGCCGCATTGTCCTGAGTGCGGGAAAGCAATCGCAAAACAAACCCCTCAGAACATCGTCGATCAGATTCTGGAACTACCTCCCGAAACTAAGTTCCAAGTTTTGGCGCCCATGATTAGGGCTCGCAAAGGGGAGTTCGTTGATCTCTTTAAAGACTTGATTGCTCAAGGTTACTCGCGAGCGCGAGTTGATGGCACAACCATCGCTCTCACAGACGCACCAAAATTGAAGAAGCAAGAAAAACACACGATTGAAGTTGTGGTCGATCGATTGACTGCAAAACCTGAAGGAAAGCAACGCCTCACCGATTCAATTGAGACTGCGCTCAAACTTGCCAGCGGACTGGTTACTCTCGAGTTTGTTGATGCGAAAACGGGGGAGAAAGAACGTACCTACAGCGAACTTCTCGCCTGTCATGATTGCGGACTTTCGTTTCAGGAAATGGAACCGCGCTCATTTTCTTTCAATTCACCATTTGGAGCATGCGCTGACTGCACTGGAATTGGTTCAAAACTTGAGGTCGATGAAGAGCTCGTCATTCCCGATGATTCTCTCTCTATTGAAGATGGCGCAATCGCACCTTGGTCTGGCGGTCAGTCTGCAGATTACTTCCTCAATCTTCTCGAGGCACTTGCCGCAGATGTTAAGTTCTCGATGAAGACCCCATGGATCAAGCTGTCTCAGAAGGCTAAGGATGCGATTCTCAATGGCTATGAATATGAGGTCCATGTTCGTTACAAGAATCGCTATGGACGAGTGCGCAATTACTCAACTGGCTTTGAAGGCGTCATCCCCTTTGTTCAACGCCGTCATGCCGAAACTGATAGTGATTACAGTCGCGAGAAGTATGAGGCGTACATGCGAGAGACTCCATGTCCTGCCTGTAAAGGTACGCGCCTTAAGCCTGAAGTTCTTGCGGTAACACTCGGCGCGAAGAACATTGCGGAAATCTGTGAGCTCTCCATCGAAGATTGCGCAAAGTTTCTCAAAGGTCTGAAATTGCCAGCCCGTGAAGCAAAAATTGCAGAGCGAGTAATGAAAGAAGTCCACGCTCGTTTAGGTTTTCTACTAGATGTTGGGTTGGAATATCTCACCCTAGCTAGACCAGCGGCGACGCTCTCGGGCGGTGAAGCCCAGCGCATTCGCTTGGCCACCCAGATTGGATCAGGCTTGGTGGGAGTTCTCTACGTACTTGATGAACCAAGCATCGGTTTACATCAACGTGACAACAAACGATTAATTGAAACGCTCACCCATCTACGTGACCTTGGAAACACTCTCATTGTTGTGGAGCATGATGAAGAAACAATTCGAACCGCTGATTGGATTGTAGATATTGGACCTGGAGCTGGCGAACATGGCGGGGAGATCGTTGTATCTGGTGATTATCAAGCTCTAGTCGACTCGAAGCGATCGATTACAGGCGCATATATATCAGGCCGTTCACAAGTCGAGATTCCCAAGAAGCGCCGTGAGATTAACCCAAAACGAAGTCTCACAATTAAGGAAGCGAAAGAAAACAACCTTAAGAACCTAGACGTCACTATTCCGCTCGGCGCATTTGTTTCGGTTACGGGTGTCAGCGGTTCTGGAAAGTCAACTCTAGTTAACGACATTCTCTATTCAGTCCTAGCAAACAAACTCAACGGAGCTCGAATTGTTCCTGGTCGACATCGAACAATTACGGGTATCGATCACTTAGACAAAGTTGTCCATGTAGATCAATCTCCGATTGGACGAACTCCACGTTCTAATCCAGCAACGTATACGGGAGTCTTTGACAAGATCCGTGCGCTCTTTGCCGAGACGAGTGAAGCCAAAGTCCGTGGTTACCAGCAAGGACGCTTCTCGTTCAACGTCAAAGGTGGGCGATGTGAAAACTGCGCAGGCGATGGAACCATCACAATCGAGATGAACTTTTTGCCTGACGTGTATGTTCCCTGTGAAGTTTGCCATGGTGCGCGCTACAACCGTGAGACCCTTGAAGTTCATTACAAAGGCAAGACCATCGCAGAAGTTCTCGATATGCCAATTGAGAAAGCGACAGATTTCTTCGAGTCCATTCCTGCCATTCATCGATACTTGAAAACGCTCTGTGATGTTGGGCTGGGGTACGTCAGGCTCGGACAGTCTGCACCAACGCTGTCGGGAGGCGAAGCTCAACGCGTTAAATTGGCAACCGAGCTTCAGCGTCGTTCCACGGGACGCACCATCTACGTACTTGATGAGCCAACCACAGGACTTCACTTTGAAGATGTACGAAAGTTGCTCATGGTTCTGCAGAGATTGGTTGATACTGGAAACACCGTAGTAGTAATCGAACATAATATGGATGTCATCAAGTGCGCCGATTGGGTAATAGATCTAGGACCAGAAGGTGGATCTGGTGGCGGAACGCTGGTCGCTGAAGGAACGCCAGAGGCAGTCGCAAAGGTGAAATCGAGTTACACCGGAAAGTTCCTTGCTGAAGCGTTAAAGAAGTAACCATGGCAGATCCAGCGACGTATCGTCCGACAGATATTCCCGATGAGCCTGGTGTCTACCGATTCTTCAATGAGAAGAATGAGGTCATCTATGTGGGTAAAGCTCGATCACTCAAGAATCGCCTGAACTCCTATTTTCAGAAGAATGTGGGAGAGAAGACTTATCGAATGATTCATGCGGCTAACCGTGTGGATTGGACCGTCGTTCGAACAGAGGTTGAGGCGCTTCAACTCGAATTCACATGGATTAAGGAAGAGAACCCGATATTTAATGTGCAATTCAAAGATGATAAGTCTTACCCCTACTTGGCCCTCACTCTAAACGAGGAATTTCCACGAATTTTTATTACCCGCCGATCAAAACGTAAAGGCGTTGCTTATTTCGGCCCATTTGCTCATGCCTGGGCGCTGCGTACGACTTTTGATGTTTTGCTCAAGCTATTCCCGGTCCGCTCCTGTACGGATGCAAATTTTGAGCGGGCGAAGCGAATTAAACGTCCTTGTTTGTTGGGTGACATTGGTAAGTGCGCAGCCCCGTGCGTTGAACGTATTTCGGCTGCTGAACATCTCAAACTCGCTAAAGAGATGCAGAAGTTCATTTCTGACGGTTCTGCTGACATAACTGATGAATTGCGAAACGAGATGGAGCGAGCAGCACAAGCAGAGGAGTTTGAGCGAGCTGGAAAAATTCGCGATCAACTCGCAGCTCTGGAACGCGCCTCAGAGTCCACAGATGCCGCTATCTCGGATTCCATCACCGCAGATTTCATCGCAATTCATGAGGACATCACTCATGCCGCCGCATCCATTTTCCGCGTTCGCCATGGTCGTGTTGTTGGTTCGAAGTCTTGGGTAATGGATCGGGCAAATATTCCTGAAGAAACTTCACTATTGGAGGCCACGATCAATCAGATTTATCTCGAGTTCGAACCTGTACGCGAGATTCTGGTCAATAGTGAGTTGGATGAGGAGCTAATGTCGGAGTTTCTCTCGCAGAGGTTTGACATGAAGATAGTTATCAAAAGACCCGAGCGCGGCGAGAAGTCAGAGTTACTCGATACAGTCAAAAGAAATGCTCATCATTCCCTAGTTCAATTCTTAAGCAAACGCGCTAACGATGCGGGGGTGAGCGGGCGCGCTCTTGAAGATCTTGCCAATGCCCTTAATCTCGAGGAACTACCTTTACGTATCGAATGTTTTGATATCTCCAATATTCAAGGCACATCAGTTGTCGCATCGATGGTTGTCTTTGAAGATGGCCAGGCAAAGAAGAGTGAATATCGCCGCTTTGGGATTGACGATAAGGAGAAGTTTGACGATACGCGAGCAATGCATCATGTCGTGACCAGGCGATTCAAGCGCTATTTGGCCGAGAAGGATCTTGATCTGACTGAAGTTGAATTAAGTGGGGGAGAGAGGCCCAAGTTTGCCTATCCACCACAGCTTGTCATCGTTGATGGTGGCCGGGGGCAAGTCAATGCTGCGGCGCGCGCTTTCGAAGAACTTGGAATTACCAATATTGCTTTAGTGGGATTGGCTAAACGCCTCGAGGAGATCTGGTTTCCGCATCAGAGTTATCCCGTCATCCTTCCGCGTCATAGCGAAGCGCTCTATTTAGTCCAGCGAATTCGAGATGAAGCGCATCGATTTGCCATTACATTTCATCGCTCTAAACGTTCTCGATTGATGTTGGAATCTCTATTAGATGAAATTCCATCATTGGGGGAGGTACGTAGATTGGCGCTGCTTGAGCACTTTGGATCGATTGCGGCGCTGAAGAAAGCAACCATCGATGAGATCTCTGCTATTCCGGGTATTGGGCCGAAGAGTGCGGAGAACATCCTGCGAGCAATATCTGAGACCGAATCTCGGGTCTCCATTGATACCTCAACGGGGGAGATTATTGAGGGCTCTTGAACGAGCTTTTGGTAGATGCTTGACACCCCTAGGATGATGACGCCATGAACCGCGAATTGGTTGTCATCACTGGAATGAGTGGCGCTGGACGCTCCACAGTCGCTCACGCCATGGAAGATCATGGTTGGTATGTAATCGACAATTTGCCACCACTTCTTCTGCTCTCCGTCTTCGATATGACTGAGCGATCGGCAGATTCGGTTGCGGTGGTAATCGATGTTCGTGGACGGCAATTCTTTGATGACCTCAATCGTTCGCTAGCCGAACTTGCAGAACGTGGAATTTCTAGAAAAATCATCTTTGTCGATGCTGCCGATGATGTTCTTGTGCGACGATTTGAATCCTCACGACGACCACACCCACTTCAGGGCAGCGACCGGATAGTTGATGGTATCGATAGAGAGCGCGAGAAACTTCGAGAACTTCGTTCCGGGGCTGACCTTGTCGTAGATTCCTCGCAGCTAAATGTTCACCAACTTGAGAAGAAAATCTCTGAACTCTTCTCTACAGATTCTTCAGCATCGCTCAAGGTAAACGTCCTTTCCTTTGGTTATAAGTTTGGACTACCGGTCGACGCAGATCTTGTGATGGATTGCCGTTTTATTCCTAATCCACATTGGAATCCAGAACTTCGTCCCAAGAACGGCCTAGATCACGAGGTGAGTACCGCAGTTCTGAGCGCTGACAATGTGGGCGAATTTCTTGACCGCTATGTCGCGCTCTTCCAAAGTATCGGCCAGGGATACTTGCGAGAAGGAAAGAAGTACATCACTCTCGCGATTGGCTGCACGGGCGGAAAGCATCGCAGCGTCGCCGTAGCTGAAGAACTTGCTCGGCGCATCAACGGATATCACCTCGACTCCGAACACAGTGTCTCTGCACATGCAATACATCGAGATTTGGGACGTGAGCGTTGACCGAACCTAAAGTTGTCGCACTCGGTGGCGGCCACGGTCTGGCAGCAACGCTTCGTGCACTAAGACAACTCACATCTCAACTCACTGCGATTGTCACGGTTGCTGACAATGGTGGCTCTAGTGGAAGATTGCGTGAAGAATTTCATTCACTTCCACCCGGTGATTTGCGAATGGCGCTCGCGGCTCTCTGTTCTGATGATGAATGGGGACGTAGCTGGGCAGAAATCATGCAATATCGCTTCACCTCAGCTGGCGCACTGGATGGTCATGCACTGGGAAATCTACTTCTCACCGCGCTCTGGGATCGAGATGGAGATCCAGTTCAGGGACTTGATCGAGTTGGTGCGCTTCTCAAAGTTGTGGGAAGAGTTCTACCCATGGCGCTTGAGCCACTTGATATAGAAGGAGTTTTCAAAACCTGGGAAGGAACTCATGTTGTACGAGGACAGAAGGAAGTTGCTCTCAGTAGAGGAACTTTGGAGAATCTTCGACTAATTCCCGAGAACCCAACTCCAACACTGCAAGGACTTCAGGCAATTGCGGAGGCAGACTTTATAACTATTGGCCCAGGTTCGTGGTTCTCAAGCGTCCTGCCGCATCTTCTTGTAACTCAACAACGCGAGGCGATTGAGAGTTCGCGAGCAAAGAAGGTGATTGTCCTCAATCTTGATGCTGCCGCCCATATGCAAGGGGATGAACTCGCTGGTAGTTCGCCAGCGACGCATCTTGCCGTGCTCCGTAACTTTGCACCGAATCTTCGATGTGAAATTGCTCTAATTGATAGCTCTATTGCTGCCCAAAGTGAAGTTCAGGACGAGTTAGAAGAATTAGTTGCTGCAATGGGAGGGCGGGTCGTTGTGGCCGATCTCGCATCCTCGCCAGGAAGCAACCACCATGATCCAAGAAAATTATTTTCTGCTTTCAGCCACATTTTTCAAGCGGAGATGCTTAGATAACGCTCATGGCAATGACTGCGTCAGTGAAGGACGAACTTAGCCGTCTCTCAATTTCCAAGCCATGTTGCCGCAAAGCTGAGGTCTCAGCCATATTGCGCTTCGCAGGCGGGCTACATATTTCGGCGGGCAAAATCATGGTGGAGATTGAACTCGACACCGCTCAAGCTGCGCGCCGGATCCGTAAAGATATTGCCGACGTTTATGGCCACGACTCTGATCTCGCTGTAATCAGCGCAGGTGGCTTACGTAAAGGAAGTAGATATCTTGTGCGCGTCATTAAGGATGGCGACGCGCTTGCACGTCAGACTGGATTAGTTGATTCACATGGCCGGCCAGTAAGAGGCCTTCCACCACAAGTAGTCTCTGCCGGAATCTGCGATGCGGAAGCTGCTTGGCGTGGAGCATTTCTTGCGCATGGTTCTCTCACTGAACCAGGAAGATCATCGGCTTTAGAAATTACTTGTCCTGGACCTGAAGCAGCCCTGGCGCTCGTGGGAGCGGCGCGTCGACTCGGAATCACAGCAAAAGCTCGCGAAGTTCGTGGCGTTGATCGCGTTGTAATCCGCGATGGCGATGCCATTGGGGTACTACTCACGCGACTTGGTGCCCATGAAAGTGTTATGGCCTGGGAAGAGCGACGAATGCGACGCGAAGTGCGCGCTACTGCAAATCGTCTCGCAAACTTTGATGATGCAAATCTTCGTCGCTCTGCGCGCGCAGCTGTTGCAGCATCTGCACGAGTACAACGCGCAATGGAAATCTTGGGCGATGACATCCCAGAACATCTACGTGAAGCCGGCCAACTTCGTATCACTCACGGTCAGGCGAGTCTGGAAGAACTTGGTTCCCTCTCAACACCTCCGATGACAAAAGATGCGATTGCTGGACGAATCCGCCGCCTCCTCGCGATGGCAGATAAGCGTGCGAGTGATTTGGGCATCCCAGATACTGAGGCGGGACTTTCGCCTGACCTTCTCAACTAGCCCTCTCAATTTTCCTCGTAACCGAACCAGACTGATAGGATTTGTGCGAGTCCACAAGGTCGTGGCAATAATGAAAATTTCGATTGATGCGCTCTCTTAGCGCATCTCATGGAGCGTGGTCATAGTGGTTAAGGTTGGAATCAACGGTTTTGGACGTATTGGACGCAATTTCTTCCGTGCGGCTCTAGCATCAAATGCAGATATCGAAGTTGTCGCAGTTAATGACCTGACAGATATCGCAACATTGGCCCACCTTTTGAAATATGACTCGATTCTCGGCCGTCTCAATCAAACAGTCACTCACGACGACAAGTCCATCACCGTCGGAGGAAAGACTTTCCGAGTGTTTGCCGATAGAGATCCAGCTGCCCTGCAGTGGGGATCCGTCGGGGCAGATATCGTCATCGAATCAACTGGCCATTTCACCAAGGCTGCGGATGCAAAAAAGCATATGGTCGGCGGAGCAAAGAAGGTTGTTATTTCCGCGCCAGCAACCGATGAAGATGTCACCTTAGTTCTTGGAGTCAATGATTCTGCGTATGACCCAGCTAAGCACAACATCATCTCTAACGCTTCCTGTACCACTAACTGCCTAGCGCCAATGGCCAAGGTTCTGCACGAGAACTTTGGAATCGTCCGTGGTTTCATGACCACCGTTCATGCTTACACAAACGATCAGGTCATCCTTGACTTCCCGCATAAAGATCTTCGCCGCGCACGCGCTGCAGCAACAAATATCATCCCAACATCAACCGGCGCAGCCAAAGCAATCGGTCTAGTACTTCCAGAACTCAAAGGCAAACTTGATGGCTATGCTCTTCGCGTTCCGGTCCCAACAGGCTCAATCACCGATCTCACCGTTGAACTCGGTAAGGAGACCACGGCAGCAGAAGTAAATGCTGTGATGAAGAAAGCTGCAGAAGGTCCGCTGAAGGGAATCTTGCACTACACCGAAGACCCCATCGTCTCTTCAGATATCGTCACCGATGCACACTCATGCATCTTTGATGCAGGCATCACCAAGGTAATTGGTAATCAAGCAAAGGTGGCTGGTTGGTATGACAACGAGTGGGGTTATTCAAACCGTCTCGTTGATCTCATGAAGTTCATCGGCAAAAGCCTTTAATTAGGCTGGGCTCGATGCAACCATTGGTCATCCAACAGCTCGCATCACTCGATGTAGCTGGCAAAAAGGTTTTATTGCGCTGTGATCTCAACGTCCCGCTTAAGGATGATGGCTCGGGCGCAAGAATCATCACCGATGATGGACGAATCCGCGCATCGCTGCCAACCATCACCGAACTGCTCAATAAAGGTGCCGCCCTTGTCATTGTCGCCCACCTCGGAAGACCAAAAGGTGAGAGAAAACCCGAACTCTCGCTCGCGCCCATTGCAGTAAGGCTTGCTGAACTCCTTGGCCGTGAGGTCCGTTTTGCTTCAGATACGGTCGGAGCTAGCGCCGATGAACTTGTAGGCGCCATGAAATCCGGCGATATCGTTTTACTGGAAAACGTACGTTACGAAGTGGCAGAAACAAGCAAAGACGAAGCCGAACGCCAAGCTTTTGCAAAGAAGCTCACCTCCTATGCAGATGTGTATGTCGGAGATGGATTTGGCGCCGTACATCGCAAGCATGCCTCCGTTTATGAAGCGGCCTCGAATCTGCCACACGCCGCTGGAACCTTGATTGCTGCTGAAGTAGATGTGCTGAAGAAACTCACCGAAAATCCTGCTCGGCCCTATGGAGTTGTTCTTGGTGGCGCAAAAGTCTCGGACAAGATCGGCGTCATCACTAACTTGCTCGATAAAGTAAACATGCTTGCAATTGGCGGGGGAATGGTCTTTACCTTCCTTGCCGCGCAAGGCAAAGAGATTGGAACTTCTTTAGTTGAAAAAGAATCAATTCCACTAGTGAAAGATTTGTTGGCGCGCGCAACACAGCTCGGTGTAAAAGTGCTTCTTCCCACCGATATTGTGGTCGCTCCTGCCTTCGCCGATGCTTCACCGACTCTGGTGAGCGCTGATGCAATTCCTCAGGACCAGATGGGTCTAGATATTGGCCCTGTAAGTGCGCAAGCTTTTGCTGATGCAATTAGCGAATGCAAGACAGTCTTTTGGAATGGCCCCATGGGTGTATTTGAATTCTCCAACTTTGCCGCCGGGACGAAGGTAGTTGCTCAAGCTTTGACTCGCGTTCAAGGACTCTCAGTCGTTGGTGGTGGAGATTCAGCGGCCGCTGTCCGTGCTCTTGGTTTTAAAGATGAGGATTTTGGGTACATCTCAACCGGAGGCGGCGCATCGTTGGAATACCTCGAAGGTAAAGAACTTCCGGGCCTCACCGCTCTAAGATAAGAACGTCTCAGCAGAACTATTCAACCAGAACTATCCAACC
>CAYSGG010000009.1:0-16819 GCA_964430775.1 uncultured Clavibacter sp. | reverse complement strand
ATATGTCGCGCCGCCCGATTATCGCTGGCAACTGGAAGATGAATCTCAATCATCTCGAGGCAATTGCAGTGACGCAGAAGTTGGCTTACTCCTTGGAAGATCGCGACTTTGATGCGGTTGAAGTTGTGGTGCTACCACCGTTTACCGATATCCGATCAGTTCAAACCCTTGTCGATGGCGATCGCCTTAAATTGAGTTATGGCGCCCAAGATATATCTCCTGAGAAGTCAGGTGCGTTCACTGGTGATATTTCCGGAAGCATGCTCAAGAAACTTGATTGCTCATATGTTGTTGTCGGACATTCTGAGCGTCGTGCGATTCATGGCGAAGATGATGCACTGGTAAATAAGAAGATTCGTGCGGTTCTTGAAAATGAAATGATTCCTATTTTCTGTATTGGAGAAGAGCTTGCTATTCGTGAAGCCGGCACCCATGTCGAACATGTTCTCACTCAGGTTCGCCAAGGATTGCAAGGTTTTCATAAACCAGAGTTGAAGAAAATTGTTTTTGCCTACGAGCCAGTCTGGGCAATTGGAACGGGCAAGACTGCAACCCCTGAAGATGCGCAGGAAGTTTGCTCAGCAATCCGAAATGAACTAGCCAAGATAGGTAGCGACGAGATTGCTGCAAGCGCACGGATTCTCTATGGAGGTTCGGTGAAATCAGCAAATATCGTTGACATCATGAAGCAGCCCGATGTTGATGGCGCTCTCGTGGGAGGAGCGAGCCTCGACCCCGAGGAGTTTGCCCGTATCTGTAAATTCCACCGAGTTCTCTAGCTCTGCGCTGGTTTACCGACCTGCATGGCGCTGATTGGCCAGAGTTCGAGCGCGGTTACAGGTAGTATTTCCCTCTCAATCAACCCCTAGCGGTCCCAAGGAGTTCAGTCGTGGCTTTAGCGCTCTCAATCCTGTTGGTTATCACCAGCATCTTGATGATCCTTCTAGTCCTGTTACATAAAGGTAAAGGAAGCGGACTTTCAGACCTCTTTGGTGGCGGCATGTCATCAACATATGGCGGCTCATCCGTCGTCGAGAAGAATCTTGATCGCATCACGATTGTTGTCGGGGGAATCTGGTTTGCCTCAATCATCGCACTTGGCTTGGTATTGAAATAAAACTTAAACTCTGAAGATTGATAGAAACTAGCAACGAAGTAATCGAGTAAAGAAGTACTAAGGAGGAATCAATGGCCGGAGGAAGTGCGATTCGCGGCTCCCGTGTCGGTGCAGGCCCCATGGGCGAAGCCGAACGCGGTGAAGCTATTGCTCGATTCCGAGTCTCCTATTGGTGCCTCAATGGCCATGAGACCAAGCCATCCTTCGCGGAAGATGGAACAGTTGTTGTGCCTGCTGAATGGGATTGTCCACGATGTGGTTTTCCTGCGGGACGTGACAAGAACAATCCACCTTCGCCAACGAAGAATGAGCCATACAAGACTCACTTAGCGTATGTAAAAGAGCGTCGCACTGAAGCTGAGGCTAAGAAAATTCTTGATGCGGCTCTCAAAAAACTTCGTGGCGATGAGGACGAAGACTAAATTTTTGTAGCTGCATCGCGCAGCTCTGCAATCCCTGCCTTGCGATTTTTAAGGTGAAACCTCACCAGAGGATAGCCGCGCGCTCTTAGCGCTTCATTATCTCCAAGCGCTTGCGCCATCACTAAAGTTTCGAAGCCGTAGCTGCGGCCATCAATCGGCCAGGAGAGATCTGTATCTCCGGTAATCTGAATAAACGATCCAACTTTTGGCCCACCTTTATGGAATTGCCCCGTAGAGTGCAAGAAGCGCGGACCCCAACCGAAGGTTGTTGGCGTTCCTGACAATCGCTCTAGCGTGTTTCGAATCTCCAGAATCTCATCATCAACGCCGCGATGCAGATACGCCATTATTGCTACATAGCCTGTATTGGTCATAGCCGCTTTGAGATAAGCGCTGAGTGATTCTCGCTTGGAGTCGGCAAAAACTGCTACCGCCTCACTTTCAAAAGCCGGTTCGAGTGAATCTATGCCGCTAGTTTTCCAGCGATCTAATAATGCGCCGGTCTTTTCTTTCGCTTCAGTGACATTTGGTTGATTGAATGGATCGACTTTGAGCAAGTAGCCAAGTAGAGCAGTCACCCACTCCCAGAATATGAATTGTTCACCAAGGCTAGCTTCAACGCGATATTTGCCTTCACTAGAGAACGTAATGACCGGGTAGAGAGAATGTGTAGAGCTATCTACGACTATTGGCAGAACGCCTCTCTCATCTTTGCCAGTTGACTCTGCAATGAGTTGTTCGATCCAATCACTCAGACCAGGCAATGTAGAACCTTTGTCACAGAATCCAGTGTAAGAAAACTCAGGCATTGAGAGGGCTGCTGCTACTTTGACGACGCTGGAATCACTCTGAATGAAAGTTTCTGCCGCCGCTAATGCATCATCCAATAAAACTGAAACATCAACGCCGATAAGAGCAGCAGGCGTGAGGCCAAAAGCGCTCAGCGCGCTAAAGCGACCACCAACGTTGGGATCGGCATTGATGACGCGCAGTCCGGCGTCGCGCGAAGCGATATCAAGTGGTGAACCAGGATCGGTTACCACGACAAGATGATTCTTTGGGTCTAATCCTTGTTTGAGAAGTTCCTTCTCGGCTGCACTCTTCTGAGATGCCGTTTCGATAGTTGATCCTGACTTTGATCCAATTACGAAACATGTCTTGGTTAAGTCGTTATTCAGTACAGCGTTTACATGTTCTGGATCAGTGGAGTCGAGAACGATAAGTTCTCGCTTGTAGACCGCAGCGATTACCTCAGGAGCGAGAGATGAGCCGCCCATTCCACACAGTACAAATCGAGTATGTCCAAATTCTCGAGACCAAGCAGAGAGAGCATCTAAGGTTGGAAGTAGATCTCGAGATGTTGAAGGTAAATCGATCCAATTCAGTCTGATTGCGGCCTCTTTTTGAGCGGCAGCGCCCCATAAAGTCGAATCTTTCGCAGCAAGGCGTGAAGTTATGGAATTGAGTTCGGGCCATAAGGCTCGACCCTCGTCAAAGCCAGTCAACGTGATCATTAGTGAGCGGCAACCTCGACTGCGGCAATCAGTTCAAGCCATGGCTTAATGAACTTATCAATACCTTCGCGCTCAAGCTTCTCTGCAACCTCTTCAATATCAATTGCGTGATCTGCCAACGATGCGATGATTGATCTGGCAGAGGCGTAGTTTCCAGAAATTGTGTTGCCTCGGAAGATGCCCTTATCTCTTACTGCCATGAGAGTAGGTTCAGGCATTGTATTTACAGTCAGCGGAGCGATGAGTTCCATGACGTATTGTGTCTCGTCGTAAGCCGGGTCTTTTACTCCAGTTGAGGCCCAGAGGGGACGTTGAATACTTGCACCTTGTTCTTCGAGAGACTTCCATCTCGCGCTGCTGAGGACTGATTCAAAGTGCTCATAAGCAAGGTGGGCGTTAGCGATAGCTGATCTGCCAAGTAGTGTTCCCGCTGTTGGATTTTCTATCGCCTTGAGTCGAGCATCAATTTCTGTGTCAACGCGACTAATGAAGAATGATGCAACTGAGTGAATATCTTTTACCGGCAAGGACTTGAGAGCGCGCTCTTCCAATCCGGCGATGAATGCCTCTAGAACTTCTTGATAACGCTTGACGGAGAAAATTATCGTGACATTGACGCTGATGCCTTCAGCAATGAGAGTTCTGATTGCTGGAAGTCCCTCGATGGTCGCAGGAACCTTAATTAACACATTCGGGCGATCAACTTTCTGCCACAAGCTACGCGCTTGTTCGACAGTTTTCTCTGTATCACGGGCAAAGCGCGGGTCGACTTCGATGCTAACGCGGCCATCGATACCTGCGCTACGTTGATAAACCGGCATAAGTAGGTCACATGCTTGAGCTACATCAGCCGTAGTGAGCTCAGTGATGATGGCTTCAGCGCCATGTCCTTGTGCGGAGAGCGCGCGAATATCATCGGCATACAGCGATGATTGGGAGATTGAAGCCGAAAAAATTGCGGGATTGGTGGTCACTCCCACGACATATTCCGTCTCAACTAAAAGTTCAAGATTGCGTGATTTGCCCCCGGTAATCATCCGCTCGCGCGACAGATCATCAAGCCAAATTGAAGTACCAGCCTTCGATACTGCTTTGAGAGTGTCGCTCATCGCTGCGAACTCGCTTCCTTAGTTCTCTTGATGGATTCTCGCGCTGCTGATGCTACGTTCTCGGGCGTAAAGCCGAACTCTTTGAATAAGACGGAGGCTGATGCAGAAGCGCCAAAGTGTTCTAATGACACAGCAACTCCACAATCGCCAATGAGTTCTCGCCATCCTTGAGCGATACCGGCTTCAATGCTGACTCGCGCTCTTACCGATGAGGGGAGAATTGATTCTCGGTAAGCAGAGTCTTCTTGGTTAAACCATTCGATACATGGTGCGCTAATCACCCGAGCTGAGATGTTCTCGACATGCAATATTTCTGCAGCTTTCAGCGCAATGGCTACTTCAGATCCCGTAGCAATCAGAATTACATCAGGATTTGTAATGTTATTGAGTGCGTATGCACCATGAGCCACTCCCGATGTAGAGGCAAAGACTGTTCGATCAAGAACTGGCAGATTTTGTCGCGATAAAAGAATTCCGGCAGGTCTGCGTCGCTTGATTATCTCTCTCCAAGCAGCAACCACTTCGTTCGCATCTGCTGGTCGAATGACATCAAGTCCAGGAATCGCTCGAAGAGCAGCGATATGTTCGATTGGTTGGTGGGTAGGACCATCTTCGCCAAGTCCGATCGAGTCATGAGTCCATACATATGTAACGGCGAGGTTCATCAGTGCAGACAGGCGCACGGCGCCGCGCATATAGTCACTGAAGACTAAGAATGTTCCACCAAAAGGTTTCACCAAACCGTGCAGCGCCATTCCGTTGAGGATGGAACCCATGGCGTGTTCACGAATACCGAAATGAACGATTCGACCATAGGGACTGGCGCCCTTCATTGACGATGATGCGGGGAGGAAAGATCCGCCATCCTCAATCGTGGTGTTATTGCTTTCGGCAAGGTCTGATGAGCCACCAAACAACTCAGGAAGTTGTCGCGCTAATGCATTAATGGTGTCACCCGATGCTTTGCGAGTCGCAACTTCCTTCTCAGGTGAAAAGCTAGGTAAGGACGCATCCCAGCCGGATGGCAAACTCTGATCAACTAAGCGATCGAGAAGAGCGGCACGGTCCGGGTTCTTAGCTCGCCAAGCTTTGAAGGTTCTGTCCCACTCAGCACGGAGACTCTTTCCACGTTGTGCAACGCCTTCAACATGTTTCTGAATTTCGGCAGGGTAGTAGAAATCTTCCGCAGGAAGTCCAAGTTCGACTTTTGTTGCGAGAACTTCATCAGAGCCGAGAGCCGATCCATGAGATTTTGCAGTATTGCGCGCTTTCGGAGCTGGCCACGCAATAACTGTTTTTAGACGGATCAAAACCGGTTTAGTTGTAATTTCTACTGCACTTTGCATTGCTGCCTCTAACGCAGCTCGATCTACATCACCATTGGATTGAGCGGAGACATCAATGACATGCCATCCGTAAGCGCGGTACCGAGCAGAGACATCCTCGGTAAATGCGTAGTGAGTATCACCCTCAATTGAAATTCGATTATCGTCATAAATTACTTTGAGGTTTCCTAATTCTTGCGTTCCAGCCAATGAGGACGCTTCGGTACTTACGCCTTCTTGCAGATCACCATCGCTACAGATAACCCAGATGTTGTGATCAAAAGGACTTTCTCCCCATGGTGAATCCGGATCGAGCAATCCGCGTTCGTAGCGCGCAGCCATCGCCATGCCCACTGCATTTGCAACCCCTTGTCCTAGGGGGCCCGTTGTGGTTTCGACTCCTGCAGTGTGACCAAACTCTGGATGGCCTGGTGTAAGAGAACCCCAGGTACGAAATGCTTTGAGGTCATCAAGTTTCAATCCATAACCACTGAAGAGAAGTTGAATATAGAGAGTGAGAGAAGAGTGTCCGCACGAGAGAACAAAACGATCTCGGCCAATCCACTGAGGATCTGAGGGATCGTGCCGGAGAAACCGCTGAAATAAGGTGTATGCAACGGGCGCGAGTGACATCGCCGTACCTGGGTGTCCATTGCCAACTTTTTGAACTGCATCCATGGCAAGTGCGCGGGCAACCGCTACCGCTTGATCATCAAGTTCACTCCAGGCCACTTTTGTTGGCTGCACTCTTACCCCTTTTGCTCCGCTCGCTTGCCGGCGAGATTACCGATGATTGCGATGTTCCAAGCAGATAGCCACACCAGAATTGCTCCCACGAGATGGGCGCCAACCAAGATTTCAGGCAAGCCGGTGAAGTACTGAACGTAACCAATCAAGCCTTGAGAAAGAGCAACAATCAAGAAGATCTGTGCGCGCCTGGAGAGCAACGCTTTATTTGCCTCGCTCTCGCCAAGGTGTATCGCAGTCACAAGCGCGATGGTTACACCGAGCAAGGCGATAACTAAGTCCGCATGTATCCATGACATCATCTTGGCATCGAGATTAAAGCGCTCTGCTGTTGTGTCGCCGGCATGCGGTCCACTTCCGGTGACGATTGTGCCCGCAACGAGAACTGCGATGGTGAGCACGAGATGTGCAGCCATCAGCTTCTTCACTAATGGAATCACTCGGATGAAGGTTGGGGTTTTTCCATGAGCTCGTTGCCGGAGCGAGAGCGCTCCCGCTATCAGCACTATCGACAATAGAAAGTGAGCGGCAACCGTTGCTGGGTTTAATCCAGTCAAGACCGTGATTCCACCCAGAATGCCTTGAGCAAGGATTCCAACAATCTGAAATGCGCCCATTTTGCGAAGTGATCTAAATCCGCCACGGAGAATCACGAACATCAACGCAAGTGCATTGAGAAGAAGTACAAAAGTTAGTAATCGATTACCAAACTCGATCCATGCATGCAGCGGCGCTTCAGGTTGGTCTGGGGTTGGGACGTAAGACCCGGGAGTGCACTCTGGCCAGGTGGAACATCCCAGACCAGATCCAGTGATGCGGACTGCGCCTCCAGTTACGACAATCGCAGATTGTGTGAAGACCATGAGAGAGGAGATCCTCCGCAGCGCCGTGGTCATAGGGGAGAGCCTAGGGCGCAGGCTCAACTCTGAAGTGGCGTCACGCCATGAATTACGCAACAATTCCGTTGTGAAATCCAGCCTCGTGGCCCCAGAAGATATGCGCACTCGCGACCTCGTCGCGCGGGCCATTCTGGAGTCAGGGCCTTCGACAGCGGTAGCCCTCGCGGAGCGTCTGAAGTTAACCCCTGCCGGAATTCGCCGACATCTAGATTTCTTGGTCTCCGAGGGGATCCTCGAAGAACGCGAACCTCATCTTCGTAGCGCGCGCACACGCGGCCGCCCGTCAAAAGTTTTCGTCATGAGCGATCAAGGACGCGAGAGATTCGAACACTCCTACGATGATTTAGCAGTCTCCGCACTCAAGTACATCGCGGCCAACAGCGGCGAACACCTTGTAACGGGATTTGCTCGACATCGCGCTGAGGAAATCGTGCGCCGATCCAAGAGCGCTCTAGCAAAGTCCAAAGATCCTGTCGAAGGACTTGCAGAATTTCTCACTGAAGAGGGATATGCAACAAATACTCACGCTCATGGAATTGGCGTCGAGCTCTGTCAACATCATTGTCCGATTGCACATGTGGCTGCCGAATTTCCCCAGCTCTGCGAAGAAGAGACTGCGGCATTTTCCAAGATTCTCGGAACCCATGTCCAACGGCTGGCGACCATCGCACATGGTGATGGAGTATGTACAACTTTTATTCCCCAAATCGCACGTCAGAATGGAAGAGAAAAGAAGAAAGAAAACCTGGTTAAGTCCTCAGTTAAAACAACAAGCAAAAGAAAGTTGAGCACACGATGAGTCAAACAGCCCATCCAGAACTTGAAGGCATCGGAAATTATGAATTCGGATGGTCCGACAAGAATGATGCAGGAGCAAATGTTAAGCGCGGTCTTAACGAAGACGTCGTTCGTGACATCTCTTCAAAGAAGAATGAGCCACAATGGATGCTCGACCTTCGACTCAAGGGATTATCTCTCTTTGATAAGAAGCCACTTCCTAATTGGGGATCTGATCTCTCTGGAATCAAGTTCGACACCATCAAATATTTCGTGCGCTCTACTGAAAAGCAAGCGACTTCATGGGAAGACCTTCCAGAAGATATCAAGAACACCTATGACCGCTTGGGTATCCCTGAGGCTGAAAAACAGCGCCTGGTAGCAGGAGTTGCTGCTCAGTATGAGTCTGAGGTTGTGTACCACTCAATTCGTGAAGATTTAGAGAAACAAGGCGTGCTCTTCCTCGATACTGACACTGCGTTACGCGAACACGAAGATATCTTCAAAGAGTTCTTCGGTTCTGTAATTCCAGTAGGTGACAATAAGTTCGCAGCTCTCAATACCGCAGTCTGGTCAGGTGGATCCTTTGTGTACGTTCCTAAGGGTGTACATGTTGAAATCCCACTACAGGCATATTTCCGTATTAATACTGAGAACATGGGTCAGTTCGAAAGAACCCTCATCATCGCGGATGAAGGTTCTTACGTCCACTACGTAGAGGGCTGTACAGCTCCGATTTACTCATCTGATTCGCTCCACTCCGCGGTTGTGGAGATCATCGTGCGCAAGAATGCACGCGTTCGCTATACAACAATTCAGAACTGGTCCAATAACGTCTATAACTTGGTTACCAAGCGCGCGACTTGTGCAGAAGGCGCAACCATGGAGTGGATCGATGGCAACATCGGATCTAAGGTCACAATGAAGTACCCAGCTGTATTTATGATGGGCCCGCACTCCAAGGGCGAAACACTCTCCATCGCATTTGCGGGCGAAGGTCAGCACCAAGATGCGGGAGCAAAGATGGTGCATGCTGCTCCATACACATCATCGACCATCATCTCCAAGTCTGTTGCACGTGGAGGAGGTCGCACTTCATATCGCGGTCTTGTGCAGGTCCAAGAAGGTGCGCATCACTCGAAGAGCACAGTCAAGTGCGATGCGCTATTGATCGACACCATTTCTCGCTCTGACACTTATCCCTATGTTGATGTGAGAGAAGATGATGTATCGATGGGTCATGAAGCGACTGTCTCAAAGATCAGCGATGACCAACTCTTCTACTTGATGTCTCGTGGTTTATCTGAAGATGAAGCGATGGCGATGATTGTCCGAGGATTTATTGAGCCGATTGCTCGTGAACTTCCTATGGAATATGCGCTTGAACTCAATCGCCTCATCGAACTACAAATGGAAGGCGCGGTCGGTTAATGTCAGCGCTTCCAACAAACTATCTGACTCCCTCTGGCAGGGAAGAAGCATGGCGCTTCACCCCACTGAAGCGGATTGCAGGTCTTCACGACCCAGCCACAAACGTTGCAGATCGCATCTCCATTGCACTCTCTGGATCAGTGCGCCCAGGTTTCACAATTGAGAAAGTGAAGTCAGCAGACCTTCCGGCCAAGTCATCAACTGATGATGCCGTTATCCAAAGAGTTCGAGCGACCGTTGCTGAAGTTACTCATCTCAAAATTGCGAAAGAAGCCGTAGTTGCAGAACCCATCGTGCTTACTCGCACCGCTGGAAACACCAGCGAATTCTCGCGCACGGTCATCACTGCGGCTCCTCATAGCAAAGCAACCGTGATTGTCGAGAATTCTGGAAACGCCACGATTGGTGAAGAGATTGAGATTCGGATTGAAGCGGGCGCTCAACTCACCTTCATTACTTTGCAGGAGTGGAGTCCAGAGACAATTCATCTGGGACGTCACCATGCAATTGTTGGTCGCGATGCCACATTCAACTCAATCACCGTCACGGTTGGTGGTTCACTCGTCAGACTTCTTCCAACGGTTGAATACTCTGATCAGGGCGGAAGTGCAGAACTTCTTGGGCTCTACTTTGCAACGGATGGCCAACACCTCGAACACCGGGTTCATGTTGATCATGGAATCCCAAATGCGAAGTCTCGTGTTACATACAAGGGAGTTCTCGCTGGTGATCAGGCGCGGACCGTTTGGATTGGTGATGTTTTCATCCGCGGAAATGCAGAAGGAACGGATACCTACGAACTCAATAAGAATCTCTTGCTCACCGATGGAGCGCGAGCAGATTCTGTCCCCAACCTCGAAATTGAAACTGGAGAAATCGTAGGGGCAGGACATGCAAGCACGACAGGTCGCTTTGATGATGAGCAACTTTTCTACTTAATGTCGCGCGGAATTCCGATGGCAGATGCCCGTCGCCTAGTAATCCGTGGATTCTTTACAGAGATCATCAACAAGATTGGCAATGAAGTTATCCAAGAGCGCTTAATGAATCGTATCGATGCTCAACTTGAAAAGGTTGGTGCGTAGATGACATCGACTTCACTTCCATTCGACTCGTTGGTCGACGGAAAGCCTAAGAAAATCACTCTCGGTGATAAAGATGTATGTGTTGCCCGCATTGGTGACGAAGTGTTTGCGGTCGCTGATATGTGTACGCATTCGGAGGCTTCACTCTCTGAAGGGGATATCTCAAACCACAAAATCGAATGCTGGCTTCATGGAGCTGAATTTGATTTACGCACTGGTGAAGCAAAAACCCCTCCAGCTGTTGAAGCTCTAGAAACTTTCGCAGTACGTCGTGATGGAGATACCGTCACGATTTCCCAGAAATAAAGACGTCAAGGAGAACAAGAGAATGTCACAACTAGTCATCAAAGACTTGCAAGTCGGAGTAGAAACCGAATCCGGCCTGACCCCTATCCTTCGCGGCGTCGACCTAACGATTAATTCTGGCGAAGTTCACGCAATCATGGGCCCAAATGGCTCTGGTAAGTCGACATTGGCGTATTCCATTGCAGGGCATCCGAAATACACCGTCACTGGCGGATCAGTCACGCTTGATGGTGTTGATGTTCTCGAGATGAGCGTCGATGAGCGAGCCAAAGCCGGACTCTTTCTGGCAATGCAATACCCAGTTGAAGTTCCGGGTGTCTCGGTTGCCAACTTCCTTCGCACTGCAGCAACTGCGCTGCGCGGTGAAGCTCCCAAGGTTCGTACGTGGGTAGGCGAAGTTAAGGAAGCAATGACAAAACTCTCAATGGACCCCGCGTTCTCAGAACGAAATGTGAATGAAGGATTCTCCGGTGGAGAGAAGAAGCGCCATGAAATTCTCCAGATGGAACTTCTCAAGCCAAAGATTGCGATTCTTGATGAGACAGATTCAGGTCTCGATGTTGACGCTCTACGTATTGTCTCTGAAGGCGTCAATCGCGTGAAGCAGGAACAGAATCTCGGCATTATGTTGATCACTCACTACACGCGGATCCTTCGCTACATCAAGCCAGACTTTGTCCACGTTTTTGCGGGCGGAAAGATCGTCGAAGAAGGTGGCTCTGAACTTGCTGATCGCCTAGAGGAGAAGGGATATGCGCAATACGTGAAAGCGTAATTGCACATAACAGTGGTTCACTCATTCGATGTTTCCGCGGTCCAGGCCGATTTTCCAATCCTGCAGCGCAAGATCCGTGGAAACAATCGATTGGTTTATCTTGATAGTGGGGCAACTTCTCAGAAGCCTTTTTCAGTTCTAGATGCGGAACGTGATTTTTATACTCACCATAACGCTGCCGTTCACCGTGGCGCTCATCAACTAGCTGAAGAGGCAACAGAGCTTTACGAAGGTGCGCGCGAGAAAGTTGCTCGATTCATCGGCGCAGAGGTAGAAGAAGTTGTATTTACAAAGTCAGCAACTGAGAGCATCAATGCCGTTGCTTACTCGTTTGGAAATGCCCTCAAAGGTTCACGCTTTCACATCAATGCAGGGGACCGAATCGTTGTCTCCGAGATGGAACATCACGCAAATCTCATTCCTTGGCAAGAGTTAGCAAAGCGAACTGGCGCTGAACTGCGCTGGTTTGGAGTCACCGATGATGGTCGTCTAGACCTAAGCAATATTGATGAGCTCATTAACGCTCGCACAAAGATTGTTGCTCTCACCCATCAATCAAATGTGCTGGGCACTATCAATCCACTCGAAGCTTTAGTAGAACGAACCAAAGCAGTAGGCGCCTACTTTGTACTCGATGCCTGTCAGTCAGTGCCACATTTTGCAGTGAATGTGAAAACTCTTGGCGTTGACTTTGTGATGTTTTCAGGACATAAAATGCTAGGCCCAACAGGTGTCGGGATTCTCTGGGGTCGAAAAGAGTTACTCGATGAGATGCCACCTTTCTTGACTGGTGGATCAATGATCGAGACTGTGACGATGGAGAGTGCGACCTATCTTGATGCGCCAAAGCGTTTTGAAGCTGGCGTTCCGAACATGGCACAAGCAGTAGGCCTGGGAGCGGCGATTGATTACTTAAACAAGGTCGGCCTTGATGCAATCCACGCCCATGAAGTCGAACTCACAAGATTGACCCTTGAAGGACTACAAAACATTAAGGGCCTATCAATCATTGGACCGCGTGACCTTGATATGCGAGGGGGAGTTGTCTCCTTTGCAATCGAAGGAATCCATCCACATGATCTTGGCCAAGCTCTCGATCAATACGGAATTGCAGTACGCACGGGCCATCATTGCGCTTGGCCATTAATGCGTCGATACAAAGCTGTCGCAACAACACGCGCCTCCTTCTATCTTTATAACGATAAAGCAGATGTCACTGCACTTGTAGAGGGCGTAGAGCGCGCTCGAAAGTATTTTGCGGAGCGTTGATGGAACTAGATTCGCTCTATCAGGAAGTGATCTTGGATCACTACAAACGCCCACTCAATAAATCACTTAAAGGTAATCCCACTGTCCAGGTGCATCACGTTAATACCTCATGTGGAGATGAGATCACTCTCAATCTGCATACCGATGGAACGCTGGTAAGCGAAGTATCGTGGGACGGAGTCGGATGCTCGATTTCACAGGCGAGTACATCAGTCGTTTCTGACCTCATTCGAGGCAGAACTATCTCTGAGGCTCTCACCATCATCGAAGCGTTTCAAGCGATGATTCAGAGTAAAGGGACAGATTCCGGTGATGAGGAGTTACTGGGCGATGGAGTAGCTTTTGCAGGAGTTTCAAAGTTTCCAGCCAGAGTAAAGTGTGCTCTGCTTGGATGGATGGCAGTAAAGGATGCGATTTCGCAGGCCACGGCACAGAAGCAATAGCGGGAGAAGAGGAAAGGCAAGCAGATGACTGCAAAGTTAGATGATGTAACAGAGGCGATGAAGGATGTAATTGATCCAGAACTTGGAATCAATGTCATCGACCTTGGACTCGTTTACGATGTCTCGATTGACGATTCCAATGTTGCAGTTCTTGATATGACACTCACTTCAGCCGCCTGCCCTCTGCAAGATGTGATTGAAGACCAGACCCGTTCGGTTCTCCAGGACCTGGTCTCCGATGTGAAGATCAACTGGGTTTGGATGCCACCATGGGGCCCGGACAAGATCACCGATGATGGTCGCGAACAGCTACGCGCCATCGGCTTTACTGTTTAGCCTTTATGTCCCAACAAGCGATGTGGATGTCCTTCCGCTCATTGACACAAGATCAATCGGTGAAGGATCAAAAGTTAAAACCTGGAACCATAAAACGCATCGCTTCATATGCACTGCCATATAAGAATTCGCTGGTTCTCTTTCTCATCACTGTGGTCATTGATGCTCTGCTGGTTGTCACGACTCCATTGCTACTTAAGCGTCTGATTGACGAGGGAGTAATTCCAGGAGATCCAGGTCTTGTTACTGAGCTTGCCCTACTTGTTGCGGTTATTGCTCTCGCAGATGCACTTATAAGCATGATTGGTCGTTGGTTCTCTGCGCGCATAGGTGAAGGTCTGATTTATGACCTCCGTACTCAAGTTTTCTCACATATTCAAAAACAATCAATTGCATTCTTTACTCGTACACAGACTGGTGCGTTGATATCTCGAATTAATTCCGACGTGATTGGCGCACAGCAAGCCTTTACAACAACTCTCTCAGGTCTGATTAGCAATGTATTGAGCCTTACCTTGGTTATCGCAACTATGCTCTATCTCTCTTGGCAGATAACCGTTGTTTCACTGCTGCTGCTACCGGCTTTCTTGATACCAACAAAGTGGGTAGGACGAAAACTTCAGAGATTGACTCGGGAATCCTTTAATGTGAACGCAGAAATGTCTGCAACGATGACTGAGAGATTTAATGTTTCAGGAGCGCTTTTAGTCTCGCTGTATGGGGACCCACGTGCGGAGAATCGTTTCTTCTCAACGCGCGCCAGAAAGGTTGCCGATATCGGCATCACGATTGCGTTGCTTAACCGGATCTTCTTTATCGCTTTAACCTCGATTGCAGCAGTGGCAACAGCTTTCGCATACGGTGTAGGTGGTCACTTAACGATCAATAAAGAGATTTCTTTAGGTACATTGTTAGCAATCACCGCGCTACTGGCTCGTCTATACGGGCCGCTAACTGCGCTCTCCAATGTCAGAGTAGATGTCATGACGGCGCTCGTCTCATTTGAACGCGTCTTCGAAGTACTTGACTTGAGCCCCATGGTTAAGGACAAACCAGATGCGCGAGATGTCGCCTCAGGTCCATTGACGATTTCTTTCAGGAATGTCAGTTTCTCCTATCCGAAGGCAGAAGAGATTTCACTCGCATCTCTTGAAGCAATTGCCAAGCCAGAAACTGTCCAGAGTGGAGAGATTCTCAAAGACATCTCATTTGAAGTCCCATCTGGGACCATGACAGCCCTTGTTGGCTCGTCAGGTGCTGGAAAGACCACGATTAGCGCACTGTTGCCCAGACTTTACGATGTCACCGCTGGGTCGATATCAATTAACGATGCTGACATCAGAGATCTGACGCTTCAATCTTTGCGCGACTCCATCGGCATCGTTACGCAAGATGCACATATGTTCCATGATTCCATTGCTGCGAACCTGCGCTACGCCAAAGCAGATGCGTCAGAATCCGAAATGGAAGCAGCCTGTCGGGCAGCACAAATTTGGGACCTCATTTCATCCTTACCAAATGGTTTCGATACCGTTGTAGGAGAGCGAGGCCATCGACTTTCTGGGGGAGAGAAGCAACGTCTCGCTATTGCACGCTTACTTCTTAAAGCACCACGAATTGTTGTCCTTGATGAGGCGACCGCGCATCTTGATTCTGAAAATGAAGCACTAGTGCAGGAGGCTCTCTCGAAAGCCCTCGAAGGACGTACCAGCCTTGTGATTGCACATCGTCTTTCAACAGTACGAGCTGCACATCAAATATTGGTTCTCGATGAAGGGTTAATCAAGGAGCGCGGCACACACGATGAACTTCTTACACTGGGCGGGATCTATGCAGATCTCTATCAGCGTCAGAGTTTCTCTGCTTGAGATTTCTTATCTTCTCGAAGCACTAGATACCAAGCCAAGATAACCATCAGAATGAAGAGCACCCACTGAAATGTGTACGCCAAGTGGGGCCCATCGCTAATAGCGGGAAGTGCGGTAGGAACTTTGGGGTCCAGCAGCGGATTGGATGCCGAAAGTAAGTCAAAATAGAACGGTTCTGTTGTAAGAGATAGTTCCTGGTCCCACTTGGTAAGAGTGTTGGCATCATTTCGTCCTGGTACTGCAAAGACGCTGCCACGGACCTGTGACTCAATATCTTCAATCCGTACCCGAGCAGTGATCTCGATCTCTGCATCTGTGGTTTTCTGAGTCACGGGTGGAGTCGTGGCATCTTTGCCTGCAATGACCCAACCGCGATCGACCCAATAAAGTTTGCCTGAATCACTTTGGAAGAGCGTTATTACTCCAAAGCCATATTTACCTTCATGATATCGATTACGAATAAGCGTTTCTTTTTCTGGAGTAAAACTACCCTTCAGTGTGATAGTTCTCCAGGCAAGATCGGACTTCTCGAGCGTTGAGAGTTCAGCTTCAGTGATGGATGGTTTAGCTATGTTGCTCTTTATTAGTTCATTTTTATCATGACGCGATTGATGGCGATCGAATTGCCAGAGAGCCCCTTGGATGCAGCCGAAGATGAGAAGGACCGCCAGTGATGTGACTGTGATGAAGCGGCGCACTCGAGAACTCTAGACTTATTCGAGCTCGCGCTGGTTTCTCAAAATTTTTGCTTGCCCGCGAATAGTTTCGCGGCCACCATTGGCCACAATGACAGATATGTACGGCAATGTGATTGCGCCGAATAAGAAGAACCAGCGATAGGGACTTGGGGTGAACACTGCAAGCAAAAAGCACGCAGTTCTAATCATCATTGAAATGAAGTATTTTCTCTGACGCCCTGGTAAGTCATCTGAGAGCGCAGAGGATGCTTCCGTGATACTTTGGAATTCTGGCTGTTCATCCTTCATGCGCGTCCGCTTCTTGAAAGGGGACTCGTCCGTGCCAGAATGTTGGGAAGCCATGGCTAGAGCCTAGGTGCGGGTGCCTACAAGCGCACTTTGACAGGTGATTTTGAGGCATAGGTCGCAGGAAGGTAGTATCCAGCCATTGGTCTCACGACCAACATGAAGTGGAGCTAGCCGCTCCCACCTACCTCGTTCTCATACGAGCTGGTCAAGACAGCACAACCTTTCAAGGTTGTTTTCTCTCTGCGGCTATTCCTTTTCATGACGTTCTATCCACGCACGTTGAAGGGATGAGTTATCAGCACTGCAGATCCACGTATCAATGATCGAATTCGCGTTCCAGAAATTCGTCTGATTGGTGCCTCTGGCGAACAAGTTGGCGTTGTAGCAATCGATGAAGCGCTACGTATGGC
>CAYSGG010000008.1:23587-32256 GCA_964430775.1 uncultured Clavibacter sp. | reverse complement strand
CGCGACCTGAACCTTGGCAAGGTTCCGCGCTACCAACTGCGCTACGTCCGCATTCGTAGCGCCGAGGCGTTACGAGAGGGCGAAATCTATCGCACCTAGTGCGCATAACCCAAGTCATAGATTCTCCGCAAGAAACTAAGGATTTCGCCGAACAGGTAAGGGCGGAAAGCACGCGGTAGCGTCGGGTCTATGAATTGGTCGTTCTGGATGGGTGGCAGGTTGGCAACCGGTCTTGAACGTATTTCACATAATCTTGATGATCTTAGGGAACCGGGATTCTGGGCCGTGATTGGAACTTTTGAATCCGAATGGACCTTAGCCAAGTTTTCAAATGTTGTTGAGAGTGATCTGCCCGTTAGCGCAGAGGCGTGGCAGGGGATTGCAGCTCACGAGTGGAAGAGCAGTCATGACAGAGATTTCTATCATCGTTATGTAACGCACATTAGAGAGAAAATTGCAGACGGTGATGTGTACCAAGTTAATGCTTGTCGAATTTTGAGTGTTGATAATTCAATTAATCCCAGTCTTGCTCCATTGGCTCGAGGAATTGTTGATTCAAATCCGGCTCCATTTGCCTCGTATATTCATCTTCCCGATCTGGAGATTGCATCTGCATCGCCAGAGAGATTCGTTTCGCTTCGCGATGGCGTTATTACTTCCAGTCCCATTAAGGGTACATCTGCCACCAGTGAATTCCTAGAAAAAGATCACTCTGAAAATCTCATGATTGTTGACTTGATTCGAAATGATGTAGGAATGATTGCCGAAACAGGAAGCGTCACCACGCCACGATTGCTGGCAACCGAAGAACATCCAGGTCTATTTCACCTAGTCTCCGATATTCAAGCAAGAGTTGCTCCTGGTAAAGATGTAGTTGAGGTGTTGCGTTCGATGATGCCACCAGGATCTGTGAGCGGTGCCCCTAAACATTCTGCCTTGAAGATCATTCATGAGTGGGAAGGTAAACGAGGACCATATTGCGGAGCGCTGGGATGGGTTGAAAATGGAAACGCCGAACTTGCAGTTGGTATCCGTACTTTTTGGCAGGGTCCAGATCACATTCTCCATTTTGGAACTGGAGCAGGTATTACGTGGGGAAGCGATCCTGAACATGAATGGGAAGAGACAGAGCTAAAGGCGCGTCGTTTAATTGGCATCGCCAGCAAAGATTCCGCAAGTATCAGTGCGAAAATGGCGCAGTGAAGATCTGGCACAACACAGGTCTCGTTGATCAACTCACACTGCCTTCCGTGGGCTCTGCGTGGTTGTTGGGCGATGGCGCTTTTGAAACTCTTCGAACCTACGACTCCAAGGCCTTCGAACTTCAGAGGCATATCGAGAGGCTCCTTCAGACGCTGAAGTTCTTGCAGGTCTCTGCACCAAGCGCAAGTGAAATTGAAGGCGCTGTGAAGTCAGTAATTGATGCCAATCCCTGCACTCCGTTCGGAAGGCTCCGTATCACTGTCTATGGGGATGGTGAATGGTTTGTCACGCACTCTGAATACCAACTTTTGGATAAGCCTTTGTCGGTCAATCGATACTTTCGAAGACGACAGTCAGGCGCAGGTCTGGCGGGACATAAGAGTTCTTCCTATGCCGAAAACGCGTTGGCGCTGCGCACAGCACGAGCACAAGGTTTCGATGATTCAATTTTCGTCAATGAGAGAGATGAGGTTGTGGAGAGCGCCTTAGCGAATGTCATCTGGCTAGACGGTGAACGTTGGTTTACACCTCCGCTCGCTAGTGGTTGCCTGCCCGGCATTACTCGGGCACTGCTCATTGAAAACTTTGGCGTGCAGGAAGCAGTCCTACCCATCTCGACCATGGAATCGGTACAGGCGCTCGCCCTCACTTCAAGTCTCCGTGAAATTGTGGGTATTGAGAGATATGAAGGCAATCTCTATCCGACTTCTAAGGAGCTGAAACAACTACAGACTTCCTTTAGTTCATGGGTATTAGGTAAACTTGCATTATGAACATCCGCCAACAGATTAAGAGCACTCCATATGGCTCAATGGTGTGGCGTATTTTCATCGGCGTTATTGGTGGCTTGATTACGATCGTCGGAACAGTCTTCCTTTTCGCTCCGGGGCCTGGACTCCTGGTTCTTCTGGCCGGACTTGGTATTTTGGCATCAGAGTTCGCATGGGCCTCACGAGCCATACTCAAAACGAAATCGATTGCCGCGAATGCTGCGGAAAAAGTAGGAATGCCGCTTTGGGTGAAGTACATGCTGGCTGCGGTATTTACAGCCGCATCAATCGTTGTTATTGCAATTTACTTCGCATAACCAGCGCTAGAAGCGCGAATAACGGCTATTTGATTCATATTTGGTAACCTCGCGGAATGACCGCCCAGATTCAGATCACCGTCGACGGAATGTCACGTGCTGTTGCATCTGATTCCAAACCCACTTTGATTTTTGAAGAGATGTATCCGGATCGTGTTAAACCTGGTCCGAATGCAATTGTGGTCTGCAAGATAAATGGTGCGTTGAGGGATCTCTGGACCGATCTTAACGATGGTGATGTTGTTGAATCGATCTCGATTGATTCTGAAGAAGGTTTGATGGTTCTTCGCCACTCAACTGCGCACGTTCTTGCTCAGGCGGTGCAGGAAACCTTTTCACAAACGCGGCTCGGAATTGGCCCTCCTATCAAAGATGGCTTCTATTATGACTTTGACCCTGAACGACCATTTAATCCAGAGGATCTCACCAAGCTGGAATCAGTAATGAAGAAGATCGTGAAGGATGGTCAACGTTTTAAAAGAAGGGTTATCACTGATAACGAGGCGCTAGCGGAGTTATCTCATGAGCCCTACAAGTGTGAACTCGTAAAGTTGAAATCATCTGATGCAGCCGAAGGCGCAAGCGTCGAAGTAGGCGCTGGTGAATTAACGATTTACGACAATCTCGGTCGCGACGGCAAACCGGTATGGAGCGATCTCTGCCGTGGCCCGCATCTTCCCTCGACGAAATTTATCCCTGCCTACAAGTTAATGCGCAGCGCGGGAGCGTACTGGAGAGGTTCTGAGAAGAATCCAATGCTCCAGAGAATTTATGGAACTGCGTGGCCCTCTCAAGAAGAATTAGATGGTTACTTACATCTATTGGCCGAAGCAGAGAAACGCGATCATCGACGTCTAGGTGCTGAACTCGACCTCTTCTCATTCCCGGAAGAGATTGGGTCTGGGTTGGCAGTCTTTCATCCCAAAGGCGGCATCATCAGGCGAGCGATGGAGGACTATTCGCGCAAACGGCATGAAGAAGAGGATTACCAGTTTGTTTACTCACCGCACCTGACAAAGGCTGCGCTATTTGAAACCTCGGGACACCTCCAGTGGTATGCCGAGGGTATGTATCCACCGATGGTGATGGATGAAGAGCTCAACGTAGACGGCACTGTCAAAAAGCAGGGTCAGAAGTACTACATGAAGCCGATGAACTGTCCGTTCCATAATTTGATCTACCAGTCTTCATCAAAGTCGTATCGGGATCTGCCGCTTCGATTGTTTGAGTTCGGCACGGTCTATCGTTATGAGAAATCTGGAGTCGTGCATGGCATAACTCGCGCGCGTGGCTTCACTCAAGACGATGCACATATTTACTGCACCAAAGAGCAGATGGCGGGCGAACTCGACAGTCTTTTGACTTTCGTTCTCAATCTTCTGCGCGACTATGGCCTTACTGATTTCTATTTAGAGCTCTCCACTCGTAACCCAGAAAAATCTGTGGGCTCCGACAGTGATTGGGAAGCAGCAACAGAGGCGTTGCGCCAAGCCGCCGAAAAACAGAGACTCGAATTAGTACTAGATCCCGGTGGAGCAGCTTTTTACGGTCCAAAGATTTCCGTGCAAGCCAAAGATGCAATTGGACGCACCTGGCAGATGTCGACTATCCAAGTAGATTTCCAATTGCCACAACGTTTTGATCTTGGATACACCGCTAACGATGGTTCGCGTCAACAGCCCGTGATGATTCATCGCGCGCTCTTTGGTTCAATCGAACGGTTCTTTGGTGTTCTTACTGAGCACTACGCAGGCGCCTTCCCTCCCTGGTTAGCACCAGTTCAGGTGAGAGCCATCCCAGTTGCTGAAGCTTTCAATGACTACTTGGCAGATGTTGTGAAAGAGATGAAGCGCTCAGGAATTCGTGCAGAGCTAGATTCTTCCGACGACCGTATGCAGAAGAAGATTCGTAATGCTCAGACCGAGAAGATCCCATTCATGATGATCGCTGGCGAAGACGACCAAAAAGCCGGAGCTGTTTCCTTTAGATATCGCAATGGCGAGCAGAAAAACGGAATCGCCATCAAGGATGCAATCGCCGAGATTCTAGAATCCATCACAACGCGTCAGCAGATCTAACGTTATGTCCAACAGCGAGATAACAGGGGGAGCGGGGATTCCAGATCGATGGGAGCGCTTATGGGCGCCTCATCGCATGGCCTATCTCGCTGGAGAGAATCGCCCTAAAGCCGATAACGATGTGCCATGTCCCTTCTGCACGATTCCTCAACTTAGCGACGAGGATGCGTTAATTGTTGCTCGAGGAAAAGAAGTTTATGCCGTGCTTAATCTCTATCCGTATAACGCAGGGCATCTGTTGATTTGTGCAAACCGCCATGTTGCAGATTTAACAGAGTTAACAGAGAGCGAACGCAATGAAATGCAGGCGTTCACTGCTCATGCGATGACAGTGCTTCGGAAGGTTTCAAACTGCGGAGGGTTCAATATTGGACTCAACCAAGGCGCCCTTTCAGGCGCCGGAGTGGCCGACCATATTCATCAACATATCGTCCCTCGCTGGTTTGGCGATTCAAATTTCATGCCCATCATCGGGCAGACCAAAGTCCTGCCAAAATTGCTAACTCAGACGCGTGAGGAAATAGCTACAGCTTGGTAATTTGTTCAAAATAGTAATTCAGTTCAGATCTGCCAATTCCACGAGATTGAACTAGAGGAATTGCTGGAACAAGAAGTCCAGCTCGGAAGGAATCTTCGTCCAAGCCTTCGATCTGCTCTAGATACTCAGTTCGAAAATCAGTTATCAGGTTGAGAAGTTCGTCATCGGCCGGATATTCCTTAATCGTCATGGCGGAGTAGTCATGCACCTGATTTGTGACAAGACTGATGAGGCCGATTGGTTCACCCAGTTCATCATGAAGTACCAGATATGGAGTAACAACTGGTTCAAGTACTCGATTGGCAATCATCACGATGTCATCAAAATCAATTTCACTTAATTCAAGTCCATTGACAATCAGTAGTCGGGGAAATTGACGTTCGCTTATATGGCTCCAAAATTCAATCATTGCCGCAGAGACCCCAGTCTTTGCATTCACTACAAGCGCGCACGCATCTATGCCGATTAGAACATGGTCCAACTGATGATCCGTCGTTGTGATCTCGTAACTCTGATAGTTCCCTTGGAAAAGTGCTGCAACATCATCAGGGTTGGCGCTGGGATGGCCTGCTATCAACCAACGAGCTTCGCTGGTCGGGATTTCTCTGCTCTGCATCGCATCAATATTGGGTCCAGCCACGAGTAAAGCCTACGATGTACTCAATGATTCAGAATCGTTTGAGGGCGCCGGTAACGGCCTTAATTACACCCATCTGTCGCACCCTTCTGAAATTGGGCGTGACTCCCAACGGTGTAACGATCGCCGGTGCGGCAGGAAGCGTTCTGAGCTCGCTTTACTTTTTCTCACGTGGGGAGTTCTTCGTCGGCACTCTTGTGGTGTCACTTTTTGTCTTGAGCGATCTCTTTGACGGGACGATGGCGCGTTTATCTAAACAAGGCACAACGCGTTGGGGTGCGCTCATCGACTCAACCTTGGATCGCATAACTGATGCCGCTATCTGTGCCGGAATCATGATTTATTCCTACGGTAACGATGAGATGGTTATTGCTCTCCTTGCTCTGTTTGCTCTTGTTACAGGAGGTTTGATTCCATACATCAGAGCGAAAGCTGAGAGCTTAGGAATTGACTGCAGCGTGGGTTTTGCAGAACGAGCAGAGCGTCTCATAATTTTATTGGTCGGTACTGGCCTGTATGGCCTCAACCTAGATGTCGCTCTACCGATTGCCTTGGTAGTGGTTGGCATAGCCGGCCTTGTCACTATCGCACAGCGACTCATCGTTGTAGCAAGGTCGTAATCCAATGAAAGATTGGTTTACGTATCTCATTTACAGCGCACTGTGGAAGGTGCTCCGAATTCTTCCCGAATCTGTTGCATATGGCCTTTTCAATGCCATTGCAAGATTTGCTTATCTTCGTAATGGGAAGCGGACTCGAAGGCTGCGACAGAATTATCAGAAAGTTGCGCCACATCTCAATGGTTCGGAGTTAGAAACCCTAGTGCGAGATGGATTGCGTTCGGCAATGCGGTACTGGTGCGACACTTTTCGAATCAGTGATTGGAGTAGGGAGAGAATCAACTCTACGGTCACAACCAATCACGAAGAATTCCTTCTCACTCCGGTTCGAGAGAAACGGGGAGTCATCGTTGCATTGCCGCATGCCGGAAATTGGGACCATGCAGGAGCCTATTTCTGTGCGCTTGGAGTCCGAGTGAACACAGTCGCTGAACATCTCAAGCCAGAAAAGCTCTTTCGGAAGTTCCTTGAATTTCGTGAGCACATTGGAATGCAGGTATTAGATATCGACGCTGGCGTGTTGGATGAACTGACTGCTTTGTTGAAGGAAGGGGAGCTGGTTGCACTTGTTGCTGATCGGGACCTTAGTAAGTCGGGTATTGACGTTGATTTCTTCCAATCAACTGCGCGTATGCCGGCAGGTCCGGCTCTGCTCGCTTTTCAAACGGGAGCCGACCTCATTACTGCGTATGTAGGATTTAGAGAAGGTGGAATCAACATCACCTTCACACCACCAGTAGCAATTGATCGAAGCGCTGATAAGAAACAGGAAGTGGCGCGAGTGACTCAAGTTTTGGCGCAAAGATTTGAAGACGCTATCGCAGCAGATCCAAAATCGTGGCATATGCAACAAAGAATTTTCATTGATGCAGATTTCAAGGAACGTTCATGAAGATTGGATTTGTCTCTCCATATGCATGGGATGTCCCAGGAGGCGTACAAGCGCATATCAAGGACTTGGCCTTTCATTATCAAGCCCAAGGACACGAGGTTTCTGTACTTGCACCTTGTTCAGATGAAACGCTGATCGCAGAAGATTTTGTTGTAGCTGCTGGAAGGCCAGTTGCGATTCCGTACAACGGAGCTGTAGCGCGGGTTCTCTTTGGTCCGGTTGCGGCCTCGCGAGTTCGTCAATGGATCTCAGCAGGCGAATTCGATGTTCTTCATCTCCACGAACCCGCAATCCCATCGCTTTCGTTGCTTGCATGCTCCATCGCCGAAGGGCCGCTAGTTGGAACATTTCATGCAGCAGCGCCGCGACAGAAAGTTGCCTTTGCAATTGCGCCATTACTTGAGCCGGTCATAGAAAAGCTACGCGCTCGAATCGCCGTCAGCGAGGTTGCTCGCGAAACGCTGCGCATTCATCTAGATACCGACGCTGTGGTAATTCCTAATGGAATTAGCGCTGATTTCTTTGCCCAAGCCCAACCCAATCAGGAATGGAAAAGACCTTTGAATATCGGGTTTATCGGACGGTTTTCCGAACCGAGAAAAGGGCTTGGTGTGCTTTTGGAAGCCCTTCCCAATATCGCACGAATATTCCCAGATTTTCGATTGTTAATTGCAGGTCCTGGTGAGGGAATTGATGCCATGCAGTCAATTAATCCTGCATTGCGAAATCGCCTCCAGTTCTTAGGCAGAATCAACGATGAAGAGAAGGCATCATTTTTGAAGTCACTTGATCTTTACGTAGCACCCAACACCGGGGGAGAGTCATTTGGAATCATCTTGGCAGAAGCTATGGCGGCCGGCGTACCTATTGTTGCCAGCGATATACCAGCATTTAGATATCTACTCGATGATGGAAAATACGGCGCTCTCTTCACTAACGAAGATTCAGATGACTTGAGTAAGAAGATTATCCACCTATTGCGTAACCGTAGCGAGAGAGATGCGCTATCAATCGCTGGACGCGAGAGATCCCAGCGATTTGATTGGAATAATGTGGGCGATGAAATTATGAATGTGTATCTACATGCTCGAGGTGAAGGGGAACAAGTGACGCTGGTCTCCGAGTCTCGACCGTGGAGCCGTTTGTTTAGTCGAGAGGATGAGCAGACATGAGTATGACCTTCCTATGGATTCCGCTCCTGATACTTCTCGGAATTTGGTATCTAACTTTCAGCGCAAATCGTCTTGATCGGCTTCATCATCGCGCAGAAACTTCGTGGGCAAATCTTGATGCAGTATTACAACGTCGCGCAGCGCTGGCTTTGGAGATTGCCCATCTATCCGATATTGATCCAGCAGCAGGACTTCTTCTTACAGCGACAGCTCATCAGGCCCGAGAAGCAGAGATTGCCGAGCGAAGTGAAGCCGAAAGTGGACTGACACAGGCCCTGCTGCTATTACGAGCGGAATCGGGATTGGTCACCAAGTACCCCGAGATCTTTAGTGAGCTCGATCTTTTAACTGATCGAATTCGAGTTGCTATTACGCTCCACCTGGAGGCTGTTTCATCAGCTCGTTCGCGACGAGAGAAGATGATTTATCGCATTTTTCGCCT
>CAYSGG010000008.1:0-23487 GCA_964430775.1 uncultured Clavibacter sp. | reverse complement strand
CTGTTTCATCAGCTCGTTCGCGACGAGAGAAGATGATTTATCGCATTTTTCGCCTGGCTGGTCATGCTCCATTGCCAGTCAAATACTCGTTCGAAGATGAGTATCTTCAGGAAGACTCGCGATGAAGCGGGTTTTTCTTCTTGCTCTCATTCTTCTTCTCAGTAGTTGCGCACTGCCATTTTCGCAAGAAGCCTCAGAAGAGGTAGTAGTTGAGAAGAATGTGTTCACTGATCTTCCTGGAAAAAGTGGTCCATTATTGGCGGTGAAATTTGATGACACTCCTTATGCTCATCCTCAAGAAGGCGTGGAATTTGCAGATGTCCTCTTTGTTACGCAAGTTGAGGCTGGCTTAACGCGATTGATGGGAATTTACAGTTCTCAATATCCAGAACGACTGGGCCCCATCAGATCTGCGCGTATCAGCGATATCGATATCTTGGCCCAATTCGGACGAGTCGGTTTTATTTATAGCGGCGCTCAGAGCAAATTGCGCCCAGTTCTCGCGGCAGCTAATTTAGAAAACCTTAGCGCCGAGCGAAATCCGCCATCCATCTATTTCAATATTCCAGAACGTAATTCTCCTTACGCGATGATGGTTAAGCCCAATCTATTGCTTGCCAAAGAGCCGGATATTGATCAAGCGCAAAGTGTTGGTTGGGAACATGGACCAAAAGATGCGAGTGCGAGAAAAATTAGTTCTGCAAAGATCCTCTGGCCTAATGCTTCCTACGAAGCAATATGGAGTAAGTCAGAAAAACGATTCCTACTCAATCACGACAACAAACCAAACATTGCGACATCAGGAGAGCATCTAGGTTCTCCAATGATGATTATTCAGTTGGTCTCCATCAAGCCATCGGAGTACGGCGATAAGTTCGGGGGAGTTACTCCCAAATCTACGGTGACGGGCTCCGGCAAGGCGTATTTATTACGTAATGGCTCGATGACAGAGGTTTCGTGGAGCAGGCCAAGAGCAGAAGATCCGACAACATGGACCTTGCCCGATGGGACTGAGGCTTATTTTCAAGCAGGCCAGGTGTGGTTCTTCTTGACCGACCAAGAGCCAGAGTTCACATTTCCCGCGAAAAAGAGCGAGAAGTAATCTGATTCGCGGAATTAGCCTTTCAAAGTAGAATCGCGCCATGGCTAATGAACATGTAACGGGAACCTCTCGCGTTAAAAGAGGAATGGCAGAGATGCTTAAAGGTGGCGTCATCATGGATGTCGTCAACGCCGAGCAGGCGCGCATTGCTGAAGATGCCGGTGCAGTTGCTGTGATGGCCCTTGAGCGTGTTCCAGCCGATATTCGCGCACAAGGTGGCGTAGCGCGTATGTCAGATCCCGACATGATTGCCGAGATTCAGAAAACAGTGTCGATCCCAGTAATGGCGAAAGCGCGTATTGGACATTTTGTCGAGGCGCAGATTCTTCAAGCCATTGGCGTTGATTACATCGATGAATCTGAGGTGTTGACCCCTGCGGATTACACCCACCATATCGATAAGTGGAACTTCACCATTCCATTTGTCTGTGGCGCGACCAATCTGGGTGAAGCGCTACGCCGCATCAATGAAGGTGCAGCCATGATTCGCTCAAAAGGCGAAGCAGGTACTGGCGATGTTTCTAATGCCACAACCCACATGCGCTCGATTTCAGATGAAATCCGTCGTTTGACCTCGATGCGCGAAGATGAACTTTATGTCGCGGCTAAGGAGCTTCAAGCCCCTTATGACCTCGTCAAAGAAATTGCTCAAACTGGAAAACTTCCGGTAGTGCTCTTTACTGCAGGTGGAATCGCAACTCCTGCGGATGCTGCGATGATGATGCAACTCGGCGCCGACGGCGTCTTTGTTGGTTCCGGCATTTTTAAGTCAGGCGATCCATCCAAGCGCGCTGCAGCGATTGTCAAAGCGGTTACTTTCTTTGACGACCCAAAGGTGGTCGCTGAACAGTCTCGCGGATTAGGTGAGGCGATGGTCGGAATTAATGTTGCCGACATTCCTGTTCCTCATCGCCTTGCCGAGCGAGGTTGGTAGTTCCGATGAAAGTTGGAGTCTTAGCGCTCCAAGGCGATGTTCGTGAACACATCCGTTCTCTCAGCGATTGTGGCGTCACTGCAACAAGCGTCAGGCGACCGGAAGAAATTGCAGCTATTGATGCTCTAGTAATTCCTGGTGGTGAATCCACAACAATCGCCAAACTTGCACGCTCCTTCCAAGTCTTTGATCCCATCGTCGAACGTATTCGGACGGGAATGCCGGTCTATGGTTCGTGTGCTGGGATGATTCTGATTGCTAATACTGTGCTTGATGCAATAGATGGCCAGGAAACATTTGGCGGAATAGATGCCGTTGTTAGACGTAATGCTTTTGGTCGGCAAGTTGACTCTTTTGAAACTGATTTGAACTTTGCAGGAATCACCGATCATCCCATTCGTGCGATCTTTATCAGGGCGCCATGGGTTGAATCAGTGTCACCTGATGTGAAAGTACTTGCAGCCGTGGATGGGCACCCCGTGGCAATTAGGCAAGGCGCTCTCTTTGCTACGTCTTTCCATCCTGAACTAACTGGAGACAATAGAGTTCATCGATACTTCATCGAATCAGTGTGTAAAGAATCAATCAAAGCAGGAGCGTTGTAATGTCAGGCCACTCCAAATGGGCAACGATCAAGCGCAAGAAGGCGTTGATTGACTCGAAGCGCTCTCGCGCTTTCGCGAAGTACATCAAAGCGATTGAAGTTTCTGCGCGAAATGGTGGAGCAGATCCAGCTGGCAACCCCACTCTTTATGATGCAATTCAAAAAGCAAAGAAGAACTCAGTTCCAAGCGACAATATTGAACGCGCCCTCAAACGCGCATCAGGCCAAGATGAATCCGCCTCTAATTGGGAAACCATTATGTATGAAGGCTATGGACCGGGCGGAGTTGCGCTCCTCATCGAATGTCTCTCGGACAACCGTAATCGTGCGGCCTCGGAAGTAAGAGTTGCAGTGACACGTAATGGCGGAACGATGGCAGATCCTGGCTCAGTTGCTTATATGTTCAACCGTAAAGGCGTTGTTATAGTCAAAAAATCTCAAGGAAATGTTCCGCTAACCGAAGATCGCATTCTTGAGACTGTCCTTGATGTTGGTGCAGAAGAGGTCAACGATTTAGGGGATACCTTCGAAGTGGTGAGCGGTCCGTCAGAGATGGTTGCTATTCGCTCCGCTCTACAAGCAGCTGGCATCGATTATGAATCGGCTGATGTTTCATTCCTGCCCTCACTATCTATTCCATTGGATGCGTCATCTGCGAGGGAGCTCTTTGAACTCATTGATGCAATTGAAGAGTGTGACGATGTTCAGAACGTTTATGGCAACTTCGATGTTTCCGAAGAGGTAATGGCGAGCCTTTCGTAGGGTTTTTTCCGCCCCGATTAGTCTTACGCAATGCGCGTTTTGGGGGTTGATCCAGGTCTCACTCGGTGCGGCATAGGCATAGTTGAGCGCTCGGGACCCAAGTCGTTAGTCATGGTCGATTGCGGTGTCATCAGAACCGATCTTGATGCTCCGCTTGAACTGCGTTTGTTGCAGCTTAATGACGAGCTTGAATCGTGGATTCGAAAATTCAAACCCGACGTTATCGCTATCGAACGAGTCTTTTCCCAACTTAATGTTCGAACTGCGATGGCGACAGGCCAGGCGGCTGGAGTCGCGCTGGTGTTGGCCGCGAAATCTGGAGTTCCAATAGCGCTACATACGCCCAGCGAAGTAAAGGCCGCCGTATCTGGTTCCGGAAGAGCAGATAAGAAGCAAGTTGCGAATATGGTTACGAAAATTCTTAACCTCTCAGCGCCGCCAAAACCGGTTGATACAACCGATGCTCTGGCTCTTGCTATCTGCCATCATTGGCGCGGGAGCGCGACGAAGCGGATTTCAGCCGCAGCGACTAAGGAGCGTTCACGATTGAAGGAGTTGAAGAGAGTCCGATGATTGCGCTTCTGACTGGCACAGTTGTTGACGTGCGCCTCAACCAACTCATTGTTGATGTAGGTGGAATTGGATATCAGGTAATTGTTGGACCCGATCTTGCAAGTGACACCAAAATTGGATCACAGATTTCGCTCCACACCTCACTGGTCGTCCGTGAGGATTCCTGGACGCTCTTCGGTTTTGCATCTACCGAGGCTAAGGATCTCTTCGGTGAATTGCAGTCAGTTACGGGGATCGGACCAAAAGTTGCTAGCGCACTCTTAGCGGTCTTTGGGCCGGAAGAGTTGAAGAGCGCTATTGGCAGTCAAGATCATGCTGCGTTGGAGAGAGTTCCTGGCATTGGAAAGAAAGTGGCATCACGAATCATCTTGGAACTTAAAGATAAATTCGGCGGCGGATATAAGAGTAAGAGTTCACTGAGTGGACCGTGGCGTAATCAAGTAATTGGCGCCCTTACCGGATTGGGCTATTCCCATAAAGAGGCAGAGCAAGCGCTCGATGATGTGGTTGCGAATTTTGGCCGTACTCCCAATGAAGCAGATCTGCCTGAGATGCTCAAGCTAGCCCTGGCTAGATCTCGGCGTAGTTCATGAGTGATGCAAATATGAGCGACGAAATTATGAGTGGTGCGATTTCCCCGGAAGACATCACAGCAGAGCAAGCACTTCGCCCACATTCGCTGCAGGAATTTGTTGGACAGCAGAGAGTTAAAGATCAAGTTGATTTGTTATTGCGAGCAGCCCGAGAACGTGGCGCTCCCTCCGATCACATACTTCTCTCAGGCCCACCGGGACTTGGTAAAACTACCTTGGCAATGATTGTAGCCACGGAGATGAATGCGCCTATTCGCGTAACGAGCGGCCCTGCCATTACTCATGCAGGTGATCTCGCCTCCATTCTCTCGTCGCTCGTTGAAGGTGAGATTCTTTTCCTGGATGAAATTCATCGCATGGCAAGACCAGCTGAAGAAATGTTGTACATGGCGATGGAAGATTTTCGAGTCGATGTCGTTGTGGGCAAAGGTCCTGGCGCAACTGCGATTCCACTAAGTCTTCCGCACTTCACCTTGGTTGGGGCAACCACGCGAGCGGGGTTGTTGCCGGGACCATTACGTGATCGATTTGGTTTCACGGCGCATTTAGATTTCTATGATGAAGCAGATATCTCCAATATTGTTACTCGAAGTGCATCGTTACTCGATGTTTCAATCACCGAAGATTCAGTAAGAGAACTTGGCCGACGTTCTCGTGGAACTCCGCGAATCGCAAACCGCCTTTTGCGTCGAGTTCGTGACTATGCCCAAGTTCATGGCAATGGCGCTATCGATCTCGAGGTAACTAGGGCGGCTCTCACCATGTATGAGGTTGATGAGATTGGTTTAGATCGCCTCGATAAAGCGATTTTGAAAGCTCTCATTGACCAGTTTGGTGGAGGGCCAGTAGGACTCAATACGTTGGCAATGGCGGTAGGTGAAGAACGCGAAACCGTTGAATCAGTAGCGGAACCATTCTTGGTTAGAAGTGGATTTATGGTCCGATCCCCTCGTGGAAGGGCTGCAACGCCAGCGGCGTGGAGGCATCTAGGTAAAAATCCGCCGAGCCAGGCCCTGGGGCTTTTCGACAGTCCTGACTTACAGCCCTAGACTTTCGCCTCATGTCTTACGCAAATAATCAACGTAACTCGGGCGATGTTAAAAAAGCTCGTCCCGCTAGAACCCTCACGCTGACTCTGGGAATCACAGCCGCATTTTTTGGCTTAGCGATCTCCATCGGTGCCACCTCCTTCAACCTAGGTTTGGATCTGCGCGGCGGTACGAGCGTCACGCTCCAACCACGCCTTGATGCGGGCCAAGAGGGTCAAGTAACTGTTGAAGCGATTGATCAAGCTGTGGCGATTATCCGCCAACGCGTGAACTCACTCGGTGTTGCTGAAGCGGAAGTAACTGCGGAAGGCACCGGAACTAATCGCCAGATTGTTATCTCTGTACCGGGAGAAACTGGCCGCCGCGTTGTTGACCTTGTCGGTCAAACTGCCGAATTGAGATTTAGACAAGTCCTTCTTGAGGCCGGTGCAATTCCTACCCCCGATGACTCAAAACTCTTAGAAGGTTCAACACTCACTCCAGAACAATCGCAAGCTTTCTTAGCACTTGATTGTACGAAGCCCGAATCCACTCTCGGTAGCGGCGGCGATGACGCAAACTCAGTCATCGTGACCTGCGATCGTTTAGGAAGTGCGCGATACATCTTGGCTCCAGCACAAGTTGTTGGTCGTGACATCAAAGGCGCTACCGCTGCAATTGACCAACAGGGTGCAAGTGGTTGGTTCGTCTCTCTTGATTTCACTGGCGATGGCACGAAGAAGTTTGGAACTCTGACCCAGAGCGTGGTCAGTCTTCCAGCCCCACAGAATCAAGTTGCAATTGTCCTCGATGGTGTTGTTGTTTCCGCGCCTCGGATCAACGAAGCAATCCTTGGAGGCAGCGCCCAGATCACAGGCAGCTTCTCACAAGTAGAGGCGCAGGATTTAGCTAATGTTCTGAAGTATGGATCGCTTCCACTCGCCTTTGATCGCGGGGAAGTACAACAAGTTTCTCCAACCTTAGGAAATGATCAATTAGTTGCTGGTTTGATTGCTGGTGGACTTGGAATGCTCCTCGTCATTCTTTACTCACTTGCTTATTACCGAGCTTTGGGAACAGTTGTTATTGGCTCATTAGCACTGGCGGCGGCTCACGTAGTTCTGCTGCTCTGGCTATTGGGAGAGTGGGTTGGTTTCACACTTACTCTTGCTGGTATCGCCGGAACCATTGTGGCTATTGGCGTCACCGCCGACTCCTTTATCGTCTACTTCGAGCGTATTCGAGATGAAATGCGAGATGGAAAACCATTGCGCGTTGCAGTTGAAACGGGATGGCAGCGTGCCCGACGCACCATCGTGGTTGCTGACTTAGTTTCAGTAATTTCGGCCGTTGTGCTCTATATCGTCTCAGTAGGAAGCGTTCGTGGCTTTGCTTTCACTCTTGGACTCACAACGATCATCGACCTCATCATTATCTTCTTCTTCACTAAACCTTTTGTGTCGTTACTTGCGAAGCGAAAGTACTTCCAGTCGGGCTCTGGTTGGTCAGGAGTCTCACCACGAAGCGTTGGCATGGCCTCAGTCGATCTATCAGGAAAGGGAGCCTAAATCATGAAGTTCTCAGGTCTTGGTGGCCGTCTCTATCGCGGCGAAACTTCAATCAACATTATCTCTGCCCGGAAGAAGTGGTACACGCTCTCTGGTGTATTCGTAGCACTGTCAATCTTTGCGCTCTCAGTTCAAGGTTTGGCACTTGGTATTGAATTCAAAGGTGGTTCTTCGTACACGGTAACAACTGCTTCAGGAACAATTGAAGAGGCTCGTGCCGCCGTAACATCTGCTGGATATACCGGGAACACCATTGTTCAAACAATTGGTAGCGACAAGATTCGGGTCCAAACCGGCGTGGTAGAGCCTGCACAATCCAATGCGATTCAGGATGCACTGGCCGCGAAGTTTGGTGTCACGATTGAATCCATCGATACGCAGAATGTTGGACCGTCCTGGGGTGAAGAAATCTCTCGTAAAGCTTTCCAAGGTTTGATCGCATTCTTGATCTGCATCATGATTTATCTGGCACTTGCTTTCGAGCCCAAGATGGCGGTCGCCGCTATCGTGGCAGTTATCCACGACGTCTTTATCACGGTTGGTATCTATGCACTTGTGGGCTTTGAAGTGACGCCCTCAACCGTTATTGGCTTCTTAACGATTCTGGGGTATTCGCTGTATGACACGGTTGTGGTTTTCGACAAAGTACGCGAAAACACCCGAGCGATCACAAGTACCGGAAAGAGCACTTATTCGCAGGCCGCGAACCTTGCTGTTAATCAGACGATTGTTCGTTCACTCAACACGTCTTTGATTGCACTGTTGCCAGTCGCTGCGATTCTCTTTGTGGGCGCAGGCCTGCTCGGGGCGGGCACGCTGAAAGATCTTGCACTTGCACTATTTATTGGACTCATTGCTGGAACATATTCGTCGATCTTCATTGCTGCGCCTCTTTTGGCAAGCTTGCGTGAACGTGAGCCAGCCATCAAAGCGCTCAATCAGCGAGTTATCGCCAAGCAAGGTGGTTCAGTGCAAGCAAACCCTGCAACGAAGAAGCGCAACAAATAGTCCTGAAGTAGCCTTAGCGCATGAACGCGCTCATCACTCCAGTCGTCCAGCGACTGCGTGATGCCAACAAGAACCTCGACACCTCTGTTGTTGAGCGGGCATTTGTTACTGCGGAGGCTGCACATCGTGGGCAACTACGCAAGAGTGGCGATCCCTACATAACCCATCCTGTTGCGGTAGCCGAGATCTTGGTGGAGTTTGGTTTGGATGCCGCCACTATTGCAGCCGCGCTTCTGCACGATACTGTTGAAGACACAAGTTACTCATCAGAGAAGTTGAGGGCCGAGTACGGCGATGAAGTTGCTTCTCTAGTTGAAGGTGTCACAAAGCTCGACAAGTTGACCTATGGCCCAACCGCTGAAGCGGAGACCGTTCGCAAAATGGTTGTAGCGATGGCGAAAGATATTCGAGTTCTGGTAATCAAACTTGCTGACCGCCTTCACAACGCGCGTACATGGCAGTACGTCGACCCTGAATCATCAGCCCGTAAAGCGCGTGAAACTCTCGATATCTATGCACCTCTTGCTCACAGACTAGGTATGAACGCCGTCAAGTGGGAACTCGAGGACCTCTCCTTCAAATTTCTTGAGCCAAAGAAATTCGAAGAGATTGAAAGATTGGTTATTGAACGTAATCCTTCTCGTGAAAAACTCACCAATGACGTAATCGCGGTAGTTGAAGAGGATCTCACGAAAGAGGGAATTGCGGCGCAAGTTACTGGGCGACAGAAACACCTCTATAGCGTTTATCAGAAGATGGTGGTGCGTGGCCGAGAATTCAACGATATCTATGATCTCGTCGGAATTCGCATCTTGGTTAACGATGTCCGTGATTGCTATGCAGTACTTGGTTCGATACATGCTCGCTGGAATCCAGTCCCTGGTCGATTCAAAGATTACATCGCGATGCCGAAGTTCAATCTCTACCAGTCGCTTCACACAACCGTGATTGGCCCAACTGGGAAAGCGGTCGAGATTCAGATTCGCACTCATGATATGCACCGCCGAGCTGAGTACGGTATTGCTGCACATTGGAAGTACAAGCTTGGCTCTGCGTCGAGATCAGCCGACTCTCCAGACATGCTTTGGCTCAAGCAACTACACGAGTGGCAACAAGAAACATCAGATGTAACTGAGTTTCTAGAAGCTCTCAGATTTGATCTGCGAACTCCGGAAGTATTTGTCTTCACGCCTAAAGGCAGTGTTATTGCGTTGCCGGCGGGGTCTACTCCGGTTGATTTCGCGTATACCGTGCATACAGAAGTTGGTAACAGATGTATCGGTGCAAAAGTGAATGGAAAGTTAGTTTCTTTGGAAGCCCCACTTGCCAATGGCGATGTCGTGGAAGTTGTTACCAATAAGGGCGAAAACGCAGCCCCCAGCCGAGATTGGCTTAATTTTGTTAAATCGCCTCGAGCGCGTTCCAAGATCAAGGCATGGTTTACGAAAGAGCGACGTGAAGAAGCGATTGAGGCGGGCAAAGAATCCATCGCACGACAAATGCGTAAAGCTGGCATGCCACTTCAAAAAATCTTGGGCGGCCACACTATGTTGCAACTTGCTCATGACCTGAACTATCCGGATATTGAAGCGATGTATGCCGCGGTAGGGGATGGCCATATCTCAGCGGCCCACGTGATTGATCGCTTAGAGAATTCTTTAGGGCTGGAAGAGACGCATGACACTCCACTGCTTGAGAATTTGGTTACTGGAGCAGCGGCTCGTTCTGCCCGTCGTAGCGCGAGCGGAATACAAGTTGAGGGCGTTGAAGATGTCCTAGTGAAGTTGGCGCGTTGTTGCACGCCAGTCCCCGGCGATGCGATTACGGGCTTTATCACTCGTGGAAATGGTGTGTCGATTCATCGCACCGATTGTGTCAATGTTGCAGATCTAAAATTCCATCAAGGCGATCGCATAGTCAAAGTTAAGTGGGACCTATCAGCAAAGTCTGTGTTCTTAGTTAATATCCAAATTGAAGCGCTGGATCGAGCTCGATTGCTCTCGGATATCACTCGCACGTTATCCGACCAACAAGTAAATATTCTGCATGCAGCTGTGAATACAACAAAAGATCAAGTAGCTTTTTCGCGCTTTACCTTTGAGATGGCAGATGCTTCGCATCTCGACGCGGTCCTATCGGCGGTAAGACGAATAGAAGGCGTCTACGATGTTTATCGAGTTACAAACAACTAAGCCGTAGTGAAATCAGCAAGACCTTTTTGAGCCTCACTTAGCCACATTCGGCGCGCTGCAGCAGCTTCGCGATGTTCAGAAGCTTTCTTTGCATCGCCGGCAGCTTCAGCCTTAGCAGCTTTAGCTTCGTAATCTGCTACTGCGTTCATCAATTGATTGACCACATCATTGGCGCGTGCGCGAGCGCCAGGGTCACTTCTGCGCCATTGCTCTTGTTCGGCTTCTTTGAGAGTCATCTCAACGGTATCTACGCGCTTATCAAGAGAGCTTCTCTTCTTACGATCGATCATGCCAACTTTGGAGAGTTTGTTACGAAGATCGCGGAACTTGCGACGAGCGTCGTCGAGATTAGTGATGGGCAATAGCGCTTCAATTTCAGCGACCAGAGCTTCACGCTTTTCGAGGTTGGCGGCCATAGATTCGCCGCGTTTTTCTAGGTCAGCATTCTTAGCTGCAAAAAATGTATCTTGCGCCGCTTTGAAGCGGGTCCACAACTTTGCGTCGTCATTTTTCTTACCGCGCCCAGTAGCTTTCCATTCATCCATCAGGGACTTGTAGCGTCGAGCAGTTGCTACCCAGTCAGTTGAGGTTGCGAGAGATTCTGCCTCTGTGACGATACGTTCCTTGGTGTTCTTGACCTCACTTTGTTGCTGTGTCAAGGATGCAAAGTGAGTACGACGTCGCTTATCAAATTTATTGCGAGCACTTGAGAAGCGCTTCCAAAGATCTCCATCAGTTTTCTTGTCGAGGCGTGGAGCCTTCTTCCATTCATCTAGTAATACCTTGAGACGCTCGCCGGTCGCCTTCCAGCTTGTGGAATCGACTAAAGATTCCGCTTCAACAACGAGAGCTTCCTTTGCGGCGATTGAAGCTGCGCGTTTAGCAGCTTTCACTTCAGCCTCTGCGGCTTTCTTTGCTTCATATGCAGGACGATGTTCGTCAATTAGTGGAGGAATTTGCTCGAGAGAACTGCGCAAGGCTTCAAGATTGCCAACACCGTTGAGGTGTTCAATCTGGTTGCGAAGTTTCTTTACCGCATCGTGAGCATCTTCAGGAACCATTGCGCCGCTGATGATGCGAGCTGCTAGAAGAGCAACTTCGGAGGCGACAATCTCAAATTTTCTTACGAAGTAGGCCAGAGCTTCTTCGGCAGTCTTGCCAGGGTATGAACCGACAACCTTTTCGCCTTCGCTGGTTCGAACGTAGACCGTGCCACTCTCATCGACTCGACCAAACTTTGCGGGATCTCCAATGAGGGCTGCCGCAGCAGAATTTGGGAGTGATTGTTGATTATCGAGGGATTCCATGATGGCCTAACTTTCTCGAACGTTGCGCGCCTTGAACTGGTCAATGGCGTTATGGGTTCAGCGGTTGGTAAGGGCTACAAGGTACCCGCATCACAGCCTGCTGTAAAAACCCCCTCGTAAAGCCCCCTTCCTCAGGGTAATTCGGGGCAATCTTGGGAGAATCGCCCCATGGCCTTGTTGGTAGATCGAGTAGTTGCACCGTACTACCAGACCAATTGTTGGATCATCGCCCCGGGCCGAGGCCACTCATGTGTAGTCGTCGATCCTGGAATCGATATTCCAAACATCAACCGACAACTTCGCGAGAAACTCGAAGCGCATCAGCTATCAATTGGCGCAGTATTGATAACGCATGGACACCTGGATCACACCTTCTCTCTCATCACAACATCCGATGATTTTCTCGATGTTGATTGTTACGTTCATGACGCAGATCGCGATCTGCTCCAGTTTCCAGAAAGAGCGATGGGTGATCAGAGTAAAGCTCTAGTTCAAGAGCTCAAGGGCTCCGTCGGAACTTCACTTCAATTCAGCGAGCCCTCTCGAACATGGTCGATTACCGAAGATAGTGTGATGAAACTAGGTGAAATGAAGTTTCGCATGATCCACGCTCCCGGTCATACACCAGGTTCTCTGGTTGCAGAGGTTAATGACGAAGTTCTGATCAGCGGAGATGTTCTCTTTAAGGGCTCAATCGGGAGAACAGATTTACCACGGGGTTCAATGCGTGACATGGAGAGCACGCTCCGTGAGAAAATAGCGACGTTGCCAGAAGATCTTCGGGTTCTTCCCGGCCATGGCGACGAAACGGTTATGAGACAAGAGTTATTGTCCAACTCCTATTTGAAGGCAGCGATGGAAGGAAGATTGCAATGACGGCAAAGTTCCAGGCGCCTAAGGGCGTCTCTGAATATTTCCCACCTCGCTCAAATCTTTTTGAACATGTGGCGCGTACTCTGATATCGCCTGCCCTCGCGTCCGGCTACGAACCTATTGAGCTTCCAATTTTCGAAGATACCGAGTTATTTACTCGAGGCGTGGGCGAATCCACCGATGTTGTCTCCAAAGAGATGTATACCTTCGAAGATCGAGGAGGTAGATCCATCACGCTGCGACCGGAAGGAACTGCGGGCGTGATGCGAGCGGTCATCGAACATAACTTGGATCGAGGCCAACTTCCAGTAAAGCTCTATTACAAAGGGCCCTTTTTCCGAGCGGAGCGGCCGCAAGCGGGTCGATATCGTCAGTTCTATCAAGTCGGCATTGAAGCCATTGGCATTAATGACCCTTATCTTGATGCGGAAGTGATTGCAATTGCTTACGACGGATATAGAAAGCTCGGGCTCAAAGATTTTGTCCTTCATATTACTTCGCTAGGTGATAGCGAATCGAGAAATGCCCATCGGGTTGATTTAGTCCAATACATTCAATCGCTTCATCTCGATGAAGAGACCCAGAAGCGCGCTGAGAAAAACCCACTTAGATTGTTTGACGATAAACGAGCTGAGATTCAAAAAGCTATGAGTAAAGCCCCCATCCTGCTCGATTATTTGAATGGTGAAAGCAGAGAAAACTTTGCAACGGTGCAGAATGCGTTGAACTCCATCGGAATTCCATTTGAGGTAAATCCTAGAATGGTACGTGGCCTTGATTATTACACTGGCACAACTTTTGAATTTGTTCATCGCGGTCTTGGTGCGCAATCTGGAATTGGCGGGGGAGGCAGATACGACGGCCTGATGGAAGTTCTCGGCGGACAAGAACTTTCTGGAATTGGATTTGGCCTAGGAATTGATCGGGTAATTCTGGCAATGGAGGCTGAGGGAGTTATCCCCGCTGAACTGAAATATACGGATCTCTTTATTGTGCCTTTAGGATCGCAGGCGCGTGATGCGGCATTTTTGTTGGCTCATGAGTTAAGAACTCACGGTTTTGTAGTCGAACAGAGTTATGGCGATAGAGCCCTCAAAGGTGCGATGAAGGCGGCTGATAAGTCTGGAGCTCGCTTTTCGATTGTTCTTGGAGATGCAGAATTAGCCTCGGGAACGGTAGAGCTCAAGGAGATGGCCACAGGTGAGGCGCTTTCCGTTACCCTTAGCGGTCTTGCGAATGCCTTGGCTGAGAAGTCTCGCCTTCGCCTCTAAAGCGCCCTTTGTAGAAAGGTTTAACAGTGCTCCGTTCTCATGGAGCTGGATCGATTAGATCTGGCAATATCGGTGAATCAGTCACGCTTGCAGGATGGGTGGCGCGGCGTCGAGACCACGGTGGTGTGGCCTTCATTGATCTCCGTGACGCTTCGGGAAATGTTCAAGTTGTCATTTCGGATGAGGCAGTTGCTGGTGCGCTGAGAGCTGAATGGTGTGTTGTGGTTCAGGGTAAAGTCGCAAAGCGACCTGCAGGAAATGAGAATCTCGGAATCCCTACTGGGGAAATTGAAGTTATCTGTGAATCGCTCGAAGTTCTCAGTGAAGCGGCTCCTCTACCTTTCCCGGTCGACAGCGGAGAAAACGTAAATGTCAGCGAAGAGATTCGTTTAAAGTATCGCTACTTAGATCTACGTCGTGAAACTCAGAGTAAGGCTCTTCGCCTCCGCTCGAAGGTCACCTCGATTATCCGCTCCGTGATGGATGAGCTGGAATTTCTAGAAATTGAAACCCCTTATCTCACTCGTTCAACTCCTGAAGGTGCGCGCGACTTCTTGGTCCCTGTAAGGCTTCAACCTGGATCGTGGTATGCGCTGCCGCAATCTCCCCAACTTTTTAAGCAACTTCTTATGGTTGCCGGAATGGAGAAGTACTACCAGATCGCGCGCTGTTTCCGTGATGAGGACTTCCGTGCAGATCGCCAACCAGAATTTACCCAACTTGATATTGAGATGTCTTTTGGCGACCAGTCAGATGTGATTGCTGTGGCCGAGAGAATCATTCATTCAGTTTTCAAAGATTCCATTGGTTACGAAGTGCCGCTTCCGATTCCTCATATGACGTATCACGAAGCTCTCCGTAGATTTGGATCAGATAAACCAGATCTACGTTTCGGCAACGAACTAGTTGACGCGACCGACTTCTTCAAAGATACGACATTTCGAGTATTTCAAGCCGACTTTGTGGGCGCAGTTGTTATGCCTGGCGGTGCATCATCGCCGCGCCGCGAGCTAGATGCATGGCAGGACTGGGCCAAAGCACGTGGAGCAAAGGGACTTGCTTACATTCTCGTGGGTGATGATGGAGCTCTATCAGGACCGGTAGCTAAAAATCTCTCCGAAAAAGAGAGCGCTGGAATTGCTGCTCATGTGGGCGCCGCAAATGGGGATGCGATCTTCTTTGCAGCAGGGGATCGAACATCCTCCCTCAACTTGCTTGGAGCGGTCCGTCTTGAAATCGGTGAGCGTTGTAATCTCATTGCTAAGGATGCATGGAAGTTTCTTTGGGTGGTTGACGCGCCGATGTTTGAACAGACCGATAGTGGCGGCTGGACAGCGGTCCATCATCCTTTCACTGGACCTAAACCAGAATTTGAAAAAACTTTCCAGAGCGATCCAGCTTCGGCCTTGGCGTACGCCTATGACATTGTGCTCAATGGAAGTGAAATCGGGGGCGGGTCTATCCGTATTCATCGCCGCGACATTCAACAAGCTGTTTTCGATGTTATCGGACTTACAAAAGAGGAAGCTGAGAGCAAGTTTGGGTTCCTACTAGAAGCATTTAATTATGGACCGCCGCCTCATGGAGGAATTGCTTTGGGCCTTGATCGACTCTGTGCTCTTTTGGCCGGCGCTGACTCCATCCGTGAAGTAATTGCGTTTCCAAAGACGGCTAGCGGCGGTGATCCGCTTACTGGTGCGCCGACTCCCATTACTGATGCGCAGCGAAAAGAAACTGGTGTTGATTTCAAGCCAGAGAAAAAAGATTAGTCATGAGCTCGAACGAAAGTTCACGTCCGCGCGATACTGATCGCAAAACACGCGTGCATCTTTCGTTTTATGATCGAATCAAATTCCTCCTATTTTTCGCAGTAGTTTTCTTCGTTCTGGTATGGGCCGATATGGCAGGGGACGAAACCTTAGGTTTCGATCAGGCTCTTTCGAATAGCGCATATCAACGTTGGTGGATTTTCCCGTTGGTTGCGATTGAGGCTATCCGTCAGGCTCACTTCTTAATCTCAGAGTTAGCTGCGCCGTATCACGGTTTCTGGCAACGGTACTTTGGCTTCACTGATCGTATCGTCCATAAGTTAAGTGACTGGACTCGATTCCGTATCTCGCGCGTTATTAAGTGGGTAGTCGTCATTTCACTTCTTTCTGTCGTTCTTGGTGCGATTTATGATGAGACGCCAGTACGTGCTCTCTTCTATGCTCCACAAGCGTTATGGAGCGCCCTGCCGATTATTGGTCAGCTGATGTTTGCAGTGATTTTCGTCATTATTCAATTTGTTGCAATCTTCTGGTTTCTCAGTCGCGGAGGCATCGATACTTACTTCCCCGATGACATCAAAACTCGATTCACCGATGTGTGGGGACAAGACCATGTTCTGGCTCGAATTCGCGAAAACTTAGTCTTTCTGGAAAATCCCGAGAGTATTGAAAAACTTGGAGGATATGTTCCGGGCGGAATCTTGCTCTGGGGCCCACCGGGTACTGGTAAAACATTGATGGCTGAATCTATGGCCGGTGAAACTGGGAAGCCATTCGTTTTCGTCGATCCTGGAGCATTCAACAATATGTTCTTTGGCATCGGAATCTTGAAGGTCAAAGGACTCTTTAGGAAACTTCGAAAGCTAGCGTTGCGCTACGGGGGAGTTGTTGTTTTCTTTGATGAAGCCGACGCTCTCGGTAATCGTGGAATTATGACAAATCGTGGGCCTGGAGCGTATTCATCGCCCATCATCAAAACTACGTCGACAGATCAGTCTTGTCATGGAATTTCTTATCTCACGCCGACTGCAAGTTCTTTTGTGACGATTAATCGTTTATCGCGATTAAGCGCTCAATCCGGCGAGGAGAAGCCTCGTTCATTGGTTAATAAATTTATGATGGGAGCTGGAGCAGGCGGCGGAGCTGGCACTGGCACCCTTCAAGCCCTTTTGACTGAACTTTCTGGCCTCAAGAAACCTCGCGGATTCTTCAATCGAATAGTCCGCCGTACGTTAGGGATGCGCCCGAAGAACCCACCCAAATATCGAATTCTGGTTGTAATGGCGACCAATATGCCTGAATCTCTTGATGAAGCGTTGTTGCGTCCAGGACGAATCGATCGCATGTATCGCGTTGGATATCCCAGCAAGGCAGGGCGAATTCGAACTTACGAGGGTTATCTCGCCAAGGTCGCTCATGATTTAACTAAAGAAGAGATTGAAAAGCTTGCGATCATCACTCCTTATGCAACAGGTGCAACCATTAAGGATCTCGTTAACGAGTCCCTCATCATGGCAATTCGAAATGAGCGAACAACAGTTACGTGGTCGGATGTACTCAAGGCCAAACAACTTAAACAACTCGGGCCTTCAGAGGATGTTGAATACATAGAACGGGAACGTCATGCCACTGCTGTGCATGAGGCTTGCCATGCGGTGATGGCATATCGGGTACGCAAACATATGGATATTGATATCGCAACCATTGAAAAGGGAGCTGAGTACCTCGGCATGGTTGCTTCAATTCCACCAGATGATCAATTCACCCATTGGAAGAGTGAATATGAAGGTGACATCTTGGTCTCCCTCGCTTCGCTTGCAGGAGAGAGAATGTTCTTTGACGGAGACAACTCTTCTGGAGTATCAGGAGATCTTGAATCTGCCACAACCATCGCAGGGTTGATGGAGGGATATTGGGGAATGGGATCAACGGTTTCTTCCTATGCATCAAGCCGCCGGATGGAAATCGGAGCACCTGGAGGTGCGAGACCGAATGAGGCAAAGCAAGAAATGCGCAGAGCGCTTTCCGATCGTATTGAAGATAACTTGGGTACTTTGCTTCAGAAGGCTGAACAACTCCTGCTGATTGATCGCGGGCATGTATTGGCTGTGGCGCATGCGCTCGAAACCCACAAAACGTTATCTGGCAACGATGTGCACGCCGTCATTGAAGGACGAATGGGTGATGTTGTCGATGGCAGTAAGTATGTAAAGGCCGAAAACGTTGCCCAGATTGAGCAATATCACCTCTCGGCTTTGGCGGCTCATAAGGAACACCGCAAACCGGATATCGCCCTGCCGACACTGGTCTAACGCTTCATTCGGTAGGCTACGCACATGTCCGCCGGTGGAATTGCAGCAATTATCGCTGCTAGCGCATTTCTCATTATCAGTCTGGCAATCGCCTACGCAGTCGTTCGACTTGGTCGAGCGATTGATGAGGTTGGCGCTGCCGTCAAAGATATCTCCCAAGAGACGGCGCCTCTTCTACATGAAGTGACTACGACGGTTGAGCTTGTCAACGGACCTTTGCAGAGCATTAATAAGGTGACTCGCACTATGGAAGAGTTCAGCACCAAGATTGCAGATAACACATCCTCTTTCCTCGATAAGAACCAGATGGCAATGAAGGCAGCTGGTGCCGTCCTTACGGCCTCACAGTTGCGAAAGAAGAAAAAGACCAAAGCAAGTAAGAAGAGCAAAGCCAAGCGCTACGTGGATGACGAGGAGTTCTAAGCTCTCGTGAACTCCGCGGAGATCAGATCTCGTTGGCTAAAGTTCTTCGAATCGGAGAATTCTTTACGCCTCAACCACACAGTTGTCCCTTCAGCATCACTTATTGCTGACGATCCAAACTTGTTGCTGGTAAACGCTGGCATGGTTCCATTTAAACCATTCTTCTTAGGTGAGATGACGCCACCTTATTCACGCGCGACATCTGTTCAGAAGTGTGTACGAACGCTAGATATTGATGAAGTTGGCAAAACGACGAGACACGCTTCCTTCTTTCAAATGTGTGGAAATTTTTCATTCGGAGATTACTTTAAAGAAGGCGCAATTGAATTAGCCTGGGAATTGCTCACAAAGCCGATAGAGCAAGGTGGTTACGGATTCCCAGAGGAGAAGCTGTGGGTTACGGTTTATCTGGATGATGATGAAGCAGCAGATATTTGGCATAAGAAGGTTGGCGTACCTAAGGAACGAATTCAGCGTCGAGGGATGGCAGATAACTTCTGGTCTATGGGTGTTCCTGGTCCCTGTGGGCCGTGCTCAGAAATCTATTACGACCGTGGTCCGGCTTACGGAAGAGAAGGCGGTCCGATTGCAGATGAGGATCGCTATTTAGAGATCTGGAATTTGGTTTTCATGCAGAATATTCGTGGCGATGGTCCAGGCAAAGAGGGCTATCCCATATTGGGCGAGTTGCCGGCGAAAAACATCGATACTGGAATGGGGCTCGAGAGAACAGCAGCTCTGTTGCAAGGCGTAGAGAACATCTATGAAATTGATACCACTCGCCATATTCTCAATAAAGCTAGTGAGATTACTCGTGCTCAATACGGCAAGGATAATGCGCAAGATATCTCTTTGAGAGTGATTGCCGATCATGCCAGAACTGCGACTATGTTAATCGGCGACGGGGTAACCCCCGGAAATGAAGGTCGTGGTTATGTCTTGCGCCGCATGATGCGCAGAACCACACGCAATATGAAACTTCTCGGTTCACCTGATCACAACATGCGCGAACTCATTGTTGCCTCTATTGAAGCAATGGGGCCGCAGTATCCTGAACTCGTATCCGATCAAGAGAGAATCCTCAAAGTTGCAGTAGCTGAAGAAGACGCATTCCTGCAAACACTGAAGAGTGGAACCCAGATCTTTGATCAAGCAAGTACGGCGGTCAAGAAATCTGGCGGCAAAGAACTTTCGGGAGATGATGTCTTCAAGTTACATGACACGTACGGATTCCCATTTGATCTCACCCTGGAAATGGCTAATGAGCAAGGGCTCAACATTGATGCTGATGGCTTCAAACGCCTGATGAAGGAACAGCGCGATCGCGCAAAAGCGGATGCAAAGTCAAAGAAGAGCGGTCATACCGATGTCTCGGAATATCGCAAGATTGCTGAGTTGGGAAAGAAGATTGAATTCATCGGTTACAACAATTTAGAGAGCGAAAGTACTTTGCTCGGTATCTTGCTTGATGGGAAAGTGTCTGCGCACGCAAATGAAGGCGATGAGGTTGAGGTTGTATTGGATCGCACTCCCTTCTATGCCGAAGGTGGAGGGCAGCTCGCCGATGGTGGCGTGATCAAGAGCGGCGACGGGTCAATCATTGAAGTTGATGATGTTCAATCGCCTATTCCAGGAGTCTTTGTGCATCGAGGACGAGTTTTACGTGGTTCATGGAGCGCGGGAGTCGCAGTTCATGCTGCAGTTGATATCGAACGCCGACGAGGAATTTCTCGCGCTCATACCGCGACCCATATGGTTCACAAAGCTTTCCGTGAAGTACTGGGAGAAACTGCTACGCAAGCGGGTTCTGAAAATGCTCCCGGAAGATTCCGATTTGATTTTCCTTCAGCGGGCGCAGTGTCGCCTTCGGCTCTCTCTGAGGTTGAAGCCCGAGTCAATTCTTTGTTGCTGGAAGATCTTGAAGTCACTGCCCAGGAGATGAGTCAAGCTGAGGCAAAATCAATTGGCGCAATGGCCCTATTTGGCGAGAAGTATGGAGAGCGTGTCCGCGTTGTCAGTGTTGGTGATTGGGCCCGTGAACTATGCGGAGGTACGCACGTTGCGCGTTCGGGTCAGCTAGGCGTCGTCAAACTGCTTGGTGAATCATCCATTGGAGCGGGTGTAAGACGAGTAGAAGCGTTGGTAGGGGTAGATGCCTATTCCTTCCTTGCTCGCGAACACATACTGCTCAACTCACTCACTGAGATTATTAAGGGCGCCCGAGTAGAGGAACTTCCAGAACGTATATCCGCCATGATCACACATCTCAAAGATGTCGAGAGAGAACTTGCTCAGGTTCGCACCTCTCAAATCCTTGCCCAATCTGCCTCACTTGTGTCGGGTGCTGAAAAGATAAATGATTTTTCAATTATTACTCATGATATGGGTCCAAATCTCAGCGGTGATGAGCTCCGAGTGATTGCGCTTGATCTACGATCAAAATTAACTTCGGGTGTTGTGGCGCTTGCTAGCGCCGGAGAAGAGAAAGTGGTACTCGTCGTTGCTGTTGATGATGTGGCACGCAAGAACGGCGCAAAAGCTGGTGTTCTTGTAAAAGCAGCGTCAGCCATTCTTGGTGGCGGTGGTGGCGGTAAAGATGATTTCGCACAGGGTGGCGGCGCAAACTCAGCAAAGATTGCTGAATCGCTCGATGCAATCAAGAATCTGTTGCGTTCTAGCTGATTACAAATAGGAGAAGCGTGTTACCTCAAGGTCGACGTTTAGGTATCGACTATGGGGATGTGCGTGTTGGACTAGCGCTATCCGATCCTGCAGGAATCTTGGCTACCCCTTTAACAACCCTGTCGACTGAGAATGCAGTTCTCGAGGTGATTCAACTTATCGATCAACACTCTGTTCGAGTTGTGTATATAGGCCTTCCACTCCATCTCTCGGGTACAGAGAGTGCATCCTCAAAAAAGGCACGTGATTTCGCATTGACCTTAATGCAGAGTTCGAACGGTGAAGTCTCATTCAGATTAATTGACGAGCGACTGAGCACTAAATCTGCGACTAATAGCGCTCATGAGGCAGGCAGAGAAGTTTCTAAATCCAATATCGATCAATTAGCTGCAGCTGCCATTTTGGAATTTGCATTGAATGTTGAGCGTGCACAGGAAGTTCTAGCTGGACATGAGATCTAAGCTCTCGATGCTTCTTCAATTCCTGAACCGCAGCCCTTTTGCACGTCTATTCGTGGCGGGTCTTTTTTTACTGATTTTCACTCTGGGAATTCGGACACTTCAAGGAGGAGTGGAATCAGCTCCTGATTTTGAGTTAGGCATAGCAGGACCGGAAGTCCTGGTTGAGGTATTGGATGGAGAAACAGGTTCGGCCATTGGTCAAAAGCTAGAAGAGCTAGGCGTTGTGAAATCTTCCCTCGCATTCTTCCGAGTGGCAGTTGCGGATCCGCGATCGGCTCGTATTGCACCCGGTCAACATCGAGTTGAGACCAAGATCCCGGCCAAAGTTGCTTTAGAACAATTATTGGATTCAGAACGCATACCAAATTTGATTGTCATTAGAGATGGTGCGCGATTGAGCGAGATAAGCGAATCCATTATTAAATTCGGGGTTACAGAGAAAGAACTCCGGGAGGCACTTAAGAATCTAAAACCACCGTCGCCGTTTGTTGGCAGCAATCTCGAGGGATTTCTGTACCCTGCAATGTATTCCTTTACTCAAGGTACAGAAGCTACTCAAATTCTCAATCAGATGCTCCAGAAATTTCAATGGGCGACCGAAGGAATTGATTGGGGTTCGGTGGAAGGCTTCTCAGCAAATGAGGTGCTTACTATCGCATCACTGGTGGAGAGTGAAGGAACGCCAGATGTCTTCGGAAATGTAGCCAGAGTTATATTCAATAGACTCCAGATTGGCATGCCACTTCAATTTGATTCCACCGTTCATTACGCTCTTGACCGTCGCGGTGAAATTAGAGTTTCGCTAAAAGAGACAAAGGTCGCAAGTAAGTACAACACCTTCCTTAATCGTGGGCTACCCCCAGGACCGATTGGAAGTCCAACGCGTGCCGCGTTCGATGCAACATTGAATCCACCTCAAGGGGATTGGCTCTATTTTGTTACTGTGAAACCAGGAGAGACGCGCTTCACGAGCTCCTATGAAACCTTCTTAGAATGGAAAGCTGAATACAAAGCGAATTTCCGCAAAGGACTTTTCGAATGAGATCGAAAGCAGCAGTCCTTGGCTCTCCGATAACGCATTCTCTATCTCCTGCACTCCACAATTTCGCCTACGAAATACTGGGATTTGACGGATCCTACGAGGCAATTGAAATGCCAGAGTCTTCACTCCTGCAGTGGTTTAGTAATGAGATTTCACAGGATGAGTCGTGGATCGGTTTCTCGCTGACTATGCCACTAAAAGAGATTGTATGTTCCAGTTCTTTTTCGCAGCTGCTAAGAGTGGATGCTCGATCCCGCAGAATTCAATCTGCAAATACAGTCTTTCAAAGCGCAGAAGGTTGGAGCGCTACATCAACAGATGTCACTGGGTTTAACTTTCTACTTAAAGGTCGAAAATTCAATAGCGTTGCCGTTCTCGGTAGTGGTGGCACGGCTCGAGCAGCACTGGCTTCGCTTGCAGAACTGGAGACTTCCGAAGGTCGCGCAATTTCAGTATTTCGTAGGAGTTCCACGAAGGATCAACTCCTGCGCAACTGCAGCGAAGGAACAGAGATTGAGTTTGTCGACTGGACCAAAATTGCGAGGATTAATTCCTTCGATCTTGTGATCAACACTGTGCCTAGCGCTGCCGCAGCGGAAGTGGCGGATGATTTTCAAGGCGTTCCCGTACTGCTAGATGCGCTCTATTCGCCGTGGCTTCCGCCTTTATCCCTCATCCAAGGAAAAACTCATGGTGAATTAATAACCGGTCTAGATCTGCTCTGTGCCCAGGCATTAGATCAGCTAGAACTAATGACCAAAATCGAATTTGATCACGTTTTCATGTTTCAGAAGTTGCGCGACCACGCAGCTAACCTCGTTGGCTAGATGTGAATAACTTCAGCCAGCATGGTTCCAGAAGTCTAGGCTCGTTCGTGTGGTGGCAATTCACTTCCTGCTCTTTTCATTTGCAATTTCAATTCTAGATATCCGTCACCATCGAATCCGCAAATGGCATGTATATCTTGGGCTACTTACACTTGC
>CAYSGG010000007.1:0-34175 GCA_964430775.1 uncultured Clavibacter sp. | reverse complement strand
AGAGCGTATTCAAGACACTCTTGTCTGACCTCACAGGAGAGACAGACGCGCTTAGCCTCACGGGTTGAACCACCTTTTTCAGGGAAGAATGCTTCTGGATCAGTTTGGGCGCAGAGCGCTCGTTCTTGCCACGAAAGCTCAACGATCTCTCCATTACCCAATTGAATGCTTGGACCGGGAATGAAAGTCTGCTCTATTCGACGAGCATCAGCCATCAGCAGTACTCCTAAGACAGTGGCCCACATCTGGTGGCGGGCCCAATGGGGGAATTACACGCGTGTTATTCGCCAGAGTCAAGCCGCACAGAGGGGAAATCTCAGAAAAGTGCCCTTATTTTCCGCCTGAGAAGTAGAGATATCTCTCAATTCTGCTGGAATTGAGTCATAACCTATTCAGATTTCCCAGATTTAGAGAATTTGGCCGATGATTTTCTGGCCTGAATCGATCGCAAGATCTGAGGAAATATAGCTATCGTGAATCTCAACGCCAGCAGCTATCTGAACTCGATTACCAATAATTGACCCGGAAATCCGAGAGTCAGGACCGACCTTCGAGCCTGATGAAATCACCGAACCATCCCCCACCTTCGCACTGGGATGTATCTCGACATCGTCTTCAATAAGAGCTCCATGAGAAATACCAACGGTTGCTCCAGAGAGTTCTGGATTAAGAATTAAGTCACGCGAAGCCTTAATGAATGATTGCGGCGTCCCCATGTCAATCCAATAGTTCTGATCAAGATAGCCAAATACTCGACTTCCGCTTTCCAAAAGCATCGGGAAGGTCTCGCGTTCAACGCTGACGACGCGTTCTGTTGGGATCTGAGAAAGCGCCGAAGAACGAAATACATAACACCCCGCATTAATTGTGTCAGCAACAGGATTTTCCATCTTCTCCAAGAATGCAGTGACTCGAGAGGTGCTATCAATGGGAACACATCCATAAGCGCGAGGATCAGCGACCTTTGTTAAGTAGAGAGTGACATCAGCGTTCTTATCTTGATGCAACGCAATTTGAGCTCGGAGATCATGTCCGCTGAGAACATCGCCATTGAAAATTACAACAGATTCGCCATCTTTCAGGGTTAAATTCCGAGCTGCGTTTGCGATCGCACCACCTGTGCCGAGTGGTTCTTTCTCAATCGCATAAGTAATCGAGATTCCGAAATTTGATCCATCTCCAAAATATGGCTCAAAAACCTCGGCCAAATATGATGTTGCTAGCACTAATTCTGTAATTCCAGCATCGCGAGCTTTAATGATTTGATGCTCAGTTACAGGCTTTCCAGCAACTTTGAGCATTGGCTTTGGAGTGTTATTAGTGAGCGGTGCTAAGCGAGTACCTTTACCGCCAACTAAGAGAATTGCTTTTGTAGTCATCTGAATCGGTCCTATGCTGAGATTCGAGAGACTGCTTCGAGAATTTTCTCATCGGTTGCAGTCAATGCGATCCTTACATGCCGTGATCCAAGATCCCCGTAGAAGCGTCCCGGCGTAACCAAGATTCCTCTTTCAGCAAACCATGCAACTGTTGACCAATCCTCTTCCCCGCGAGTGCACCAGATATAAAGTCCTGCTTCTGAAAATTCAATCGTAAATCCAAGTTTCACCAGCGCAGATCCCAAACGGGCGCGACGATTGCGATATCGATCTGCTTGTGCCATGACATGTGTTTCATCAGCAAGAGCGACTGTGACAGCCTTTTGGATTGGAAGCGGAACCATCATGCCCATGTGCTTACGAATTTCCAGCAGTTGAGCAATGAGAGCAGGATCTCCTACAACAAATGAACCTCGGTATCCCGCCATATTGGAACGTTTTGATAACGAGTGAACTGCAAGAACGCCACGATTATCGCCGTTTGTCAGCCTCATGACGGAGAGCGCTTTCTTGCTATCGGGAAAAGATAAGTAGCACTCATCGCTGGCTAAAACAGAACCAGATTCACGCACCCACGTAAGCGCTGCTTGTAATTCTTGTTCTGATTGCACTCTGCCGGTCGGATTAGAAGGAGAATTAATCCACGCTAAATCAATGCCAGCGCGCGGCCAGGTGGCCGCATCAATGTCGACCTCCACTACGTGTGCACCAGCCAGAATGCCTCCCACGCGATATGTGGGATAGGCGATCTGAGGAATCAAGACTTTCTTCGCTCCCAACATGAAAGGAAGAAGCGCCACAAGCTCTTTGGAGCCAATGGTGGGAAGGACATCGAATTCGCCAGAGGCGCCGAGCACGTCGGAGGCATACTTCTTTAGTGCGCTACGAAGATCAGCAGCGCCGGTTGTGACGGGATAACTGGGTGAGTTTGAATTCTCGCGCAACGCATCTTGTATGAATTCAGGGGTGGGATCTACTGGTGTTCCTTGTGAGAGATCGATTATTCCGTGCGGATGTTCTCGAGCTCTCTGCCCATAGGGGGCAAGAGCATCCCAAGGAAAATCTGGGAGCTTTATTGGAGATCCCGAATTACTCAGCCGCCGGCTTCTTCTGAATTTGAAGAAGCTTCGGGTGATCTTTAGCTATCGGACCAACTTTGCTGGCGCCGCCAGGTGAACCAATCTCATCAAAGAATTCTGTGTTGACTTCTTTGTATTCACTCCATTGAGCCGGAACATCATCTTCGTAATAGATAGCCTCGACTGGGCAGACTGGCTCACAAGCGCCACAATCCACGCACTCGTCAGGCTGGATGTACATCATCCGATCGCCTTCATAGATGCAATCAACAGGACATTCTTCGATACATGATTTGTCCTTGACATCCACACATGGAAGCGCGATTACGTAGGTCACGTTCAACTCCTCTTACAGATTTCTCTGTCAGTGATGACTTTCTGGATGCCTATCCTACAGAATAGGCGGGTATGAAGCGCGAGATAAGAGAACCCAAGCCGCTTCAAATATATGACACTCTCCATAGGTCTGTGCTCCCCGTTCGCGCCTCCGATGGCCAAACCGTCCGTATTTATTGCTGTGGACCAACCGTCTACCGAGATGCACATGTCGGAAACCTTAGAACTTTTCTACTCAGTGATCTGACTCGTCGCACTTTGGAGTTTTCTGGTTTCAAAGTTCGTGTTATTCAAAACATTACTGATGTCGGGCATATGAGTGAAGATTTTGAAGAAGACAAGATTCTTGCTCAATCTCAGATAGAAAAGCGTGATCCTTTTGCCATTGCACGTGACTATGAAGAGAAATTCCATAGTGATCTCGCCGCCATGAATATGCTGCCTGCAGATGCTTATCCCCGCGCCAGTGAATGTATCGACATGATGGTCGAACATATTGCAGCATTGATAGAGAAGGGTTATGCATACATTGGTGGAGATTCTTCGGTGTATTTCGCTGCAGAAAAATTCGAAAGTTATGGCGAATTAAGCGGTAATCGACTTGATGCTCTGAAACCTGGACATCGATATGAATTCACAGAAGATGGCGTCAAGAAATTTCACGCCGATTGGGCGCTCTGGAAAACGGCCGGCAAGCGTCGCGAAATGGTCTGGCAGACGCCTTGGGGTCTGGGTTTTCCTGGTTGGCATATCGAATGTTCTGCAATGTCGTTGCACTATCTCTCAGGACATGTAGACCTTCATATCGGCGGTATTGATCTGCGATTCCCGCATCACGAAAATGAGCGGGCACAATCCAATCCACTCACGGATGGTGAAGCTGTAGATCTCTGGTTACATGGCGAGCATCTGCTCTTTGAAGGTCGAAAGATGTCAAAGAGTGCAGGAAATGTAGTTCTCATTCGAGATGTGATTGCTCGAGGAATCGATCCTCTTGCAGTGAGATTCTGCTTCTTAGAAAACCGCTATCGCAGCCAGATGGATCTGTCATGGAGTTCGATTAACGCGGCATTTGCCACGCTGCAACGCTGGCGCGAGAAGTATCAAGAGTGGAAACAGCGTGGGCCGGATCTCACGACTAACGCAGCTATTCGAGTCGCCGCAATACTCGATGACTTTTTAGCAGATCTCGATACTCCTCAAGCAATGCTGAAATTGAGATCTGTCGAACGCGATGAATCGCTCTCTGATGGTGAGAAAGCTGCAATCTTTGAGGAAACCGAAGCGTTGTTCGGCCTTAAATTACTCGAGCTCTTTGGGCAACAAGATTTACCACCTGAGGCGCAGAAGCTATTAGAAATGCGCGCACTTGCTCGTACCGCGAAAAATTTCGCCGAAAGCGATGAGTTGCGCAATCAACTCATCAAACTGGGAATTGAAGTTCGAGACACCTCTCAGGGTCAAACCTGGTCGTGGATTATCAAGTAATACTGAATGGAGTTAATTCTTAATCTTCTGCAACAAAGCAAGGACAAGAAGTCCGACGCCTCCGAAAACGAGTACGTTTCCGTAAAGGTTTGCTTCAATCAGCACTTCCCCACCATTGCCAAGAGTCGAACCGCGCACCACTATGAAGAGCCAACCAAGCGCGAAGACGCTTAATAAGAATTTAGAGCTATACATATTTCTCATCAATCGAAGACCCATAACAAGCGCCACCAAAGAGACAATCAATCCAAATGGACGATATGAATTATGCAGAAAAGTTCCTGAGACGCCGACTAGCGCGCCGAAAATAAGTGACACGAGCGCCTTCACAGCGTTACTCCAGAGAAGAGATCTGTCTCGCGTCCATCTGAGTTTCGTTCAGCTCCTAGTTCGCCATAAACCAAACGATAGAACTCCAATCCCCACACTTTGAAACCAAGATTGTCTGATAGCGCAAAAAATGGGCCATCGACCGCAATCTGGGTGGGATGAGCCTTCATCGCATCCATCTTCTGTGAAACATACTTTTCACCATCAATAACGGTGGAAACAAGAGCGTCAGGTTGTGCGAATGGGAAATCTTCAGCTTTTTCAACGCCGAAGAATTGATTTCCGGTGTCCTTCATGGCTTCGATCCCAGATTCGATAACTGAGATTGGAATCGTGTTCCAGTAGATCTTCTGAATGCTCCATCCACGAGGACGCGCTAATTCAGCTGCCCGCATCGCTACGCGATGAGCTTGAATGTGATCAGGATGTCCATATCCACCAAACTCGTCGTAAGTGACTAAAACATGAGGTTTGATTTCGAGAATAATCGCAACAAGATGTTCAGCGGCTTCATCAAGTTGGGCATTCCAGAAGTTGTCTTCTCTCTGGTTTGGTTCTGAACCCATCATTCCGCTATCGCGATACTTCGTAGAGGGCCACCCAAGGAAACGATGATCAGTAACGCCGAGGATTTTCATCGCATCAGCTAGTTCTGTTTCACGATGTTGACCTAACGCATCTTCTCTATTGCTTGCTAAATGCTCAAGTTCTGGGACAAGAACTTCACCTTCTTCACCGCGAGTGCATGTTACGAGAGTTACCCCATAACCCTTATCCGCATACATCGCCATGGTTGCACCATTATTTATAGTCTCGTCATCAGGGTGAGCATGGACGAGAAGAAGTCGCGGTTTTGTCATGATTAGTTGGAGAGAATACTGGCTTTCATTAGTTAATTCTCTCCCTTTCTCGTACGATGATGCCGATGAGTACCAACGACAAATTGGATAACCGCGCACGCCTTCCGCGCGATGAGCGTCGGGCCTTGCTTCTTTCAGCAGCCCTCGAGGTTTTCACAGTTTCCGGTTTTCATTCCGCCTCGATGGATGAAATCGCAGATCGAGCCAATGTCAGCAAGCCGGTTCTCTATCAGCACTTTCCCTCGAAGTTGGATCTTTATCTAGCAGTCCTTGATCTACATATTGATTCCCTGGTCTTTGATCTACAGAAAGCGATTGCCTCCACCAAAGAGAACAAGAATCGTGTGAAAGCAACTGTGGATGCGTATTTCGGCTTCATCGATGCCGAGGGTGGCGCATTTAGATTGCTCTTCGAAAGCGATATGAACGTTGAACCCCAAGTTCGTGAACGACTTAATCGCATGACCTACGACTGCGCAGCTGCCGTAAGCGCCGTCATCTCACTCGACACAGGATTTCCCAAAGAAGAATCGATGATGCTGGCTATCGGATTGATTGGTTGCGCTCAGATCACAGCGCGTCATTGGCTGGAAAAGGAAGGAAAAATTGATCGTGAGAAGGCGGCTGCTCTCGTGACAAACCTTCTCTGGCGTGGAATCTCTGGGTTTCCCCTTCAGAACTAGCCTCACGCTGCAAATGCAGAATTTCCGATAAATCTTTAGGATACGAGTATGACTACAAAAAAGAGCGCTGCTGGTAAATCAGATGTTGCTAAATCTGAAGTTCGAATCTCGGTTGCCGATCAAGTCCGTGAACTGACAATCGAAACCGCATCTGACCGTGAAGAAGTTGTTGGGCTGGTTAAAAAGGCTCTGAGTTCATCTGAACCATTAGTTCTCACAGATACCCGTGGGCGACAGTTCGTTGTTCCGGCCAACAAGATTGGCTCGGTAGAGATCGGCGATATCTCAGAGCGGCGAGTTGGTTTTGCTGGCGCATAAATGTGCGCAGTTAAATAAGTTCTAGTTTCTCCAAGAGCGTGTAGGTAATCTCGCGGTAATCAGCTGATACTGCGCTCTGGTTATGCAGGGATAAGACAGATCTGCCTGACATTTGAGATTCAAAGACGTGGCGATCTTCTCTGATGGCCGGCTCTAGCACTTCAAAATCCTGACTCAATTGCTCAAAAACTTCTGGCGCAAGAGCGTCGCTCTGCATTGTCACAATGAGAAGGCTTTGAGCTGTATAACCAGACTCTGCGGCAAAATTCTTGGCATGAAGCGCACCGCGAATAGAGAGTATTTCTTCGGTGGTTGGGATAACGAATAAATCCGCTAGACCAGAGAGATAAGTCATGACGCGATTTGGTCCTGTTGCGGTATCAATAATGACTAGTTCATACTCTGAGAGCGATTCACGTAAAGCTTCGATAGAGATCGCTGTGTCGATATCAAGCGAACTCAAGCGACTAGCCGATGGAAGCAAGGCAAATCTCTCGCTAGTGCGAACAATTGCCGATTCAAGCGAAAGCTCTTTCGCAAGAAACTCTTTAGTGCTCGCTCGAGGATTTTCCACTCCACAGAGAAATGTCGCAGCTGATGCTGGATCTGCATCAATGAGAAGTACCTTCTTGCCGTACTCGGTGGCAGCGACCGAGATTGCATGAGCGCTAGTCGACTTTCCAACTCCCCCAGCGATATTCGCAATGACTATGCACTTCATGAGGCTTCACTAATTCTGCTACGCGCCGCTTTCATTTGGGGAGTTTCCCGGAATGATTTAGGCAGAAGCATGAGCGCAGACCGGGTTGTTTTGAGAGCTGCATCTGTCGCGCTCCTCTGTCCTGGAAGAGTTGGCCAGCCATAAAGTTTTCTAGCCCACGTTGGAAGTGCTGCACCAGCTAGAGATGTCATTCCACCCCAGAGTGGTGCAATCGGCGTTCCAAAACGCAGTAGCGGTGGCAACGGAGGAAGCGCGATAAAAAGTGCTGCTCGCTTTGCATCATCACTCGCTGCTAGTTCAGGCATGATCTCTATGAAGTAATTCTCCATCTCAGAAACTGAGCGAGGAACGCGATGCTCTTGTATTCCAACCAACGTGGCAAAAGTAAGCATTTCATCAACATATGCATCTTGCTCTACTGAGGTGAGATTCATCCCCGATCTCACCGCTGTATCCAAAAAAGCATCAACCATCGCCATGTGCACCCAGAGCAGAAGTTTCTGGTCATCCAATTTCAACATGGCATGCACTTTTCGTACTCGCGCTGCGAGTTTCTCAGCCTCTTCTTGGGTACCGAAGGTCAGAGTGCCTACGTAGTCACCGGTTCGCTGCAATCTTCCCCACGCATCTTCTCTGAAGTTTGAATGCGCTGCTACTCCCGCCATTGCATCAGGATGAAGCGCCTGTTCAAGTAGCGCTCGAATTCCGCCGACAAACATCGAGGTGTCAGAGTGAATCCTCCACGTCACACTCTCAGGCGAATAGAAACCGTTGGTCATGCCGAAAAGAGTTCTTTGATACCTGTCATCAACATCTCAAAGGCAATCGCAGCAGTCAATAGACCCGCCACTTTCGCAAGCAACATGACGCCAGATTCTTTGATGATGGAGACCACGTGAGTAGAGAACATGAGGGTGAGGCCAATGATGATGTGTGCTCCAACAACAGCGAGCGCTAGTGCGAGCGTCATTGAAGAGCTATCAACATCTTGCGCAAAGAGCATGATTGTGACGATGGCTCCGGGGCCTGCCAGTAATGGAGTTCCGAGAGGAACAAGTGCGAGATTCTTCTGAATGTCCTCATCAGAGCGATTGTCATGGCCCTTCAAAAGATCGAGTGATACAAGGAGCAGAAGTAGACCACCGGCACCTTGCAGCGCTGGCATGGAAATATCGAGATAGCTGACGATAAATTGGCCAAAGAGCGCGAAGAGCGTGATGACAAAAAGTGAAGTTCCAGCAGCTTGCCACGCAAGTAAAGTTCTTTGGGCGCGAGTTCGATTTCCTAGTACGCCAAGGAAGATTGGTGTTGCTCCAGGTGGATCAAGAATGACGAGCAGAGTGACAAAAGCCTGCAGTCCGAATGTGATTGTGCTGATTTCGCTCATCGTTGGACCACTCTCCTGTTCTGTGCTCTCGCTTCTAGAGCCTCCCATTGTCGCGGATGAGTGGTGTATTCCGCCAATTGATTGAGCTTTCCAGTACCGTGATAATCACTTGAGCCAGTGATGATGAGATCTCTCTCAATTGCAAGTCGTAGTAGTTCGCTTTTTTCAATTTCTGAGTGATCTCTATGATCAACTTCAACTCCATCGAGCCCTGCCGCAATTAATTGGTCGAAGAGGTCCATGCTGATGGTCCGACCGCGTTGTGACGCTAAGGGATGAGCAATAACTGCTACGCCACCTGCGGCTTTAATGAGCTTAATGGCATCCACCGGTGATGGAGAGTAGTGATTGATGTAGTACTTAGATTTATTGTGCAATAACGCCGCAAAAGCTTCCTCGCGAGAAGCGACATGGCCACGGGCGACTAGCGCATCAGCAAGATGGGGTCTACCCAATGTGGCATCACCCTTTCGTTGGGCATGCACTTCTTCGATTGTTATGTCGATACCAGCTTCATTCAGTCGAGCCACAATCTTCTCCATGCGAGAGAGTCGATTTTCCCGAGTCTTATCTAATTCATCAATCAATGGAGTAAAAGTTGGATCAAAGAGCAAGCCGAGCATGTGAATGCTAATTCCATTTTCATCTTGGCATGAGATTTCTGAACCCAGAACGAGTTGCATCTGCGACTGAGATGGGTGATGCAATAGTGCTTGTGTGGCCTCTTCCCAGCCACGAGTGGTGTCGTGGTCTGTGAGTGCAATGACATCTAAACCTTTGTTGATTGCCTTATCGATGAGTTGGGCTGGTGTATCAGTCCCATCACTAGCGTTCGAATGCGTATGTAAATCAATCAACATATGAGCAAGGTTACCGCTTATCGGCGGTCTTGCTCCGCAGAACGAAGATGCCACAACCAATCAGAAGCAGCACAAGTCCCGGAATTGTTCCAGTAGGAGGCAATTGATCAAGCCACCAATAAGCAAGAATTGCACTGACTGGAACTTCAAAAAATACGATTAAAGAGACAATTGCGGGAGAAACTCGCTTCAATGCGAAATTGAACATCGTATGTCCCAGAATCTGCGCACCGGCAATTAAAGCGAGAAGTAACCACCATTCTCGAGCAGGAAATCCCCATACTTGTGAATTGGTCATGAGTGCGATGGGGAGCGCAGTCAGAGCACAAACGAGATAACAGATTGTGGTGTAGGTGGAAGTCGAAAGAGTTCTTTGGGCGCTAGATCCCAGCATCACATAAAGCGCAGCAAGTGCAGCACATGCGATTGCAGCAAGATCTCCCAAGAATGCTCGTTGTGAAATTTGGAAATCAACTCCAGTGATCACTAAGACCCCGATAAAACTAATGATCATCCCAGTCCAAGCTCGACGTGGGATATGTCCCCCGAGTCGCTTAACAAAATATGCGGCAAAAATTGGTTGAAGTGCGGTCAGTGCTGTACCAGCCGCGACGGATGTAAATCTCATGGCGATAAAGAAGCCGATGAAGTGAAAAGCGAGTGCGACTCCAGCGAGCGCTGACCAGAGAACTCCCTGGCGATTCTCGGGTTTAAGCCACTCACGATTCTTGAGCGCGAATGGCATCATTAAGAACGCACCACCAAGGTTTCGCCAAAAAATGAGAGCCACGATTGGCATGACGCTTAGGGCAATGACTGGCCCAGAAGTTCCAATTCCAATAACTCCCAAAATAAGCAGCGGGATATCGCGGCCTTGAGGCATCTGTGTATGGTCTTGATCGCGCACGGCACCAACTTACTATCCGATAGCCTTAGAGCATGGAGGTACCTGATGCGCACAGCACAACTCACTCGAATCTTTCTGGCAAAGCTAGCCGGTACTCCTGTATTTGACCCCAACGGAGATCGGGTAGGCAAAGTACGTGATGCAGTTGCATCAGTTCGTCAAGACAAACTAGCTCCAAGGATTCTCGGTTTCATTGTTGAAGTGCCTCAACGCCGGAAGATTTTCATTCCAATAACTCGCGTTACTTCAATTGACGATGGTGGTGTCTTTATCACCGGATCTCTCAACATCCGCCGCTACCAACAACGCCATGGCGAAATGCAGTTGCTCGCCGAATTACTTGATCATTCGACTCGTCTCATTGAGAATGGCGAGAGCGTAGTAATCGAAGATATTGGTATCGAACGTAGTGAAAATCAAGATTGGCACGCTCAGTACATCCACGTGCTCAAGAGAGCCCGCACACTACGTCGTGGCACTAGCACCACTGTCCACTGGCACGATGTAGAACTTGAAACCCCTTCACACACAATCAATCTCGCTGGAGTAGAAGATGACATTAATCAACTCCCGGCTCAAGATGTAGCGGCTGCGCTTCATGAACTCGACATGGATCGACAAAAAGAGATTGCGCGAACCATGGATGATGAGAAGCTGGCAGATGTTCTCGAGGAGATGGATGATGCCGACCGAGTCGCACTCGTTACCCAACTCGAAGGCGAACTCGTTGCTGATGTTCTCAGTGAAATGGCCCCAGATGATGCAGCTGATGTTTTGCGCGAAGTAGGAAGCGAGAAAGCTGAATCGCTTCTTAGCCTCATGGAAGATGAAGAAGCCCAAGATGTTCGTCGTTTAATGGAATATGAGGATTTCTCAGCAGGTGGAATGATGACGAACGATCCAATAATTCTGGCGGTTGACTCGACAGTCGCTGAGGCGCTGGCTGCGGTGAGACAGAAAGACCTTGCGCCCGCAACTGCGGCTCAAGTCTTCGTCTGTCGCGCTCCACTTGAAACCCCAACTGGACGATTAGTGGGCGTCGTACATATGCAGCGTTTACTGCGTGAGCCTCCTGCACTGAGCCTTGGAATCGTTGCGGACAAAGAAACAAATGCGATTTCACCAGAGACTCCGCTCAATGATGTCGTCAAGCATCTTGCAAATTACAACTTGATCGCAGCTCCTGTTGTCGATGAGCATGAGAGATTATTAGGAGCAGTCACCGTTGACGACGTGCTCGATCACTTGTTGCCAGCAAATTGGCGTAGCACAGATCGCGAGGTTTAATTATGGCCCGAATATCACGTCTGGAGACTCCACGCGAATCTCGCCGTTCACTTCATCCAAGTTACGATCCAGAAACCTTCGGTCGCATCGCTGAGAGATTTGCTCGTTTTATCGGAACTGCAAAGTTCTTGGTCTACATGACTATATTTGTAACAACATGGGTAATCTGGAATGCATTAGGGCCAACTCACTTACGTTTCGATGAATATCCATTCATTTTCTTAACTCTGCTACTTTCGCTTCAAGCGTCATACGCTGCGCCACTGATTCTCTTGGCTCAGAACCGCCAAGCAGACCGCGATCGTGTGACCTCTCAAGAAGATAGAGCGCGCGATGAACGAAATCTTGCCGTCACTGAGTTTATGGTCCGAGAGATAGCGGCGATGCGTAAAGAATTGATTGCTGAAATCAAAGAATTGATGCAGCAGAAATCAGGTACTGACTCCAAGCCTGACGCCAAGTAAGGATTTCTTTCGCGGCGCTAGTTGATCGACAATCGCAAGGAACTGTTGAGCAGCAGGTGACTCTGGATTTCGCCATACGATTGGCTTTCCTTCATCGCCACCTTCGCGCAATTCAATTTCAAAAGGAATTTCACCGACCAGAGGTACATCAGCTCCCACTAGCGTGCTGAGCCGTCGGGCAGTTTCAGCGCCGCCACCTTCTCCGAAGAGCGCGACTTTTGCTCCAGTGGCGGGATCGATATACGGAGACATGTTCTCAATCACGCCAATAATGTGTTGTTTAAGCTGGTGGGCAATACGTCCGGCGCGTTCTGCAACTTCTGCAGCAGCAATCTGTGGAGTTGTGACGACGATAATCTCTGAGGCCGGAATCAGTTGACCAAGTGAGATCGCAATATCGCCCGTGCCTGGCGGAAGATCTAACAGAAGAAAATCAAGATCCCCCCAATATGCATCACTGAGGAGTTGTTCAAGAACTCGGTGTAACAAAGGACCGCGGTACGCGACCGGGTCTGCACGATCTGGTTTGAACATCTCGATCGAGACGACCTTAATTCCATTTACTTCGATGGGGATAAAAGTCTGATCAATTGCTGTGGGTCTCTGACCTTCGATACCAAGTAACCGCGGAATTGAATGGCCATAGACATCTGCATCAAGTACGCCGACTTTAAAACCTTTTGTAGCCAGCGCAGCTGCGAGATTGACGGTAGCGGAGGATTTTCCGACTCCACCTTTGCCTGAGGAGATTCCCCATACGCGCGTCAAAGAATCAGGTTGGGCAAAGGGGATAAATTTCTCGCGTCCACCTCTAAGCAATTTCTTGACGTTATCTCGCTGCGCTTCATTCATAACGCCGAATTCCAATGCAACTTCGGTTACTTGCGGAATCTTGCTAATTGCCTCCGTGACATCTTTTTGAAGGCGATCTCGCATCGGGCAGCCAGAGATTGTCAGAAGTACTTTTACAGATGCTCGACCGCTAGCGAATGTGACGCTCTCGACCATGCCTAAATCAGGCAACGGACGATGCAGTTCTGGATCAGAGACAGTGGCTAGAGCTTGATGAATTAATTCAATAACTTCTGCACTCATAGAAGATCCGGATCGATCTTTGCAACATCTTTAATCTCTTTACTTTGACGTTTGACATCGTTGATGACAGGTTTGACATCATCCATCGCATTACCGATGACTTTCTTTGCCAGATTTTTCGGCGTCAAATCGCTCACGTCGAGATCTTCAAATCCAGGGCCAAGGTTCTCTTTCAACTCGCGGGAAGCGTAAGAAGTAAAGTTGCGAACTTTATGGAGAAAGCGAGCAAAATCCTTGGCTGCGTTTGGCAACTTATCTGGACCGACAAGAAATAAGCCCAGCACAATGAGGCCGAGGAACTCACCCATTCCGACTCCGAACATCTGCCTATCCTAGAGTTTTTGCGCTAAACCTTCGTAGCGACCAAGACTCCATCGCCAACAGGCAAGAGCATTGGTAGCCAGAGGTCACTGGACTCTTTGATTACTTTCATCACTTCTCTATAGGCGATGCTCTCAGGATCACGCTGGGTTGGGTCTGCAACTTTTCCTGACAAAAGGGCGCGATCAATCACCAGGATTCCGCCAGGGCGAAGTGATCGATGAGCATTCTCTACGCTCTCGAGAAGATCGCTGCTTCGACGCATGATGAAAATGTCATACAAACTATCGGCTAATTTGCCAACAATCTCCCGACTATTGCCGGTTATGAGCCGAAACCGAGAAGCATTAACACCAGCTTCTTCAAATGCTTGTTTTGCTAACTTGGCATTTTCAACTTCGTCATCAATTGATGTGAGAAGTCCCTTGGGCGACATCGCTTGCAAAATCCAGAGTCCGCTGACGCCTGCTCCAGTTCCAATTTCAACAATAGATGTAGCGCCGATGAGGTGAGTTAGGTAGCGCAGAAGCGAGCCCACGGCTGGAGTGGTGTCATAAGTGCCAATGTCTTGTCCGCGATGTCGAGCGCGTTGGATGATTTCAGTTTCTGGAACGAAGTTATTTGAAAATGCGCGCATATCTCCACGCTCGGCAAAGACTCTCTCTGAGAATCCTTTATCGCCGATTTCGGGCATCACAATGAAGCAATCCATTCGGTGAGTAAGCGAACTCCATAACCTGTTCCACCTTTGACGTTTTCGCCTGCGTCAACTTCGGAACGCGCTGGTCCAGCGATATCGAGGTGGGCCCATTTGCGTTTGCCAACAAAATGTTCCAGGAAAAGAGCCGCGGTGACTGAACCACCTTGGAATTTGAATTTATCTGCTGTGTGGTTGAGATCTGCAACATCGCTTTCTAGCGCAATTGTGTAGTCATCGATCAAGGGCATATGCCAGATTCGATCTCCTGTGAAGTCACCGAGGTCAGCTAAGCGCGATGCAAGCTTCTTATCACGCGTGTACATCGCACCGTAATAGCGACTGAGTCCCAGTGTTGCAGCGCCAGTCAAAGTAGCGACATCAATAAGATAATCTGGATCGAGGTGTTTATTTGCATACGCGAGCCCATCAGCCAGCACTAAACGACCTTCAGCATCAGTGTTGATGACTTCAACTGTTGTGCCGCCGTAGTGTGTAATGACATCGGATGGTCTTTGTGAAGTTCCAGATAGCGCGTTCTCGGCCAGCATCAATAGAGCTGTGACTCTTACTTTCACACCAAGCTCGGCTGCGGCGACTGTGGCCATGAGCACGGCTGCGGCGCCAGACATATCGCTCTTCATCGCCGTCATGGTGTCGTATGGTCTTTTGAGTGAGACTCCCCCAGTATCGAAGGTGATTCCTTTACCGACAAGCACTACATGTGGAACGTTCTTGGATCCACGTGGCTTATATGAAACCTCCACGAAGCGCGGAGGATTTTCCTGACTGGAGTTTCCGACAGCTCGTAATCCACCAAATTCAGCTAACTCTCTCCCTGATTTAACTTTCACCGAGAGAAGAGGATTCTTGGCAAGAATTTTTGCTTGATTTGCCATCCATGCAGGTGACTTAATGTTGGAGGGCGTGTGAATCAAATTCCGTGCATTCCACGTGGCCTTGAGAAGTACAGTGGAGCGCTCTTGAATCTCTGCAAAGTCCCCCGCAAGTATGAATTCTGGGGTCTCTGGCGCGGTAGATGTCTTCTCGCTCCATGTATATGTTGCAAGTGCAGAGGCAAGGAAGTGAATCTGCGCTTCGCGATTGCGCTTTACTAAAAATGAGATAACTCGTGACTTGCTGCCTTTGACTTTCCGGCCCAGTGCTGCGCCAGCTTTTCTAATATCTGAATCCGAAGCAGCTCCCATGCCCACCAGAAGAATTCTTGTTACATCATCTTTCAAAATTGGAATATCAATTACTTCGCCAGGCTTTGCTGTGATACCTGAGCCATGCTTTTTTATTTCGGCAGTGAAGGAGATTGCGAAAATTTCTTCTAGAGATTTGATCTCTTTCTTCGTCAGACCAATGACAACTTCATTATTTTCGCTAGAGATAGGAAGAGCAATGTGCGAAAAACCTGTAAAGAATTTCTCCGAGAATTCGCTCGGAGTTTTGACCGATCCGAGTTTCGGAATCGGGCGGTTCACTTCTTCAGTAGAGCGATCGATGCGTTGAGAACGTCTGCGAGATTGCGAGCTTCTTCTTGATTGAGTTCAACCACGAGGCGTCCGCCGCCTTCGAGTGGGATACGCATAACAAGACTGCGGGCTTCCTTTGTTACTTCCATTGGTCCATCGCCAGTGCGGGGTTTCATGGCTGCCATAGGTGCGCCCTCTTTCTTCGCTCAAACTTCTGCTCAAACTCGTGCTTGGCCCAGGTAGAGAACCCCAGGAAAGAAACTGAGTACCTGGTGAACCAGGAGGAGAATTATCTCGTATCTAGCTACCTAAGGGGAAATTGAAAGCCGAGCTCAATCGAGCGCGACCTGAGGCTAGAACAGCGCTTACTGCGCGCTCAGGGACCCCTATTTTGGCGGCAATTTCCGCGATGGAATTTTGGCGCAGAAAATGGAGGGTCAGAACAATGCGCTCTTCCTCTGGAAGTGCAGCAATGAACTCAGCAAGAGTCTGATTCTGCTGCTCCATCACGCTCTGACGTCGCTCCTCATAGATACAAGGTTACTCGCGGTCGGCGTCATCAGGCAGTACAAGACCGCGCGAACTTCCTTAGAGAGTAGGTAACCGCGATAAGAATGCCCGGCTTGATGAGCAGGAGAATCGGTTTTGGCGCATCGATCTTTTCGTACCAATCGAATCGAATTCGACCAGGAGCAATTTCAATCAACCTAAATTCGCCAAGGCCCTTAATGAACTTGCCGTAATGATCGACTGCACAAAAGTACGGTGGATTCCACTCTGTCACCTTCATCTGATCCAAGATTCCAATTTTGCCAATTCCTGTGAATGCTTCGATGACAGTTCCGACTCCGGAGATTCCACTTTCATCAGCGCTTGACCAGACCTTTGTCATGGCCATCCAATCACCTTGGGATTTCCAATCCACTAATCGATTCCAAATTGAGTTAATGTCTCCTTCAATCTCAACTGAGACGCGGAATTCATCCAACATCAGCTACTTGCTCTCTGTAATGTGACGCAGCGCTGAGTCGATATCGGCGCACCACTGGACTAACTCATGTTGTCCTGGCTTCATAAAATTCTTCTCAGTCAAATCATTCAGTGCAATACGTAAACTCGAGTAAACATTAGATGGATCTAATACCGCAATAGGTTTGCTATGGAATCCAAGATATCTTCCAACCCAGATTTCAAAGAACTCTTCGAGCGTTCCGATTCCACCAGGTAAAGCAATAAACCCATCAGCTAACTTCTCAATGAGCCCTTTTCTCTCTCGCATATCTGCAACGACATGTAACTCGCTCGAATCGTGATCGATGAACTCGACATTCATCAGCCTTTCAGGAATTACCCCGATGGTTCGTCCTCCAACATTGCGGGCACCTTTTGCAACTTCTCCCATAACTGAGATGGCGCCACCACCCCAGACCAATTCATGGCCTTGTTGCGCAATAGCCGAACCCAAGTCGAATCCCAGAGTGAGATTCTCTGGAGATACTGCCATCGATGAAGCGCAGTAGACAGCGATTTTCATGTGCGCACTCTAGAGCGTCTGACCACAGTAGAGCCTCTTCACCATTAGCTCTGCGCAGGTCCGCAGGTAATAAGCAGTTCATCAAGCACCTAATTGAGCACTAGTTGAGTCTCTGTTGGTAGCGTTTGCCTGTGAGTGAAAACAGAAAAGCTTTTGGATATGGAGTTGCAACTATCGCAGCCGATGGATCCACGCTCGATACGGCATTTCACAGCCTTGGTCTTGGACCGCTCAACTCTGCAGCAGCCGTAGAACTATCAAGTTTTGAAGGCGCAGATAACGATCGCAATATTTCACGTAAGGCCGTAGCAATAGAAATTGATTTAGATCAAGCGCCAACATCTGTCCCTGATGCATATTTGAGATTACAACTTCTCTCCCATCGCTTAATTAAGCCACATGGACTAGCGCTCGACGGAATTTTTGGAATTCTCAACAACGTCGTCTGGACTTCACATGGACCATGCGCGATTGCTGGTTTTGACGAAGTGCGGCGCAAGCTACAAAAGAAGTATGGATTTGTTGCGGTGTATGGCGTAGATAAGTTTCCTCGTATGGTCGATTATGTGATTCCTGATGGTGTGCGCATTGCAGATGCAGATCGTGTTCGTCTTGGTGCACATCTCTCGGCAGGAACTACTGTGATGCATGAAGGTTTTGTGAATTTCAATGCTGGGACCCTTGGTGCATCCATGGTCGAGGGCAGAATCTCTGCCGGCGTTGTAGTCGGAGATGGTTCTGATATCGGCGGTGGCGCATCAATCATGGGAACGCTCAGTGGTGGTGGAAAAGAAGTGATTTCCATTGGCAAGAAAACTTTGCTCGGTGCAAACTCAGGACTAGGAATCTCATTAGGTGATGATTGCGTCGTCGAAGCTGGCGTTTACATCACAGCCGGTTCGAAAATTACATTACCTGACGGGACTATCGTGAAGGCTCGAGAGCTCTCCGGCGCTAATGGAATGCTCTTTAGACGGAATTCTCAGACCGGCGCGCTCGAGGCGCTGCCGAAATCTGGTTCATGGGGTGGTCTCAACTCGGTTCTGCATGCGAACTAATTTCTCGCAGTGATTATTTGATGGTCCTCAGTTAAGGCAGAAGCGCTTCGTCAGAACGAAATTCTCAAGGCACTCTGTTGCAATATATGGAATTCTGACAATCGGCCGAGTGTTATGAATCCAGGTAGATGGCAATTTAACTCGTGAACGGAAGATTTCCCCCGTTAAAGTAACGCTAGCGCCTGTACTCGAGATTCCTGTAATTGAAGTAATGCTGCCAGTAGCCGTGCGTGAATTAATCGCGAAAGAGACCACATCTGGCAGGCCAAATGCTTGAGCCATCACCGACTGAGGAACGAATCTGGACCAGAGTGCATATCGACGGTTGATCATCGGATCAAGACTCCAGGGATCTGGAACGCCTAATAAGTAATCAATTGATGAACCCCATACATCCTTAATGTTTTGAGTAACTCCACCGCTTGATGAGAAGTAAAAAGCATTTATCGGCTTGCCATCCAACGTAACCGTTAGAGCATTCTCTTCATCAACGAAGGTGCGATTCACGGCTTCTTTCCATTTGATTCCATAAATCGCTTCAGTCTCTTTGGCATAACCGACGAAGTTTTGATCGACTGTCGTGCTGTAGATGTTGCAGTCACATTCGACCCTGACGCGATTGAGCTTATTGAGCGCATATGTACGCGCTGCAATTGCTTGTGCCTCTAAAGCTGCAGCAGGCCATGATGATGGAACTTCTCCCAGTCCCCAGAGATATTCGTCATGGAGACGTAAAGTATTGGTGACTGCAAGATATGAACTAACCAGAGTCTGCACGCTCTTGAAAACAATCTGCCCATACTTATACTGATTGACGACCGTTCCATTTGTTATGGCGATAGTGGTTGTTGTGGTGTCCCACCTGACTGTCCATGCCTTTGCTGGATTAATTGCAGCATATTTTGCGGTTGGAGATGAGAGCGCAGGGACGACTGAACCTGCAAAGTTTGTGAAGAGCGCAGTTGTGTCTCCACCATATATTCCAAACGGCTCTGGATTTTCCGAGATCGGAATATCTCCCTGATAAAGCCTGATCTCCCCGACCGCACCCGCCATGGTCAACGAAATCGAGTTAATCAAATTAGCGATATTTACTCTGATCAGTTGGTTATCGGGATAAGGGGTGACTGCTGTGCCTGGATAGTAATAATTGAGAATCTCGATGGCACTCTTGCCTTCAAGCGCTTGTCCTCGAGCACCAATCTGGCTCATCCCTACACCGTGACCATAACCAGAACCAAAAAATCGAAAGTCTGTGGGAATGAGGACTCGTGCGTTGGCTGGCGATATAACGGAAATGAGCATGGTGAAAAGCAGCGTGACGGAACTAAGTAAAAGCGCTCTTTTCTTCATATTTCTTAGGGTACCGCAGGAAGCTTTCTTTATTGCTGTATTAGCTTCCTGGGAGATGAAATGAAACCAAATCCCCAGCAAAAATGCATAGTTATCAAAACTATTGGGAGGCGAACTCTCTCACTCCAAGATTTTCCGATGAAGATTGATGAAAGCGTAATTGCAGATATGTATATCAAAGATGGAGCAAGAAAAATCGGATTGAAGAGAATTGCCAGAGTTATCGAGAGGAAATTAACAATGAGATTAAGAGGAGGAGCCAGATAGCGGAAATTTATTGTGCCCTTATGTTGCCGTGATACAACTCTGCGCCAACGACCATATTCAAAATATTGTCGCGCTAACTTCTTAACTGAATTCCTTGGTCTATATGTAACTTTGAGCTCAGGATTGAACCAGATAGTTCCCCCATTAGATCGCAGACGATAATTCATCTCCCAATCTTGGGCTCGCACAAATCTTTCGTCGTAGCCGCCAATTGCATTGATTGCTGATCGCTGGAATACCCCGAGATACACAGTGTCTGTTGGTCCTGCAACCCCTCCAGTATGAAACTTTGCAGATCCCACGCCAATTGGTGAACGCATAGCTCGAGCGACAGCACTTTCAAAAGGTGTAGTGCCTTCTGCCGCCATGATTCCACCGACATTCACGGCATCTGTTTGTCGAATAGTCTCCACAGCAGTTGAAATGTAATAACGATCAATTTCAGAGTGGCCATCTATTCGCACCACGATCTCGTGACGAGATTCTTTAAGCGCAGCATTAAGTCCAGAAGGTGTGCGGCCAGAAGGATTCTCAATGACACGAACTCGATGATCACGCGCCGCAATCTCTTGCGCAATCTCCATCGTTCGATCTCGTGAGGGCCCGACTGCGATCACAACTTCAACATCTCCACGATAGTTAGAGTTGAGCGCAGCGTTGATTGCTTGCGCTAAATGGGGCTCTTCATTGATAACAGTGAGAATGATGGATACGGGCGGATAATCTCCCGCGTGGGCAGCATCACCGCGCTCATTAGGGGTCGTCATAACGTTCAAACGCTATCGTCCAATTACTCTAGGCCCTGTGAAATCACCGCGGGCAATTCGTTTCTTCACGATTCTCTCCATATCTATCGTGGCGATTTCTGGGATTTCATGGGCGGGGCTAGGTCGAATAACCGCCGCTATTCCCAAAATTGATGCCTTCGGTGGTCTTGATAATCGCCCGAAGAAAGAATCCTCAGCAGTCAATTATCTGATTGTTGGTTCCGATACTCGCGAAGGTCTCAGCCGCGCAGAGATTAAGCGACTCAAAGTCGGTGGAACTGATGTTGCGGCTGGAAAACGATCAGACACGATGCTCTTGGTTCATATCTCAAAGAAGCGAGATAAAGCAGCAATCATCTCTGTGCCAAGAGATTCCTATGCCAAGATTCCTGAACACGAGAATTCCCAAGGCAAACTGATTCCCGCCACGTACTCCAAGATTAATTCAGCATTTAATTGGGGTGGCGCGCCGCTTTTGATTCAGACCTTTGAAGAAATGTCAGGACTTCGAATAGACCACTATGTAGAAATCAATTTCGTAGGCTTTGTACGAATGGTTGATGCACTTGGTGGCGTTGAGATTTGTACTAAGAAAGATATTGATGATCCAAAGAGCCACCTTGTCCTACCTGCGGGTCGTCATGTTCTTGATGGCGTTGATTCATTGAAATATGTTCGCACTCGACAATTTGATGGTCTGGGAGATCTTGGCCGTATGAAGCGCCAGCAAGAATTCGCTGGAGCCATGCTCCGTAAAGCGACTAGCGCCGGAGTCCTTCTTAATCCCGTGAAGATGGTCGATTTCATCAGCTCGGCACTCGATAGCGTGGTGACAGATGAAGGGCTCAATCAAGGCGATCTCTTGACTCTTGGCAAACAACTACGAAATCTCTCTGCATCGAATGTTCGTACATTGACTATCCCCTTGAAGTACTACAACTACAGCAAGAATGGCGTCAGCGCGGCAGTGCTCTGGGACCCTGTTCTGGCACCAGAACTATTTGAGCGCATCAAGAATGATGATGCTCTCATCGATAAAGTAAAGGCAGATCCATCTGCATCTCCCAGCACGATTGATAAGTTCAAGACCGGCAGCGCCGCTGATAACCCATGTAAAGGCTAGGCTTTCAACCATCATGCTCAAACTCTCAGTCGTCGGTACGGGATATCTCGGAGCTACCCATGCAGCTGCGATGTCATCACTTGGATTTCACGTTATTGGCGTTGATGTTGATGCAGCAAAGATTGGTCAGTTAAAAGAAGGGAAAGTTCCATTCTTTGAACCTGACCTCGAGGAACTACTGGTTCAAGAGTTAGCTTCTGGAAGACTGACATTCACAACTGATTTCGCAGAGATTGCTGACTGTGACGTTCACTTTATCTGTGTCGGAACGCCACAGCAGAAAGATGGATTAGCTGCTGATATGAGCTACGTCAACGCATCTGCCGAAAGCGTTGCGCAGGTTGCTAAATCAGGATCGCTTATCGTCGGAAAATCCACCGTTCCTGTCGGTACCGCTGATCGACTACGTGCGCGAATAAAAGAAATCAACTCCAATGTCGAACTTGCATGGAACCCAGAATTTTTACGTGAAGGTTTTGCGGTAGAAGATACCTTGCGACCAAATCGATTAGTTGTCGGAGTAACCTCAGATACATCTGAAGAGATCCTCAAAGAGGTCTATGCGCCACTCATTGCAAATAACGTTCCCTGGATCCGCGCCGACCTTCCTACAGCAGAACTAGTCAAGGTTGCAGCAAACTCATTCCTTGCCACCAAAATTTCATTTATTAATGCCATGGCTGAAATCTGTGAGGCATCTGGCGGAGATGTAACTGTGCTGGCAAAAGCCATTGGATATGACCCCCGTATCGGCTCTCGATTCTTGCAAGCTGGCATTGGATTTGGTGGTGGGTGCTTACCGAAAGATATTCGAGCATTTATGGCGCGCTCTGAAGAGCTTGGCGCCCAACAATCACTCGAATTTCTCCGCGAGATTGACTCCATCAATTTGCGAGCCCGTCAACGAATGATCGATTTGGTACGCGCTGATATCGGCATGGATCTGAAAGGAAAGCGCATCGCAGTTCTTGGCGCGGCCTTTAAACCCGATAGCGATGATGTTCGTGACTCACCAGCGCTTGATATCGCAGTACAAATCGCAGCCGCAGGCGCCGATGTTCGCGTTCATGATCCGAAAGCAATTGAACCTGCTCGACGACGCCATCCTCATCTTGACTACCATGATCGTATTGAGGAGTGCATCAAGGATGCTGATGTCATCTTGCATTTAACTGAGTGGAAGATTTATCGCGAGATTGACCCAGTATCTATCAAAGGCCTTGTACGCCAAGCGGTAATAATCGATGGTCGAAATATGCTTGATCGAGATTTATGGCGTAACGCGGGTTGGAAATTCAGAGCTCTAGGAAGAAGTTAATCGCGTGTCCCCAAAGATTGTCTTAGCTTCTGCATCACCGTCGAGACTACGGCTATTACAGAACGCCGGCATTACACCTGAAGTAATTGTTAGCGGAGTTTTTGAAGAAGACCCTGCTTACGCTCAACTCTCACCTCGCGAAATGGTGATTGCTTTGGCAATCGTCAAAGCTCATACCGTCAAGGAGAAGGTCAACTTTCCCGCTCTGGTAATTGGCTGCGATTCAACATTCGAGTTTGAAGGTGAGTCGCTGGGTAAGCCTTTAAGCGTTGAAAATGCAATAGAGCGTGCTCGATCACTGCGCGGAAAGTCAGGATTGCTACACACTGGTCATTGCATCATTGATACGGAAAAAGGCGTTGAGATTAGCGACGTTGCAACAACTCGAGTCTTCTTCGCAGATATGACTGATGATGAAATCGAAAGTTATGTTGCAACTGGAGAGCCACTTCACGTGGCTGGCGGCTTTACTCTCGATGGACTGAGCTCCCCGTTTATCTCACGAATTGAGGGCGAAAGTTCCAATGTCATCGGACTTTCGCTGCCATTGCTCCGAAACGCAGTACTCAAACTGGGCTATCGATGGTTTGATTTGCTCTCATGACTCTGTACGCAGCATATGGATCAAATCTCGATCCCCGACAGATGTTGCTGCGTGCACCTCATTCACCTCATCGCGGTACCGGCTGGTTACGAGGATGGCGATTGACTTTTGGTGGTGAAGAGATTGGTTGGGAAGGCGCTGTTGCAACCCTCGCCGAAGACCCTGATCACAGCGTTTTTGTATCGATCTACGATCTCACTGTTGCCGATGAGAATGCGCTCGATGAATGGGAAGGTGTCACAACGGATTTGTACCGCAAAATCCGCGTGAGAGCCGAAACACTTGATGGTTCACCACTGTGTTATGTCTATGTGCTGAATTCTTTTGAAGGCGGCCTTCCTTCCCAGCGATACTTAGAGATTATGGTCGCTGCTGCTCGCGAAGCCGGCGCACCTGAGGATTACATCACTTCTCTCATAACTCGACCGACCAGATAGGTTTAGCTCATGGTTGATCTCTATGAAGACCCAATAGGCGCCGCAAGCGAAGCCGCACAAGCTATTGCAACAATCACTGGCAAAGAAACTCACTCCTATGCATTTGTGATGGGATCTGGATGGGTCGATGCCGCAGATAAATTCGGTAAGCCAACTCATGAGATTGCGCTCCATGATCTTCCTGGCTTTGAGAAGTCAACCGTGCAAGGACATGGTTCATCGTTGCGTTCTTACACAACTTCTACCGGTAAAAATATCTTGGTCTTTCTTGGACGCACACATCTCTATGAAGGAAAGGGAATCGAGCCAGTCGTTCACGGAGTTCGCACTGCAGTAAAAAGTGGTTGCTCTGTTGTTGTACTGACTAATGCGTGCGGTGGAATTAATCCCGATTTCTCTGTTGGACAACCAGTATTGATCAAAGATCACATTTCGCTCACCGCAGTTAGCCCTATTAGAGGCGCAAACTTCGTTGACCTGACTGATCTTTATAGCGCTCGCATTCGTGGTCTACTCAAGTCCGCTGATTCCACTCTGGTTGAAGGCGTTTATGCCCATTGGAGAGGCCCAACCTACGAAACTCCTGCTGAAATCCGCATGATCCGTATCATGGGCGCAGATCTAGTTGGAATGTCGACCGTGCCCGAAGCCATCGCGGCACATGCACTGGGAGCAGAAGTTGTGGGAATCTCGCTAGTTACTAACGCTGCTGCAGGCATGACGGGAGAAAAACTCAGCCACGATGAAGTGATTGCGGCTGGCAAAGCATCTGCAGAGAAAATGGGAAATCTGCTCGTGAATCTGATTGAGAAACTATGACGCTCGATAAAGCTCTTGTCACAGAAGTTGAAAAATGGATTGCAGAAGATCCCGATCCTGCAACGCAAGAAACCTTAAGAGAATTACTCCGCTCAGAGAATGAAGCAGAGCTACGTTCATGTTTCTCTGGATTCCTTGAATTTGGAACTGCGGGACTGCGTGGTCCACTGGGCGCAGGGCCATCCAGAATGAACCGTGCAGTTGTTACTAAAACCGCAGCTGGACTAGCGCGTTACATGAAACGTAATGGCCTCACCAGCGTCGTGATTGGAAGAGATGCGCGCTATGGCTCAGAGGATTTCACTCGCGATACTGCAGAGATAATGATGGGCGCAGGCTTCACAGTTTCGGTGCTTCCGCGTCCTTTACCTACCCCGGTATTGGCGTACGCAGTTCGTGATCTCGCATGCGACGTTGGAATCATGGTGACCGCCAGTCATAATCCACCGCAAGACAATGGCTACAAGGTCTACCTCGGTGGAACTGTAGGCGGAGTTCGATACGAAGGATCACAGATTATCTCCCCTGCCGATAGCGAAATATCTGCAGATATCGCTGCTATTGAATCACTTCGTACACTTCCGCGCGCCCAGGGTTGGACAATCCTTGATGAGTCACACGTAGATGCATACATCAACGCAACTGCGCAGTTAGCTACCAAACCTGGAAACCTCAAAATCGTGTACACCGCCATGCACGGCGTTGGCACTGAAACGCTCTGCAAAGTCTTCACCAAGGCTGGTTTTCCATCTCCGATTCTGGTGCGCGAGCAGGCTGAACCAGATCCTGATTTCCCCACCGTGAAATTTCCCAATCCTGAAGAGCCAGGCGCAATCGATTTATCCATCGCAACTGCTCAGCGTGAATCCGCAGATCTGGTAATTGCCAATGATCCTGATGCAGATCGCTGCGCAGCAGCAGTCGCTGATAAGAGCGGCAAATGGCGAATGCTTCGGGGCGATGAGGTTGGAGCTCTTCTTGGTGAATACATGGCTCGGCGAGCACCCAACAAAGATGTTGTCATGGCAAACTCAATAGTGTCATCATCAATCTTGAGCAAGATTGCCGCACATTATGGAATCACATTCACGGAGACACTTACTGGTTTTAAGTGGTTAGCAAAGATTCCAAATCTCTGGTTTGGATATGAAGAGGCGTTGGGATATGCAGTCGACTCTCATTCGGTCAATGATAAAGATGGAATCAGTGCAGCTCTTGTACTTGCTCAGCTCGCAACCGATTTACATCGCGAAGGTAAAACTCTCAACGATCTCTTGGAAGAGATTTGGTCTCGTCATGGTTATCACGGCACTCGACAGATTTCGGTTCGCACAACAAGCATCGCGCAGATTGATCAGATTCTCGGACGATTTAGAAACAGCACTCCATCGTCGATTGGATCATTCGCAGTAACGTCGTTTGATGATCTCGAAAAGCCACAAGATAAGTTGCCGCCCACTAATGGAGTGCGCATTCGACTTTCTGACAATATCCGAGTGATTGTTAGACCTAGTGGCACAGAGCCGAAAATCAAGTGTTACATCGAGGTCATTAGTAAAGATTCAGCGAGCGCGGAGCCCATCATTGATGAATTGGAAAGAGAGCTCCGTACCTTTCTCTCCTGATAACTTGTAGACTCCCAGCGTGTCCGGTCAGCAACTCATCGATGGGTCAGAACAGTCGCTCAAGCGCTTTCTGCAGACCCTTCCTACAGTCGACCAAGTCGGCGCACATGAGCGCGCTGCATCATTAGCAACGCGGAGTATCAAGACCACCAGCAAAAGCTGGGCTATTGATATGGCTATTCGCATGGTTGACCTCACAACTTTGGAAGGCGCTGATACTCCCGGCAAAGTTCGCGCACTCTGCTCAAAAGCAGTGCGTCCAGATCCTCGCGATCTCACAGTTCCACATGTGGGCGCAGTCTGCGTCTATAACGACATGGTTGGAATCGCACGTGAACACCTCGATCTCATTGGCGGATCGGATGTTCCCGTTGCTGCTGTCTCTACTGCTTTTCCCTCCGGTCGCGCTTCGCGTGCCGTCAAGATCCAAGATACGAAGGATGCAATTACACTCGGCGCAAGCGAAATTGATATGGTGATTGATCGCGGCGCTTTTCTATCTGGACGCCTCGGCGAAGTATTTGAAGAGATTGTTGCCATCAAAGAGATTTGCGGTGACAAAGCGCATCTCAAAGTAATTCTCGAAACTGGTGAGCTCGTCACTCTCGATAATGTTCGCAAAGCTTCGTATATGGCAATGCTGGCAGGTGCAGACTTCATCAAGACTTCAACCGGCAAGGTCACACCAGCTGCAACTGCACCTGTTGTCCTCGTAATGCTTGAAGCGGTCCGCGATTATTTCGCATTGACCGGAGTTCGAATTGGAGTCAAGCCAGCAGGAGGTATCCGAACCACCAAGGATGCAATCAAGCAACTCGTGTTGGTCAACGAGATTGCCGGACCTGAATGGCTCGATCCTGCGCTCTTTCGCATTGGCGCAAGTGCACTGCTCAATGATCTTTTAATGCAGCGTATGAAGATGAGTAATGGCCGATATTCCAGCGCGAATTATGTTACGGTGGATTGATCATGTCAGCCTTTGAATACGCCCCGGCCCCAGAATCAACTGCAATTGCAGATATCAAGAAGGAATACGGGCTATTCATTAACGGCAAATTCCAAGCGCCCCACAGCAAAAAGCGCTTTGAAACTATCAATCCCGCTAATGAGAAGGTCTTATCGAAGATTTCATTTGCAGACGAGGTCGATGTTGATAAGGCAGTAAAAGCAGCGCGCGCCGCCTACGCCAAGGTTTGGTCGAAAATGAGCGGAAAAGAGCGCGCTAAGTACCTCTTCAGGATTGCACGATTGATCCAAGAACGCGCACGCGAGTTCGCAGTCGTTGAGTCCATGGACAATGGAAAACCGATTCGTGAGACTCGCGATGTTGATGTTCCGCTCTCGGCAGCGCACTTTTTCTATCACGCCGGTTGGGCAGATAAGTTGGAGTTCGCTGGATTTGGCTCACATCCGAAAGCACATGGAGTTGTTGGACAAGTCATTCCCTGGAATTTCCCGCTGTTAATGCTGGCATGGAAAGTTGCTCCCGCTCTTGCGACCGGCAATACCGTAGTGTTGAAACCAGCCGAAACAACTCCACTCACGGCCCTTCTCTTTGCCGAGATCTGCCAGCAAGCAGATCTACCAGCAGGCGTTGTCAACATCATCACTGGCGATGGCCGAACTGGTAGCGCTCTAGTGAAACACCCTGATATCGACAAGATTGCATTTACTGGTTCTACTGAGGTCGGCAAGTTGATTGCCCAAAGCGTTGCCTCCACAAACACACCGGTCTCACTCGAACTTGGTGGTAAAGGCGCAAACGTTGTATTCGATGATGCTCCCATCGATCAAGCAGTCGAAGGAATAGTCAACGGAATTTTCTTCAATCAAGGCCATGTCTGCTGCGCAGGTTCGCGCTTGCTATTACAAGAGAGTATCCATGACGAGTTCTTGCATAAGTTGCAGCTCCGTATGTCGAAGATTCGCGTTGGTGATCCGCTCGATAAGAACACAGACTTAGGAGCCATCAACTCTGCTGCTCAATTAGCAAAGATCCGTGAGCTCTCCTCTTCTGGCGAATCTGAAGGTGCTCAGATCTGGTCAGCGCCCTGCGCGCTTCCATCACAAGGTTTCTGGTTTGCACCAACAATCTTTACCGGCGTCACACAAGCGCATCGCATCGCGCGCGAAGAGATATTTGGACCAGTGCTCTCCGTCCTCACATTCCGAACCCCGCAAGAGGCGATAGAGAAAGCCAATAACACTCCTTTTGGCCTCTCGGCCGGTGTTTGGACCGATAAGGGATCGAAGATTTTATGGGCCAGCAACCAACTCAAAGCTGGCGTTATCTGGGCAAATACATTTAACAAATTTGATCCTGCCAGCCCCTTCGGTGGATATAAGGAATCTGGTTGGGGACGCGAAGGCGGTCGCCACGGTTTAGCTTCTTACATCAAAGGAGCCCACTGATGAGAATTGATGTGAAGAAGACTTACAAGTTATTTATTGGTGGCGCATTCCCGCGCAGCGAGTCAGGGCGCAGCTACGAACTTCATGACTCCAAAGGTAAGTTCATCGCTAATCCGGCTCAAGCATCTCGCAAAGATTTACGCGATGCCGTGGTTGCCGCAAAGAACGCTCACCATCAATGGAGTTCGGCCACAGCTTACAATCGCGGTCAGATTCTCTATCGCATCGCTGAGATTATGGAAGGACGCACTGAACAATTCGTCTCTGAGATTATGAGCCTTGAAGGAGTCACTGCCAAGTCAGCGACACAACAAGTTCATGATGCGATTGATACCTGGGTTTGGTATGCGGGTTGGACTGACAAGATTGCTAGCACTGCAGGAGGAACAAATCCGATTGCAGGTCCGTATTACAACTTCACAATCCCTGAACCACTTGGAGTCGTCGGAATCATCGCGGAACAAAAATCTTCTCTACTTGGATTGATTCGTGGATTGGCCCCGGTCATCGCCGGTGGAAATACTGCTGTGCTCGTAGCTAGCGAGAAGCGCGCACTTCCTGCCATCACTCTTGCTGAGTGTCTTGCAACCTCTGATGTTCCCGCGGGCGTCATCAATATCTTGACTGGAAAGAGCGCAGAGTTAGCTCCCTGGATGGCTTCACATATGGAGATTGATGGGATGGATTTATCTGGCATTGATGCTAAGTCAGAGCCAGAGTTACGTGTCGCAGGAACAGAGAATCTCAAGCGGATTCATCGCTTCAAAGAGGATGTCTCGCCCGCTCGAATCCTCTCCTTTATGGAGTTCAAGACGGTCTGGCATCCCATCGGAATCTAGTTTTACGCGCTCGCCAACCTCATAAATCCAGGCTTTACGACCTCTTCAATAATCTCAAGGCGCTCCTCAAAGGGAATGAATGCGCTCTTGAGCGCATTGACTGTGACGCGTTGGAGATCAGCCATGGTCCAGCCAAAAGCCTGTACTAATTGGAACATCTCATTCGACATAGATGTTCGTGACATTAGACGGTTATCAGTGTTGACGGTAACTCGGAAGCGAAGTTCTGCGAGCTTGCCGATGGGGTGTTCTTTCATCGTCTTTGCAGCTCCGGTCTGAAGATTTGAGGTTGGACAGATCTCAAGTGGGATACGTCGATCCCGGACAAACGATGCGAGGCGACCTAGCTGTGGAGTGTCACCCGAGAAATCGATGTCATCAATGATTCGCACTCCGTGGCCTAATCTTTCTGCACCACAATATTGAATTGCTTCCCAAATCGAAGCCAGGCCATAAGCCTCGCCAGCATGAATAGTGAAGTGAGCATTTTCGCGACGCAGATATTCAAAAGTCTGCAGTTGATTGGTCGGCGGATATCCATCTTCTGGACCAGCAATATCAAAACCGACGACGCCCTTATCGCGATATTTGATTACCGCCTTTGCAGCTTCCCGATCACGATGATTCTGTCGTAGCGCACAGAGAATTGATTCAACGCGAATATCAAATCCTTCTGCTCGCGCCTCTTCTTCTCCTTGGCGATAACCTTCCAACGTGGCTTCGACCACTTTATCAATCGATAATCCTTGGGTGGTAAATAGTTCAGGTGCACCACGAACCTCGGCATACACCACGCCATCACGCGCCAGATCAACAACGCATTCTCGCGCAACGCGAATCAGATCCTCTTTTCGTTGCATGACAGCGATGGTGTGATCAAAGGTCTCGAGATATCTAACTAAGGACCCTGAATTACATGACTCTTCGAACCAAGTTGCTAACTCTTGCGCATCGGTCGTTGGTAATTTCTCATAACCAATCTCTTCTGCGATCTCGATAATGGTGGCAGGCCGCAGTCCGCCATCGAGATGATCATGCAATAGAGCCTTAGGAATCGCCTTAATCTGCTCTAGCGATGGGGTGAAATCAAGCGAGGTCATGAGAATCAATACGTGCCACAACCAATGGCAATCGTGGCGCTACTCGCCCATCATCTGAAATCGTCACGGCACCATCGAGCGCTTCTTCTGCGCGCGCAAATCGTTCTGGTTCATCGGTATGAAGTGTGAAGAGAGGAGCGCCAGCTGCAATCTTCTCTCCGGGCTTAGCGTGAATTTCAATACCTGCGCCTGCTTGGACGCTTTCGCCTTGTCGTGCACGACCTGCGCCAAGGCGCCATGCGCTGATGCCCACTTTGAGCGCATCCATCGATGCAATCGTTCCGGACTTCTCAGCTTTGATCTGAATAAATTCCTTTGCAGTTGGTAGTGGAGCATCAGGATTTCCACCCTGCGCCGAAATCATCTGACGCCATTTATCCATCGCACTTCCATCCTTCAGCGCAACTTCCGGATCTTTGCCATTCGTGACTCCTGCAGCATCAAGCATTTCGCGTGCCAGCAAGACAGTCAGCTCTACAACATCACTCGGTCCGCCACCTGACAGAACTTCGATTGATTCACGTACCTCCAGCGCATTACCCGCAGTTAAACCAAGCGGTACATCCATCGCAGTAACCAGCGCTCGAGTCTTAACGCCGGCGCGAGTACCGAGCGCAACCATTGTGCGCGCTAACTCTTGGGCGCGTTCTGGATCGGACATAAAAGCGCCACTTCCCGTCTTCACATCGAGAATGAGTGCGCTGGTTCCTTCTGCAATCTTCTTGGACATAATCGATGATGCGATTAAAGGAATTGCCTCAACGGTGGCTGTGACATCGCGCAGTGCATAAAGTTTTTTATCAGCTGGAGCAAGACCTGCGCCGGCCGCGCAGATAACCGCGCCGACATCTTGTAGAACTTTGAGCATCTCGGCATTAGACAGAGATGCGCGCCAACCTGGAATCGACTCCAACTTATCTAGCGTTCCACCGGTGTGGCCTAAACCGCGGCCAGAAAGCTGTGGAACTGCTGCTCCGCACGCTGCAACTAGCGGCGCTAATGGCAAGGTGATTTTGTCGCCGACTCCGCCCGTTGAATGCTTATCAACGGTGGGAACTTTCAACTCCGACCACGACATCCGTTCACCGCTATTGATCATCGCATCAGTCCAACGTGAAATTTCTCGAGCGTTCATTCCATTGAGCAGAATCGCCATCAAGAGAGCTGACATCTGTTCGTCAGCTACGACACCTCGAGTATAGGCATCAACGACCCAATCAATCTGGGCATCGGTGAGTTCATATCGATCACGTTTTGCTGCGATGATCTCAACAGCTGCAAATGCTTCGGCCACGTTCTACTTCTTCACGATTACTGTGGCAGATCTTCTGGGCCAAAACCCCACGGCAGAATGACTGACATGGGCTGTGGACCATCAGGAGTCAGAAGCTGTAGCTCTTTGCCACCATGCTCGAATAAGAGTTGACGACAACGTCCGCATGGCGAGAGTAGTTCACCATTTTTATCAACACAGACAACAGCGCGAATGCGACCGCCACCAGTCATCGCAAGATTAGAAATCATGGAGCACTCAGCGCAGAGTGTGAGTCCGTAACTCGCATTCTCGACATTGCAACCACTCACGATTCGCCCATCATTAACCAGCCCTGCAACTCCAACGGGGAATTTGGAGTACGGCGAATAAGACTTCTTCATCGCCGAGATCGCTTCGCGGCGAAGTACCTCCCAATCAATCAATGTGAGCCACCACGAGAGTAAGGGATACCGTCTGCGGCTGGCGCTCGAACTCGACCGACAAAACCAGAGACTGCAATGATGGTTGCGATGTAAGGAACCATCAATAGGAACTCACTTGGAATTCCAGTACCGATAATTGAGAGTACGACTTGCAAGTTATCTGCAAAGCCAAATAGGAGAGCTGCAGCAACAGCACCGAGTGGGCTCCAGCGTCCGAAAATCAGCGCAGCAAGGGCGATAAAGCCTTTGCCAGCAGTCATTTCCTTACTGAATGCGCCGACCGCACCAACAGTGAAATATGCACCACCCAGTCCTGCGACTGCTCCAGCAATGATGACATTTTTGAAACGAAGAGCATTGACTTTGATACCTACTGAGTCAGCCGCTGTTGGGTGTTCACCGACAGCACGCGTACGCAATCCCCAACGGGTCTTGAATAGGTAATAGTGAGTCAGAGCGACTGCGGCATACATCAGATACACGATGATGGTCTGATTGAAGAGAATCGGCCCCAGAATAGGAATCTTTGAGAGCAACGGAATCTTGATTGGTTGCAGGATTGGACCAGTGTTCCAGGTCTCTTGATAAGGAATAAGAAGTTTCTTATAGAAGAAACCAGTCATACCAATGACAAGAACGTTCAGAACGAATCCGAGAATCACTTGATCAATCTGATATTTGATTGCAAATGTCGCAAGCAATACCGAAATCAGCGCTCCAGCAAATGGCGCAACGAGTAATCCCCAGAAGGTGCTCTTAGTCAAACTTGCAACAACACCTGCAGCGAAAGCTGCGGCGAGCAATTGACCTTCAATTGCAATATTGATGACGCCTGAGCGTTCGCAGATTACTCCGGCCATCGCGCCAAAGATCAGCGGAACTGCAAGAACGAGTCCACCGGCAACAATTGCGGTAAATGGAATGAACTTTCCAGCTCCGGCCCAACATAGGAATGACATCAGAAGAGCAAACCCACCAATCATGGTGAAGGCTAGAGATTTCTTATCTTTGATGAATCGGAAATATCCATATGCGGTGCAGAGTGCAGCTATGCCTACGAAGACCAAGGCTCCAGTGCGCGAATCGATATCCCATTGATTAATGAGCGCCCATTCATCGCCACGGACAAAACCAAAACTGGTGATCTGGGATTCTTTCGGTCTGATGACGAAAGCAACGAGGCTGAGAAGTGTGGCGATTCCGAGCGTAAAAATGCCGCGTCGGGTCCTGATCTGAGCTGCGGAAAGATTTGAGATCTTCTTCATCATCCGTTCCAACCTTTCGCTGCCATGCCCGTAGAGCCACTGACATTCTTCAATCGGAAGATTCCCTTGACCAGAGCAGGAGCTGCGATGAAGAGAATGATCAACGCCTGGACAACCAGGATGAGATCCAACGGAGTATCGGTTCGCGCTTGCATCATCTGACCTCCCACACGAAGTCCTGCAAATAAGAATGCTGAGAGAACAACTCCGAGTGGTTTTGCACGACCAAGAAGTGCGACCGTGATTGCATCAAATCCAAATGA
>CAYSGG010000006.1:0-39149 GCA_964430775.1 uncultured Clavibacter sp. | reverse complement strand
GGGGTTTGGGCCATGGCTTGCCTAAACGCGTTCCCATTCCAGCAGCAAGAATCACGACTTGAAGGGCCATAGATTTATACTACAGGAAATGAATCAATCCCTTTCTTCGTTGGTGGTCACTCCCGCCACATCAATCGAAGAGGTCCTCAATCGATTTGTATCCTCAACAAATGATCTATTGCTCATTGATGAGAACTCAGTCGTTGCCGATCCGCATTTAGAGTTGCTCACCGATTATCCACGCAGCTCTTCTGCCGCCCTTGTTGCAACCGAGAAGAATGGCGACACACTGATCCGCCAAGGAAGAATTGCAAGCGCTTCTTCTGCTTCGCATAAAGTCACTATTGGAAATCGTAGGTTTGTTGGGATTATTCGGCTCTCCCAGAAACAGAGGGATGAAATTATTCCCGCACTGGAAAAAGCCATCGAACATAATCCTCGAGGCAACGCAGTTGATTTAGTGCTTGTAGCGCTCACTCGTGCGATGATCAAAGTTGATGCTGCTGAAGTGTGGGCTGCGCCTTATGCCAGAAGTGCAGATACAACCGAGCGTACGAAGATAAGAGAAGAGATCGCTCAACTCAATATGGGTCGAGTTCGCTTAAGTATGGCCAATCGCGCCAATGATGGGTTTTTCTCAGTGTTTTTCCTACGGAAATTCTCGAAACTTCTTACCTGGCTAGCCGTCAAAATCGGTGCGACGCCCAATCAAGTGACGCTCATTTCATTTGCTATTGGGCTTTATTCAGCATTTAGTTTTGCGCAAGGAACTTTCTGGTGGATATTCCTTGGTGCAGTTCTGCTCCAACTCAGCATCATCGTTGATTGCGTCGACGGCGAACTTGCTCGCTACACCAGAAAATTCTCACAACTTGGTGCGTGGCTTGATGCAGTAACTGATCGCGTCAAGGAGTACATGGTCTTTCTTGGGTTGGCGTTCGGCGCAGAGAAAGAAGGTCGAGACCTCTGGATTCCAGCGATTGCGATGATGTTGATTCAGACATTTAGACACCTCTCTGATTACAACTTCGCCCGAGTTGTCAAAATTCGCGCTGAAGAGAAATTCGCTACACCAGTTGATTTCATGGCGGAATTTGACGGAATTATTCCAACAGAGCGCGAACCCAAGGGTCGCTTGCGTTATTGGTTAGGAAAGATTATTCAATTCCCAATCGGCGAACGATGGCTAGCAATTAGCGCCAGCGCAGTCATTGGTGGCGCGGCATTTACCTTCACAGCTATGCCAATCCTTGCGTTTATCTCTGCGGTGGTTGTCTATCGTGGCCGCATCCGGCGCACAAGAGAGATGCCGCCAGAATCGATTCAGAGTCCATTTATTGTTGAGCAATTAGATCTCTTAGGTTTGAAGCGGAGCATCACAAGAAGATTCGATTGGGTTGAACCTTCAATCTTGCGCGCGCTAGAGGGCGCATTTCTACTCTGGATTTTTGCAAGTGCCAATCAGATAAATATTGCTTCATACATGATTATCTTTGCGATTGTCTTCCATCACTATGACAATCTCTATCGAGCCCTGCAGAACGATAGAAAACCTGCCTGGCTATCAGCGCTTGGTTTGTTTGTTGGTGGACGAATCTTGCTGCTCGGAGTAGCCGCCCTTCAAGAGTGGCCGTTGGAATACTTTGCTTGGTATTTCTCACTCTTATTCCTTGTTATCTCATCAGCACAATGGGTTTTAGGCCATCGAGCCAATAAGATTGGAAGATGACGGATCGGCCATCAAAGCCAACCATTGCTCAGATTCGCGAGATCTCCCAGCCACCTTCAGTTACCGGTAGATCGAACGCAGAGCATTGGGTAGCAGATCTTTACCTCCGCAAACTTTCGCCGTATCTGACTCGATTACTTCTTAAGACCCCCATCACCGCTAACGGTGTTACCTACCTGATGATTGCAACAGGAGTGTCGATCAGCGCTGCACTTCTGATCCCGGGATACACCGGAATTCTGCTTGCACTGCTGTTATCGCAATTACAGATGCTCTGGGATTGCTGCGATGGTGAAATCGCGCGCTGGCGAAACACCCAATCACCCAAAGGAGTCTTCCTCGATCGAGTCGGTCATTACCTCACCGAGTCTTTGATTCCTGTCGCTTTTGCACTTCGATTGGCTGGATGGCCGGAACAAGAAATTAGTGACTGGAAACTTCCATTTCTGGGAGCTTTGATTTCTATCATGATTCTTTGGAACAAGGGATTTAATGACATCGTGCATGTCTCGCGCGCTTTTGCAGGTTTACCAAAACTCTCGGATTCACATGAGGTACGCCAAGCGGTTAAGTCATGGCTACGAATCGCGAAAGCGCCCTTCAAAGTCCTTGCCGTTCAGCGACTCTTTCACTCTGTCGAGATGTCAATCATTATTGCAATCTTTGGTAATAATAAATCCTTGATCACCATCGGAATCTATCTTGCAATCTTTGTAACAATTGGACACCTGGTTGCAATTCTCGGATCGCGAAAGCTAGCGAGAGGCTGAAAGATGTTTTTTATAGCCAAGGAGATGATTGCTGGTTTCCGCCATCTCTTTCCTCGTGGCAGATTCCGCTTCGTGCTTATCTTCTTATCGCTCATCGCGGCAACCATCTCAGTCTCTGAGTTACTAGTAATGAAATTCTTTGCAACTCTTGTTCTTCATGAGGGTGATTTTGATAAAACCGTTCTGGGTTGGGCTGTTGTAGGTTTCTTCATCTTCTTTATCGTCACTCGAATTAGCCAGTTCTATCAACGCAACTATCGCGTTAAAGCATTCGCACGCTCTTTCAGGGCCGCAAAGAAAGAGAAGAGTCCAAAAGAGGAAAACCGCGAGTGGGCTATGGCTTTTGAACTCACGAATATCCTTAGCCTCGGAACTCAGCTTGTTGCCATCATCCTTTTCTTTTTGATTCTCAGCCCGTTCATTGCGCTGATAAACACTCTGATTTTGTTGATCATCCTTCAAGTAATCGGCAATATCTTCCGCAAGCAGATTGCAATTCAAGCCGAGATTGCTGCAATTGGTGGCAAGAAGAAAGTGAAGCCAGATAAGCGATACGGAGTACGTATCAAAGCTGCCGAAACTGGGGCGCTGGTTTCAGGGGCTGGAATGTTGGTTTTGCTAGCGCTACTTCTCTTTCTCAGCATTGAAGGGGAGATTACGCCGGCAAATACACTCGTTATTTTCCTCGGAGCCCGTCTACAGAACTCTGTTATCTCAAATGCATCACGCTCATTAATGCGTTATGCGAAGTCAAATTCACGAACGTCTGCTGACGATGACATCGAATGATGTAGTTCTGACATTCGGCTACTCCACCCTTGCTAGCCGAGTAAAGAATTTAAGATTGCCAGAAAAGAACAGCTCCCGAGAATTTATTGTCTTAGTTCAGAATCCCCAAGAAGAGAGTTATGCATTTGATCTTCCCCAATCAAAGTTGGTAGAACTCAAGGGTCGAGGAGTTGCAAAGAGTAGAAACGCTGCTTTGAAACATGCAGCCGGAAAGTATCTGATCTTTGGAGATGATGACATCACCTTTGACGAGGCGGGACTTGCTCATCTAATAGAGTATTTTGAGAGTCATCCTGATTGCTCAATCATCATGGCACAGACGACGGATGAATCAGGAGAGTTGCGAAAGAGCTATCCAAAGAAAGAACACTCGCTATCGAAATTCAATTCAGCAAAAGCCGCTACCTACGAGATGATGGTGCGCGTCGATGCGATTCGCGAGAAGAAGATCAACTTTGATGAGAACTTTGGCGCTGGGGTGGAGAATTTCTTAGGCGATGAATACATCTTTATCGCTGATGCACTCAAGAGCGGACTGAAAGGGGTTTACCTACCAGTTCGCGTAGCCATTCATCCCAAAGAGAGCTCGGGAAGCGCGTGGGGTACGCGGCGGGATCTCACTGCAAGAGCGGCAGTATTCACCAGAGTTTTCGGGGCTAGCGCTCCAATTTTTCGCGCCTTATTCCTTCTGAAATCTCGTAAAGGTAGCGTTGGATTTATGAATGCTGCACGATTCATTATCGGTCGATGAAAGTCTTTGCCCACCGCGGTTTTAGCCATAAGTTCCCAGAAGCAACGCGCATTGCCTATCAAGCTGCAATCGATGTCGGTGCTGATGGTTTTGAATGCGATGTCAGACTTACTAAAGATAAAGAGATTATCTGTTTCCATGATCGCACCATCGAGCGCATAACAGGTAAACGTGGTGCAATTTCTCGTTTGAGCGCGAAACGAATCAAGGAACTCACCGATGCAATAACACTCAATGAGCTTCTCGATCTTGCTATTAAGAATCATAAGGATCTTTTGATCGAAACCAAACACCCTGTCATGTCAGGTGGCGCCATAGAAAAGCGCGTGATTGCTCTGCTCAACTTACGAGCAGCAGAAATTTCTGCCGCAAAAATCAATGTTTCATTAATGTCATTTTCTTATCTAGCAACCTTACGGATGAAGAAGAGATATCCGCGCGTTATCAAAGTCATCAAGTATCCACTGGCCGTCCTAATTAGGTCGACGAGAGATGTTGCTATTGATATTGAGCTGCTGCGAAAACACCCGGGAATATTAAATCGACTAGCCTCAGCACAAATCTATGTATGGACCGTGAACTCGCGTGAAGACCTCCGATGGTTAAAGAAGAGATCAATCGAAGGCGTTATTACCGATAGACCTAAACGCGCAATCAAGATATTGCTATCCTCGCGACATGAATGAGCGCCTTACTCTCTCTGTTGATTGTGGAGGACTCTTTCTCAAGAGCTGTGTTCTCGATGACTCAGGCACAATGCATTCAAAGCCCAACCGGATTGAGACTCCATATCCCTTATCTCCAGAGCGCTTTGTAACCACGATTGCTGAGATTGCAGATAGCTTGCCTAAGGCTTATCGGGCGACGATAGGCATGCCAGGAATGATTCGAAATGGTGTTGTTGTAGCTACGCCGCACTACATCACCACGCGTGGTCCCCGCACCAAAATCGATCCAGAGCTACAAGAACAATGGAGAGATTTTGATGTTCAGAAAGCTCTCTCAGATAAATTGGGAATCCCAACTCTTGTACTCAATGATGCAGAAGTGCATGGCGCCGGAATTATCACCGGATCGGGATATGAAGTTGTTATTACTTTAGGTACTGGACTTGGATTCGCTATCTTCTACGGCGGAAAGCTAACTCCACACTTTGAATTCTCACATGCAACAGTACGACGTGGCACGACATATGACACATGGATTGGTGAGCAAGAGCGGAAAAGACTCGGCAATGTTTTCTGGTCACGTCGCATCAAGCAGTTAGTCGAGGAGCTCCGCCCAGTTTTCAAATGGGATCGACTGTATATCGGTGGTGGAAATGCTCGTTGCATCAGGCCGGTTGATCTAGAACGAATGGGCGATGATGTTGTGATTGTTCCAAATACCGCAGGTGTAGCCGGTGGAGTTCGAGCTTGGAATTTAGAGCATTACTTCCGCGCTTAGGCGCGAAGTGCTTGAGCAAACTCTAGGAAATCTCCAACGATGATATCTATCTCGCGTTGGGTGTGAGCCAGAGAAATTAACCACTGCTCATCAAGCCCCGGAGGGGTCATAACATTGCGATTGAGCGACCAGAAGAATGACAACTCTGCGATATCAAAGTTTGTGGCTTTGTAATCGCGGTAGTTGCGAACTGGTTGTGGAGACCAAGTAATACAGCCTTTTACGCCAAATCCAACCGTATGCGCAGGGATCTCATATTCATTGATGATGTCTGCGATGCGAGTGAGCGCTTGGCGATTGAGATCTTCACTGCGTTGAAGCGCTTCTGGAGTACAGAGGCGATCAACTGCGCGGATACCCGCCATTGCAAGATAGTGGCCATTGAAAGTTCCGAGATGAGAATGTTTTCCGTCAACAACTACGCTCATGTATTCGCGTTTTCCACCAAAAGCTGCGACTGGGATTCCGCCGCCAATGGATTTCGCAAGTGAAATCAGATCTGGTTTCACTCCAAGTCTCTGTGCTGCGCCTTGTGGCCCCGCGGTTAATCCTGTCTTTACTTCATCAAATACCAACAAAATTCCATATTGATCGCAGAGTTCGCGGACTCGCTCGAGATAACCAAGATCTGGAAGGACGATGCCAATATTTTCTAGAACTGGCTCCATGAAAAGACATGCAATCTTGTCGGCATGTGCTTTGAAAACTCGCTCGATTGCATCCGCATCGTTATAAGGAACAACCCAAACATCACCAGGATCAGTTGCTGGAAGCGGAACCGCGTTTGGAGAGTGAGGATCTCCTGCTTTTGTTAAATCTGGTTTTGCAGAGACCATCAATGGGTCGTACGAACCGTGATATCCACCCTCGATTTTTACAACGCCAAGTTTTCCAGTCGCAGCGCGCGCGGTACGAAGCGCATACATTGTTGCTTCGGTTCCGGAGTTTGCGAAGCGGACCATATCCAAACCAAAACGGCGGCAGATGATTTCTGCGCCATCGCGGGTGATTGGTGAAGGAGTTGCGAAGAGAGTTCCGACATCGAGAGTGGCATGCGCTTCTTTGATGACTTCGTCATTGAGATGGCCTACTAAGAGAGCGCCAAAACCCATAGATAAATCGAGCATGTCGCGACCATCGACATCCTTCATCCAGGCCCCTTTTGCAGAGACGATGGAGATGGGGAATGGATCCCAGTGTTGGAAGCTCGAAGCTACACCCAGAGGCGTGACTTGAGAGGCGCGTTGGTTTTCAAGATCTGATTGCGGAGCTAGTTTGCTGAACTTGGCGCGCTCGGCTTCAAGAAGTTCTTGGATGCGCGACTCTGGAACCGGCTTAAAACGGTTCGGAGTGGTTCTAAAAGTTTGCGGGTGATTAGTTTTATTAAACATGGGAGTTTCGGGACTTCCCAAATACGGATCAGAAGATCCGATTTGTTGGTACCACACCCCTGTTCTAAAGACTTACGTCGACTTGCTTGAAGGGAGTTTACTCCCGGGTATTCAACGCCGTCAAGAGATAGGTTTTTATGCGTGGCTTATGCGTAATTAACGCATAAAGAGATTACGAAGTCTGCGAGTTGTGAAAAAAAGACCACACACAATCATCACAGAAAAGTATCCAATGTGCATCAAAGTTCCGGAATCTAATGATCCAAACCAGACATCGCGCACCAATTCGATACCGTGCCACGATGGCATTAATTGAATAATGAACTCTAACCAATCAGGATAAACCGAAATTGGATACAGCGAACCAGAGAACAAGAACATGGGAAGTAGAACAATGTTGATCATGCCCATTTGTTGGTAAGTCTTAAAGTAAGAAGTGATTGCCATACCAAATGATGCAAAACCGAAAGCAATGAAGACTGCAGCGGGAATTGCCAGAATTGCAGAAACTCCAGGAACTAAACCAAGAGGTGCAGTAATCGCCATAAAAGCAATCGCATAGGAAAGACCACGCAGCAACGCCCAGGTAATTTCACCGAGCGCCACATCCAGTGGGCCAAGAGGAGTCGCGAGCATTCCTTGGTACAACTTGCTCTCATTGAGTTTGAAGAAGACATTCCATGTTGAGTCATAAATCGCACCATTCATGGCGCTGGTTGCAAGGAGACCAGGTGCGATGAAAACGGCGTAATCAACTACCCCGCGGCCAGTATCAACGTTGCCAATGAGCTCGCCCATGCCATACCCGAAGGCCAATAGATATAGAACTGGTTCGATGAAACCGGTTGCGATGGGAACCCAAGTAGACGAGCGCAGTGCGATAAATGAACGTTCAAGAATTGCACGAGCGCGGCCGGCATAAAGTTGGTGGCCCAAGCGATCTGCGCGCGCATCTGCGATCTCGACAGCGGTACTCATTTAGCCAACCTCACGGCGAAAGCCTTATTGGCAATTTTAAATCCGAGAGCCATCATGCCGATCAAGTACCCAAAATGAATCAGCAGCATCGTTGTTGAGATGGGGTATCCATAAGAGAAATAGCGACCAAGTTCTGTGGCATGCCAGAGCGGTGAAATCCATCCAATGGGCTGAATGAAAATCGGCATCGTTGAAAGCGGGAAGAATGTTCCTGAGAACAGAAACATCGGCATGATAATCATGCGATTAAGCACAGTCATAAAGTGGTCTTCATTTTTTACTCGAGCAGTGACTCCCATGATGATTGCAGCAAAAGCTCCTGCCGCAAACATGGTCACTGGAATGACATCCCATGATTGAGCGAAAGTAACAATTCCAAAGGCAATCAGTAGCGCCCAATAACAGACAACGGTAAAGACAACACGGACCATCGCGCCAAGAAATACGCCAAAGACAATCTGGGCAGGTGTAATTGGTGTCGAGTTAATGGCATAGAAAAGTCTGCGCCATTTAAAACCTTCCATAACAGGGAACATTGCTTCATCAAGTGCGCCAGTCAATGCGGCGCTAGCAAGAAGTGCAGGAGCGATGAAAGTTATGTACTCGACGCCACCAGTGCCTGAAGTTCCAGAATTCTCATTAACAAGTACTCCAATACCGATGCCGATTGCTACGAGATAGAAGAGTGGATTGCCAATTGCGACAATCGCAATAATGCCCTTCCACTTCATCATCTGGGCGATACGAGCTTCGGCTACATACGAGGCGCCGCGAGCCCGAATCTTGACGACATCAATACCTGAATTCATTCGATCAGCGTTCTTCCAGTAAGGCGCAAGAAGACATCCTCAAGCGAACTGCGTCGTACAAGCGAGGTGGTGGGATGTAATTTCTTCGCGACGATCTCTTCAAGAAGCGCTTCGCCATCGTCGACATACATCAAGATGCGATCGGGTAACTCTTCAATACGTGAGCACATGCTGCGCAAAGTCGGTGCTACCTCTTTATTACGCTCAGAACCGAAGCGGACTTCGAGCACTTCTTTTGTTGAATACTTCTTAATGAGCTCAAGAGGTGATCCCTCAGCCATGATCTTGCCTTTATCCATCACAACTAGGCGATCGCAGAGTTGTTCTGCTTCATCCATGAAGTGAGTGGTAATAACAAGAGTGACGCCAGTTTCTTTTAGACGGAATAGTCGATCCCACAAAATATGGCGCGCTTGTGGATCAAGTCCTGTGGTGGGTTCGTCCAACATCAAAATATCTGGCTCGCTGATAAGTGCGCGCGCGATAGTAAGACGACGCTTCATTCCACCGCTAAGGGCATCAACTTTTGCATCGCGTTTTTCCTCGAGTTGAGCGAATTCCAGAAGTTCTTCAATTTTGTTACGGATGAACTTCTTGCTTAAACCAAAGTAACGTCCATAGATAAAGAGATTTTCGGTGACTGTTAATTCACCGTCAAGATTGTCTTGTTGTGGGACAACGCCGAGGTGGGCACGAATTTGGGGGCCATGTTCTTCAGGATCGCGACCAATGATTGTGATGGTTCCGGAAGTACGTTGAGAAGTAGCGGCGATGATGCGCATCGTGGTGGATTTACCAGCACCGTTAGGGCCGAGGAGTCCAAAAGACTCTCCCTTAGCAACATCAAAGTCGATGGCATCTACTGCGGTGAAATCACCGTACTTCTTGGTCAATCCACGCGCGCTTATGAGCGATTCAGGCATTGATTTATCTTATCGCTTTAACAGGTCTATAGTTTCCCTACGTGCGGTTACTACATCAACCAAATCACGATCTCACTTACGACGATGTCTTTATGATTCCGTCGCGCTCGAACGTAACGAGCCGAATGGATGTTGATCTTCGCAGCCCCGATAACACCGGCGTCACAATTCCATTAGTAGTCGCGAATATGACTGCGATTTCTGGTCGCCGCATGGCTGAAACCGTTGCCAGACGTGGCGGATTGACCGTTATTCCGCAGGATATTCCGCTACCAGTCGTTACCGAAGTAATCTCATGGATGAAGTCGCGCCACATTCTCTTTGATACACCCATCACCCTCGAACCACACCAAACTGTTGCTGATGCAGCATCGTTGATTCATAAACGCGCGCATGGCGCCATCGTTGTGGTGGATAAGAAGAAGCCGCTAGGAATTGTTATGGAAGAAGATTGGGAGGGCGTCGATCGCTTCACCCAAGTACATGCCGTTATGTCAAAAGATTTGATGGTTATTCCAGATACTGTCAATGCGCGCGAAGCTTTTGATTTATTGCATGAGAAGAATCGTCGTCTAGCTCCCGTAGTTGATGCTGCTGGAAATCTAGTCGGCATCATCACCAAGACAGGTGCGCTTCGCGCGACGCTGTATCAACCAGCGCTTGATAAGAATGGAAAGCTAAGAATTGCTGCAGCGGTTGGCGTCAACGGTGATGTGAAAGCAAAAGCGGCTGGCTTAATCAGCGCTGGAGTAGATGTTCTCGTTGTTGATACTGCGCATGGCCATCAAGAGAAGATGATTGAAGCGCTGAAGTTAATCCGCTCACTTGATCCCAAGATTCCAATCGTTGCTGGCAACGTAGTCACTGCGGAAGGCGTTCGAGACTTGGTTGCTGCTGGCGCGGATATCATCAAAGTTGGAGTAGGGCCGGGAGCAATGTGCACTACTCGCATGCAGACTGGCGTTGGACGCCCACAATTCTCTGCGGTGATGGAGTGCGCAGCCGAGGCGAAGAAGTTAGGCAAGCATGTATGGGCTGATGGTGGAGTCCGCCATCCACGCGATGTGGCTCTCGCTCTTGCAGCAGGTGCGTCATCAGTAATGATTGGCTCGTGGTTTGCAGGAACTTATGAATCACCGAGCGATCTACGGGTAGATTCACATGGAAAGCTCTACAAAGAATCATTTGGCATGGCATCTGCGCGCGCAGTCGCAGCGCGTACATCTTCGGAAGATGCTTTTGATCGAGCCCGTAAAGCGATTTACGAAGAAGGAATTTCTACTTCGCGAATGTATCTCGACCCCACCAGACCCGGAGTCGAAGATCTCATTGATGAAATCGTTGCGGGAGTTAGATCTTCATGCACTTATGCTGGTGCGAAGAGCTTAGAAGAATTTGCCGAGAAAGCCGTGGTAGGAATTCAATCAGCTGCAGGTTACGCCGAAGGAAGACCGCTACATACTTCGTGGGGTAAATAATTTAAGCTTCGCGCGCGAATTTTGAAGCAAAGATAAGTAAGTAAGAAAAAGCTGCAATAAGCAAGAGCGTCCAACGCAGTTCGATGATATCTGCGATGAAACCAATAAGTGGCGGGCCTAGAACGAACCCAAAGTAAGAGACACCAGAAACTTTTGCGACTGCTTCAGAAGGTGCGATTACGCCTGCGTAACGAGTACTCGCGAGTGTGCCGGCAGCGCTAAACATCAGCGGGATCACAACGGAAAGTCCGATGCCCAGCAAGAACCACGCAACGATGATCGCAGGAATACCTCCAAGAAATAGCCCGGCAGTAAGGCCTGTTCCAGAAATGATTCCACCAGTTGCAATCACTATTGATGCGCCGAAGCGATGTGCCAAATAATCACCAGATAAACGACCAATAATCATCGCAGTACAGAAAACAATGTAAGGCAGAGTAGAAACAAAAGGTGTTGCACCAAAAGCATCGCGGGCAAGTACTCCGCCCCAGTCACCGGCTGCACCTTCGCTAATGGCGGCAAAGAGGCCAAAGAAGCCCAGAATCCAGAAGATAAATGGGTGCTTGGCGCGTTTGCCTTCTGAGAAGTCATGCTTATCAGCATCTGCTGGAAGGAATAAAGGTTTCACCATGAATGCAGCAGCAATATAAATTGCCATAAGTGCAAGAGATTGCGAGAGCGGAGTGATCTCCCATTGCGAGAAAATTCCACCCAGAATTCCGCCGATGAGTGTGCCGACAGAGAACATGGCATGAAAGACGCTCATCAATCGTCGTCCAGCGCGCTGTTCGACGACAACCGCATGTGCATTCATCGCAACATCTTGGGTAGCAAGCGCAAACCCCAACAAGAAGAGCGAGAACCAGAACCATTGCAACGAGAGAAGTAATCCAACAAGAACACAGGTAATTGCAACTGCAATGGTTGACCAGAAAATGACTGGCTGACTACCAAACTTTGCGGAGTTCTTTCCCGCAGGTTTGAGTGCGAGGAATACGCCCATTGATACAAATAAAAGAGAGGCGCCGAGAGTTCCGTTGGAGATCTCAAGCAATTTCTTAAAGTCTGGGATACGCGCAACAAAAGTTCCGGCCGTGAAGCCGTTGACAATAAATGTGACGGTCACAGCAAGGCGCGCCCGTCGAAGTGCGAGATCCATAAGTTGCGCAGTCTACCCAGCAAGGGTTCAATAACCATTAAGGTTTTTTTCAGAAAAGAGTGATTGGGTAAAGGCCATGCAAACTGTTTCAACTTTCAGCAAACTCATGATCGGCTTCGTAATGGGTGCAGTCGTGGCTGGTGGCGTAGCAGTCGCAGTAACACCAGACCTGCCGCCCACGAAAGTCTGCGTTGATAATCGCACCAAAGCCCTTTTCGCAGCAACAGATGGCAGCTGCTCAAGAACGCGTACCTTGATGGAGATCGTAGGCAAAGGTGTGGATGTCCAGACGATTGCTGCCGCAGTCTCACCTTCAGTTGTCTCTATCGCTGTTTCTTCAATCGCTGGCAATGGTTCAGGTTCTGGCGTTATCTATCGCAGTAATGCCACATCTTCGTTCATCATCACCAACAACCATGTGATCTCCTCTGCGGCCCAAAGTGGAACCGTACGAGTTGAGCTCAACAATGGCGATATCGAGCGTGCATCTATCGTGGGACGTGATGTCACATATGACATTGCAGTTTTGAAAATTGAACGTGGAAATCTCAAGCCCATCGCAGTCGGCAACTCCAACAGATTAATCATCGGAGAACCGGTTGTCGCATTTGGTTCACCCCTTGGTCTTGCCGGAACTGTGACATCAGGAATTGTTTCGGCGCTTAATCGTCCCGTCACAACGGGTAGCACCGGAGCAGAATCATTTATCGATGCGATTCAAACTGATGCTGCAATCAACCCAGGAAATTCTGGCGGACCGCTTGTTGATACAACAGGTGCGCTCGTTGGAATTAACTCTGCGATTGCAACTTTAAGTTCGGGCGCATCAGGATCAATTGGTCTTGGATTCTCAATTCCTATTAACCAAGCAAAGCGAGTGGTAGATGAAATCATCGCGACTGGAAAATCCACCAGACCATTCTTAGGAATTAACTTCGACCCAAGTTACACCGGAAGCGGCGCACGCATCTTGCGCCTTGTTGAAGGTGAAGCTGCTGCGAAGGCTGGAATCCCTGCCGGCGCCGTCATTAAAGAGATTGAGGGACGTAAGATCACAGACCTTGTCTCAGCAATCGTACGAATCCGTTCGTACGCACCGGGAGACACAGTGAAGATCACTGTTGATATGCCATCAGGTGGTTCGCGCACATTCTCGGTCGTACTCGGTAAAGCGGACTCGCTCTAAAGTCGCAGATATTGAGCCTCGTGCGTATCTAGCACCTGCTAGGTTTGGAAGAGGTTCGAAGGGAGTACTGCATTGGCTGATGAGCACAACGATGACGATGTGAATGACGAGATCATCACGGAAGAGATGTTGTGGGAGCGAATTCCTGAAACTCAAGGAATTGATCGAGCCAGTACGTATTACGAACTAAGTGCTCGAATCTATGCGCGGGGCCAGTACGACGAAGCGCTCGCATTAGCAGAAACTGCGCGCGACATTTACTCCGAACTTGGATCTGCTGCGCCAACAGAGGGTTTAGCCCAGGCATATTCTGCAATTGGCTACAACCTCAACCAACTCAAGCGCATGAATGAGGCAGCTACTGCGATGAGCAAAGCTGTCGAATTACTCCGCGAAAACAAATCACCCATGGCTCTTGAGCTTGCCTGCACTCTCGGAGAGTGGTGGTTTAGTTCAAAGGAATACACAAACACGATTGAGTGCATGGAAGAGTGCGCGCGCGAACATCTCATTGATGGCAATGAGCTCGGCGCCGCTACAGATTTTCATCTCATCGGATGTGCCTATCGCGAATTAAAGAAGTATCACGAAGCGCTAGAGGCATTCAATGAGGCACGCAAATATTTTAAGAGTGCGCGCGAAGTTATCCATGTTGCGCGTTGCGACCAGAAGATTGCGCATTGCTACACCGAACTTGGTGATGCGGAATCAGCCTTAGCAGCGGCCCAGAAAGCGGTTGATGTATTCACTACCGCGCACGATCACCGCCGCTTGACCTATGCATCCTTCGAACTCGGTAAAGCACAAGTGCTCTCGGGTGAAGTAGATGAGGGGCTCAATACCCTCGAGCGAGTCCTCGATATCGCTGCGGATGCCGAACCCAAAGATTTCGAATTTATCGTCGCTATTGAGCGTCGAATCGCTGGAATTCTTCATGCTGAGGGGCGTTCGGATGAGGCAAGCGAGATCGAACGTCGCATTACGGCTATCTCAGAGATTCTTGAAGATTAACTAGAAAAATATTTTGTGAGTCTTCCTGACCTCTCGCATCTAAAAAACCGCGAGACCATCATCGTGACGATGGTCTGTTTCGGAAACATCTGTCGCTCACCCATGGCAGCTGCCGTCTTGCACAATAAAGTTTCGAACATCGAGAAACCAAAGATTGTTGTGGACTCGGCCGGAACTTCTCATTGGCATGTAGGTCAAGGACCCAATCCGCCTTCAAAGCGCACCTGGGAGAAGGCCGGTTATTCCTTCAATCACATCGCATCACAGTTCAATTACTCACGATTAGCGGCTGCAGATCTAGTACTCGTGATGGATAAGAACAATCATGAAGAAGTCTCGAAATACGTCACAAGCGATGAAGAAGAACAGAAGATCTTCTACCTACGTCAATTCGATCCCACAAACCCAGATTCCCTAGAAGTTCCCGATCCTTATTCGCATCCAGATTCTGCCTTTGAAGAAGTATTGGTTATGGTTGAAAAAGCAACGGATGGATTAATCAAGCAATTACTTATGTAGATGCTGCATAGCCCATGCATACATTGCTATGGCACCAGCAGCGGAAGCGTTCATCGATCGCGTAGATCCATATTGAGAAATAGCTAAAACTTGCTCGCAGACATCGACCGCTTCGTCTGACATTCCAGCGCCTTCTTGTCCTAAGAAAAGTACGCACTCTTTGGGAAACTTTGCGCTTTCAATCGGGGTCGAGACATCGACGTTATCGATACCGATAATCGCCACTTCATGCTCGTCGCACCAAGCTTTAAAATCAGCGACTGTGGGGTGATGTATGACGGTTAAGTATTTATCGGTAACCATCGCTCCGCGCCGATTCCAATCTCGCTTGCCGACGATATGAACACTTGAGACATTGAAGGCGTTTGCGGTGCGAACAATTGAGCCGATATTGAGATCATGTTGCCAATTTTCAATCGCGATGCGAAGTGAATGACGCTTGGTGTTGAGATCTGCGACGATAGCTTCGACGCTCCAGTAACGATATTTATCAAGCACATTACGGCGATCGCCGTTTGCAAGGAGTTCTGGATCGTATTGATCACCAGTGGGCCATGGTTGGGGATGAGGTCCAACGCCGACTACGGGGTAGAACTCACCAGGGCCAATCTCTGCGGGAGGCAGAGTCATAACTTTGCTACCAATTTCTTCGCTTCATCAATGATTGCAGCTTCATGCGCCTTTAACTCATGGCCTGGATATTCATTGCCATGGGCAAATGGGTCAGGAAGTTTTGTAACTCCTGATAGTTCTTGCAAGACAAATAGCCCGCAGAATGGAGCGTAGGTTGCGTTATAGCCGCCTTCGTGAGTCATCATCAACTTTCCGCCACATACTTCGTCAGCAACATCCATCAAACGACGAGTCATATTCCTATAACCCTCTGCCGTTACGAGCATGCGACCGAGTGGATCAAAGACTGATGAATCAAAGCCAGAGGCGACAGCGATGATGTCTGGTTTGAATTTCTTAATCGCAGGGACGATAACTTCGTCGAATGCGTAGTAATAACCGCCATGTCCAGTTCCGGGCGGAAGTGGAATATTGATGTTGGTTCCAACGCCTACGACATCTACATCACCTGTTGTGTGTGGGTATAAGCGATCCTGGTGAAGTGAGATTGTGAGGATATTTGGATCATTAAGGAAAATTGCTTCAGTGCCATTTCCATGATGAACATCCCAATCAACAACTACGACGCGCAAGTTTTCACCATGCGTCTTCTTTGCAACACCAATTGCAACTGCAAGATTAGAGAAAATGCAATAACCCATTCCTGTTTCTCGAACCGCATGGTGTCCAGGTGGCCGGATCAAGGCGTAACCATTTTTTAACTCACCGCTGAGGACTGATTCAAATAATTCAATTGCACCACCAGCTGCCATTGCAGCAATCTCGTAACCACCGCGCGCAAAAGGCGTAGTCATATCACCGCCATCACCACCAAGTCGTGTGGCAGACTCTTGCTTGATTCGAGCAATATGTTCTTTAGTGTGAACAGTCTCTAATTCTGCTTCGCTCGCTTTGCGCGCTGGGACTCGTTCTAGGTGGTCTATTAGTCCGGATACGACAATCAATTCATGAATGCGACGCTTTGTTTCTGCGTTCTCATAATTCATGTAGGGCTGAAGACCCGCGCCCGGATCTGACGGCATATCGCCGACATAAGTTCCCGTATCGTGCCATCCAAATATCTCGTGATAGACATAACCCGTGCGCATGCAGCGAAGCCTAAAGCCATCTCACAGAATTGACTATTACTCTCTCTGCCATGCGTAACAAGGTTCTCATTGGCTTTCTAGCCGCCTTTCTAACTCTGGGTTCAACCCCGAGTTACGCGATTCACTCTCTCGATAAATACGTTAATTCGAAGCAATTAGCATCGCCCGGACTTCTCGTCATCAATCCCATAGATGGAAAAGTTGTTGCTCAGAACGCACCAGAATCACTGCGAGTTCCGGCATCGGTGTTAAAGCTCATCTCCACCACGGCAGCGCTGCACTTCGTTGGACCAGAGAAACGCTACGAGACAGCAATCTTCAAGACCGATAACGCCGACGAATTTGTCTTACAGGGATCGCTCGATCCTTGGCTGACGAGCAACCTCACTCTGTCGAAGAAAAATAGCCAGAGATTCCTTCCTGGATTGCTCAACAAGGCTAACCCGGAAGGAAAGAAGAAGATAACGGTCTATTACGCAGGGTTATTCGAGCGAGATATCTACGATTTACAAGTCAATCTCAAAGCAAAGAAGATTAAGCCAACATTTATAAAGATTGAAACAGCAAAAGCTAAAGAGATTGCACGCGACCAGATCAGTTCTGTGACATCAGAACCCATGAGCGAGATGGTCAAGTTTGTGAATCTCTGGAGTGATAATCGACTCGCTGATCGTTTAGCAAATAGTGCTGCAAGAAAAATTGGTTACGAAACTAATGGCAAGGGACTAACGAAGACTTTCGCTCTTGCCTTGAGTGAAATTGGAGTTGATCACACAGGGCTTAAGGCCATGGATGGAAGTGGCCTATCAAAATCGAACAGAGTCTCTGCAAAGACAATTGTGGAGTTGCTGGCCAAAATTAGGAATAACCCCACATTTGAATCAATTTATGAAGGGCTCCCGGTTGGTGGAATAACGGGAACGTTGCAAAAACGATTTCAAGAGACAGCTCCGAATGCCATCGGCAATGTTCGAGCCAAGACCGGATGGGTAAATCACAGCGTCACAATGGCCGGTTATGTCTCCGATGGCGAAAACGAGTTTGTCTTTGCAATTCTCGCGGACGGAATCACGCCCACGCTTACTTCACGGAACAAGGCCAGGGCTGCGATGGATCGCTTATTGGGCACTATTGTGAAAGGGAATCACTAAAGACTTTAACGGCGCCCCCGTAGCAAGCCACCCAAACCCGCTTATGAAGTGGTTCGTAGGTAATGCCAATTGGTTCGTTACAGACTTTTATCCTCTGTAAGACTTTCAAATCTGCTGCTCGGACTTTTGCAACAGTATCGCTCATGTAGTTCACGACATAAAGCGCTGTTCCATCTGCTGATATATCAAGACTGCGAGCTGCCGATCCAGTCTTGACGGTCTTCACAACTTTTTTGGAATTCAAATCAAAGGCAACCACCCGACCCGAACTATTGAGCGTTGCATAAAGAGTTGAGTTATCCGGGGAGAGAACTAAAGCCCGAGGATTAGAACCAATGTTTAGTAGATCTTTCTCCCATGTGTTCAGATTGAGGCGATGAATGACAGCGCCACCCATCTGGGCAATGTAGGCAAATTGGGAATCTTGGGAGACGGTTATGCCTCGTGGATATGCGCCAATGTTGAGTGTCTTCACAACCTTTTGTTCGTCAACCGAGATGACTGATAAATCGTAGGAACACCAATTAGTAACCAACACAAACTTGTTATCGGGAGTCACCTCCACCACTTTAGGGACAACTCCTACGCGATATGCGGCATCGATCTTCCAAGAATCAGTATCGATGCGATAGACAAATGAACGGTCGTACTTATCTGCAGGCTTACATACATCTGTGCCCTCTCGATTGAAGCCTTTGCCATACATCGCATAGTTAGTGACATAGAGATGTTGGCCATCAGGCGAGAATGCTCCCTCTACGGGTGCGCCGCGATGAAGTCCGGAGTAACCCTTAAAGCCAAAATCAGAGAGTTTTACCTGATCAGAGATGGTTTCAACTAAATCGAAATTCTCAGCGTTATAGATAGTCACAGAGTGGCGATACATCATGTTGTGGGCCGAGACAAAACCAGTTTTTGAAGCGCGGACTGATTTGGGTGAGATATTGCCGGTGATCGTCTTCTCTAACTTCAACTTCGTCATATCCGAGCTGGTGCTGGCTGAGACAGTAAAAGGAAATTGAAAAATGAGAGCAAAAACTATGGTCCATCTCACCGAAATACGCATGCCCGCAATCTACAGGGTAATCTCGCTATGTGATCAAGCCATATGTCGCGCTGATGAAATTGCGCGTTGTCGAATTGCTGTTGGTCACCACACTTCCTGCACTCTTCTTGGCTGCGGGTGGAATACCTCCGCTTGATATAACGATTGCAACTCTGTTGGGCGGAACTCTTGCAGCAGGTGCAGCAAATGCTTTTAACATGATCATAGAGAGCGATATCGATCAGCTCATGGGACGAACTTCCAAGAGACCAATCGTCAATAAAGAAATTAGCGAAAGCCAAGCTCTAGTTTTTGCGTCAGTAATTACAATTGTTTCGCTTCTGCTTTTCTGGTTTTTCACTAATCCATTAGCAACAGCTCTGACTGTAAGCGCAATTGCTTTCTATGTATTTGGCTATACAGTCGGACTAAAACGTCGCACATCTCAAAATATTGTGTGGGGCGGAATCGCGGGTTGTCTTCCCGTTTTGATTGGATGGGCCGCGGTTACAGGAACTCTGTCGTGGACCGCCTTTTGGTTCTTTATGGTGATCTTCTTCTGGACCCCGCCTCATTTCTGGGCTCTGGCAATCAAATATCGCGATGATTACGAAGCAGCAGGGATTCCAATGCTGCCAGTAGTAGCGCCGATGCGAAAAGTCTCTCAGCAGATGTGGTTTCACACCATCTCTATGGTGATTACTTCATTCTTAACTTTATACAGCGCTGGTCTGCCATATTGGCTCTGGGCAATCAACGCAATCTTGGGGTTAGTTTTCATCTATCAAGTGATGGGCTTGAATAAAGGAAGTATCGATAAAAGTGCGGGCCGAATTTTCCATGGCTCCATAAGTTACTTAAGTTTGTACTCCGTTGTTCTCGTCATTGGTGCTCTCATCTAAAGATTCGTTTTTGATAATCTCGCGTCGACCATCAACGCCGAGTTTTTGATAAATACTCATGGTTTCTTGGCGAATCAAAGATTCTGAATACCCCATCCGATTTGCGATTGCGTTATTTGTCATTCCACTTTTGATCATGGAGAGAATTAATTCTTGTCGCTCAGTTAACTTTTTCCCAGCTTCAGATTCGCGACTCCTGCCAGGGCGATGAGAGTTCGAAGTAGGCGAAGTGTCGAGTAAGTGGATGTAGAGACTGAATAAAGAGCGGAGCAATTCAAAGTAGTTACGGTTATCTTCGTTATCTTTGATTGCTACACGTGTTGTGAATGTAGCGGCAAAGTTTGGCAGCAATGGAAGAAAAACCGTCGATTTCCATGGCGCATCATCTTCAGTGACTACCAGTCCCTGGAAGTCTTGATGATATTCAGTATCACGGTCTCGAATGAGAACAGAGCCAGAATGAATTGCTTGGTTAAGGAGGTTATTTGTAAGGAGGCTAAACTCGCCATTTGCTTCCAAGAATTCATCAGAAAATCCAAAACTTGCAACGTGATGGAGGGTTAAGTCGCTACTCAATCGCGCCACATAAAATCTGCTTGGTTCGCCAGACATGCACCCATTGAGGGCTACATGCTGAACTGCAGTCTTGAGATCACGCTCAGATGTCAGGTAATTTGCGATGTTGCTCAGACGCATCAATGCCACTCTTTCTTCCTCCTTTCTTCACGAGTTGTTGGGAATTTACTCACATGTTCTTATTAATCTCTCGAATTGGGAGGCAGAATTCAGTCAAAATAAATGTTTGCTGTATGGTGGAACACGTCTTAATAGAAGATTCAATAGTCGGGAGTAAATGTGCAGGCCGCAAGCGAACCAAAGCCCAACGCGCTGCTCATTGAAGACAATGCTGGAGATCGATTAGAGATCAAACTTCAACTTGAAGTCATGGGCTTTGTTGTTTTCGATGTCACAACCGCTCAAGAGGCCCGTGAATTATTCTCAACACGAGACTACAGCCTGGTCTTGATTCACCTAGGTCATGCACCTCTTGAGAGCTTAGAAATCTGCCGCCAGATTCGTGCCGTCTCCACCGTCCCTATCTTGATGATTACCAGCCGTGGTGAAGTGGTAGATGAAGAATTGGCACTAGGTGCTGGCGCCGATGATTATGTAACCAAGCCGGTTGAGAAAAGAATTCTTACTTCTCGAGTCACCCAACAAATCAAACGAGGCGAGAGTCAACGCGCTCCGAGACAAACAATTCTTTCGTGGGAGAACCTCACACTTGATCTGGCAGAACATCTATTTAAGATTGGCGAGAAAGAAATTCTTCTCACAAATTCGGAATATCGTTTTCTCCAACTCTTGATGGAGAACCCACACCGAGTATTTTCAAAGGAACAAGTTTTGCTCGCAGTCTCTGCTTTGCGTGAAGCTTCCGTGGGATCTGTAGAAACATATGCTCACCAACTTCGCACAAAAATCAAACGAAATGGCGGACCTGACGTTATTGATGTCGTGCGCAGCGTCGGTTTCCGATTGGCAAGCATTGAAGAAAATGAGAGCGCCGTTCTGAACTAGCTCGAACCTCAATTTAATTTGAGAAGTACGTGAGAACCCCAAGAGTTAGAAAGCACGCTCGTCCTCCACTGTTATACCCGGTCTGCCCGACACGGTGTGCAGCCATAACAGGAGAAGGTGTGTATGACTCAGGTAAAACTCAAGAAGAGCCCATGGCGCGCATTTGCAGGCGCAGTAATCATGGTTTCGGTAGCAGCAATTGCAGGACAGAGCGTGATCGCATCTCTCAATGCGACAGCATTCAATACAACTGCGCAGACGATTAACTCGGGAACTATGAAGCTTGAATTAGCAAATAGTGGAAATGGATTTAGTCAGTCGATAACTAATCTTGTTCCAGGAGATGTTGTCAATCGCTACGTTACGCTGACAAATTCTGGATCGATTGATGGAATTGGCTTAACTCTTAAAACTGCCCAGACTGGTACTGCTTCACTTATTTCGGATGGGGTATCACCTGCAACGACAAAGGCTTTGACACTCACTGTTACAAGTTGTCCAGTTGCGTGGGATGTGGCGACGGGTGCATGTTCATCACCAACCGTTGAACTTGCAGCAACCCCTATTGGTTCACTTACGAGTGCAACAAGTTTGACTTCAAGCACTCTGGCTTCTGGCGCGCTGCGATATCTGCAAATGAAGATTACTTTGCCAGACCAGAACGAAACTACTGTCAATGGTGTAGTTCCAACTAACACTGTCCAAGGCGGTTCAGTCGGGGTGACGTACACCTTTGATCTTGCACAACGCTTAGCAACAACAATCAATAGCTAATCAGTAATCCTTGAGAGGGAGTTACTAGAACTCCCTCTCTCATCCCTGGAGAAAATAATGAAGAGAAGACTTGTTTGGTTTACATCCATCTTAATTCTGGTGGGAGTGCTGCCAGCATCTGCGAGTCAGATTGCGCGAAGCATCGGAAACACCAGTGTAAGCAGCGCTAAGTGGGCGTTAGAAGCTGTGGGTTTGGGAAGTACAACATTGAACAACCAGAGTTTCTATTTGATACCCAGTAATTCATTTAGAGGTAAAGCTAACACCCCTGAATTCGTTTACTTTAACCTCAATAACACCGGTATGAGCACGCTCAATGGATTCACTATGGAAGTTACACAAGGCGGTGCGGTTGGCCAGCAAGTACAGATCACTTTTGAGCGATGTCCAAACGCTTGGAATCAGATAAACGATAGTTGTTCGGGTAGCACAACACTGGGAGCGCCGGCGACGAATCCTGTATTGAATGTAAGCGGATTGAACCTGCCTCCGATGGGAACAAATCCACCTACAAGTAGTGGAGTTATCTATTTGCGTGCATCGGTGGATAGTGGCAAGAGCCGAGACTTTCGAATACTCATCAAAGTGAATCGTTCGCACATTAGAGCAGGAACAGTGACTCACTCATGAAACCAATTCGTGTCTTTCGAGATGTAGCTCTTGCCTTAACTGCGGTTTCTCTGGCAATGGCCGCAGGACTCTCAATTTATTTTCAGCTCTCTTTTTTAACCATCACATCAAGGAGCATGGAGCCGACGATCTCAGCAGGGGATATGGTCCTTACTCGACCGATTCCTGCGGCAGAGATTCGCTCACGAGACATCGTGGTTCTTCCAGTTCCAGATGCGCAAGGGCTGCGCTATTCACACCGAGTGATAAGCGTGAAGAAAGATTTGAACGATGTCGTTGTCAATACAAAAGGTGATGCCAATCCGAAGCCTGATGCATGGACGCTTCAAATCACTTCTAAGGAAGTTCCCAAAGTTGTGGCGGTTATTCCGACTGCGCCAATCTTGAATGGTCCAATCGATCGTAAGTGGATCTACTACGGACTTTTCTATGGGGGCGCAGCTCTTGGACTCTATGCATCGTGGGTTCTAGTGCGCAGGAGTTCGCGCACTTCGGCGTAAATCACATCTTATTTAGCGACACCCAAGGTAATTTCAGGGAGATTTAAAGGAAGCCCCTTTATCCTTTTCATCAGTCATTGACCCCTAATTCCCCAGGGAGCCATATCTTGAGATCTACACGAGCACGCGTTCTTGCGCTCAGCCTTTCCTCTTTATTACTGCTATCAGCAACCCCTGCCGTAGCGAAGCCACCCAAGCCAACTCTGGCTCAGATTGAGGCCGCTAAGAAAGCAGAAGCAGAGAAGAAGAAAGCAGCTGATGCCGCGCTCGCTCGTCTCAATAAAGCCAACCTCACTCTTCGCCAGCTCACCGTTGTCGCAAACGCAGCGCGCGCAAAGTATGAAGCAGCAAAACGCGAACTCGCAATCGCAGTGAAAGAAGCAGATGCAGCAACTGCTGCCTATAACACTGCAGTCTCTGAAGTTAAGGCAGCTCATGATGCGATTGGTCGCCTTGCAACAAATGCATACATCATGGGCGGCGGCTTTACCGATTTGGATTCGATTCTGCATTCTGACGGCCCACAAGATTTGATGGATCGACTTTCAACCCTTGATTCACTGGGAGCGCAGAACACCCAAGCACTCTTTAGATTTAAAGCAGCAGAGGAAGCGGCCAAGAAAGCAAAGAAAGCTGCGGATGCTGCAAAAATTGCCCAAGAAGTCGCAACTAAGAAAGTAGAAGCGACAAAGATTGAAGCTGATGCTGCGCGAAATGTGCAACAGAAGGAAGTAGATAAGTTACAGAAGATTCAAGATCAGATTCTTAAAGAACTTAACGCTGCTCGAAAGCAGCGCGTTACTCTCGAACAGCAACGCCAACTCGCGCTTCTCGAAGAGGCGAATGCAAGCATCGCTACTAACACAGCGATTTACACCAGGGTCTGGCCAGATCTTGGTTTCAAAGGTCGTTCCACATCTCGTTCTAATCCAGAAATGCGTGCCAAAGCTGTTGAGTTTGCAAAGAAACAAGTTTTGGCGAGAAAGCCATATATCTGGGGCGATGAAGGCCCGAACGCATTTGATTGCTCTGGCTTGGTTTACGCCGCTTATCGCGCTGCGGGATTGGGCTGGCCAAATTGGGATCGCCTGAACTCATCGCTTTATTTCAGCTATACAAAACATGTTCCCATTAGCCAACTTGAACCTGGCGATTTGCTCTTCTATTCCTATAAAGGAACTGTCAATACGATTCACCACATCTCGATCTACGCTGGAAACGGCATGATGTGGGAGGCGAATTCAAAAGGTAAAGGTCTGCTCTTCTCCAATATCTATAGCATCAAAGGTTTGATGCCCTATGGAGGCCGGGTCTAGAAGTACATAGGCTTAGGCACATGGCCGAGGCAACCCCGCTTTATCAGATTCGCCTAGCCGTTCGTCGCGAACTGGAAGATATCAACCCAGGTGACACAGTCATTGTTGCTGCTTCAGGTGGCGCTGATTCATCTGCGCTTGCTGCAGCTCTGCTTCCTGAGTGTGAAGCAAAATCAATTTCCGTTGTTCCACTCATTGTTGATCACGGCCTACAGAAAAACTCTGCAGATGTCGCGCATGAAGCAAAGAAAGAATTAACAAAGTTAGGCTACGAGATTATTGAGATTAGAAAGATTTCGGTAGAAATTACCGACGGAGTTGAAGCATCTGCACGACGAGCCCGCTACGCAGCCCTCAATGAAGTTGCTAAATCACATAACGCGGTAGCAATTTTTCTCGGTCACACCAAAGATGATCAAGCAGAAACAGTCCTCTTAGGTCTCGCGCGCGGATCAGGAACGCGATCACTTTCGGGAATGGCCCAACGAATTGATAATTACCGTCGTCCATTGTTATCAATCACTCGCGCACAAACAGAGGCAGCATGTGAGGAAGCAGGCATCAAATTCTGGCGCGATCCACATAACCAATCGATGGAATTCACTCGGGTTCGCGTTCGCGAAAATGTTCTGCCGATGATGGAGAAGGAGATCGGACCGGGCGTCACAGATGCCCTCACTCGTTCGGCGCGCTTACTTCGCGATGATGCCGATGCGCTCGATCAATGGGCTGATGAGGTCTTTGATGAGCTCGACCCGATTTCTCTCGATATTGCGACCCTGGAGACCCTGCCTCGTGCGATTCGGAGCAGAGTTTTGCGTAAGGCTATCTACCTCGCTGGCGCTCCATCGGGCTCGCTCTCTGCCGACCACATTGAGCCTGTTGAGTCTCTGGTCACAGCCTGGAAGGGCCAAGGGGCGATCTCACTACCCGGCGGTGTGACCGTGGCGCGAATTTCAGGCAGACTTTCGCTCTCATAAATCGCCAGTAATAAGGTCATCTCGAAAGGTTGATAGTGGATCTCGCATCGGTTCAGAGTGAAATCGAACGTGTTGTTGCTAGTGAAGAACAATTACAGACGCGCCTCAAGGAAATCGCGCGACAGATTGAATCTGATTACAAAGATCAAGATCTACTCCTGATCGGAGTACTAAAAGGCGCGGTCATGGCAATGGCCGACCTCTCACGTCATATCAATCGTCATCTTGAGATGGATTGGATGGCAGTGTCATCGTACGGATCAGGCACAAAATCATCGGGCGTAGTGCGAATCTTGAAAGATCTTGATAAGGACATCACTGGACGGAACGTTTTGATCGTCGAAGATATTGTCGATACTGGACTTACCTTGGATTGGTTGCGAACAAACCTTGAATCACGCGGTGCAAAGTCAGTAGAAATCATGACCGTGCTTCGCAAACCAGAGTCGGCGGTTGTCAAAGTTGATGTGAAGTATGTGGGATTTGATATTCCAAAAGATTTCGTCATCGGATACGGATTAGATTTCGATGAGAAGTACCGCAACCTTCCCTTTATCGGTGTGCTTGCTAAGCACATGTACGAGTAACCATGGCCGAGAAATCAAAGATTAAGAAACCTAAACTTCGCCAACAACCCGGGAAGTCTCCACAGCGTCAGAAACTTACGCGTAGACCACTTTTCTGGATTCTGATTGCGATTGTCGCTGTCACAATCTTTGGGCAGGTTTCTTCAGGTAACAATCAATTCACCAAGATTGATACTTCACAAGCGATGGCGGCCATCACCCGCGGTGAAGTTGAATCTGCCAACATTGTTGATCGCGACCAGAAGATTCAACTCATCCTCAAACCCGGCCAGGCAATTAATGGCGCAAACCAAGTAGAGGCCTCCTACGTGACTGGCCAAGAGCCAGTTCTGGTCGATCTTCTTACAGCAAATCAGCCTCCCAAAGAGTGGGATGTAACGGTTCCTAAGACAAATATCTTCGTCTCAATTCTCTTCACTCTTGGTCCGATTCTGCTCTTGGTATTCCTGCTCTTCTTCTTGATGGGACAAGCCCAGGGTGGATCACGGGTATTTTCCTTCGGACGCTCGCGTGCGAAGTTGCATAACAATGAAGTTCCACAAGTTACCTTTGCTGATGTTGCAGGCGCTGATGAAGCGATTGAAGAATTCAAAGAGATTAAGGATTTCCTCGCCGAACCAAAGAAATATCAAGAGATTGGCGCGAAGATTCCGAAAGGAATACTCCTCTTCGGCCCTCCCGGCACAGGAAAGACTCTTCTTGCGCGCGCGGTCGCAGGCGAAGCGAAAGTCCCTTTCTATTCAATTTCAGGATCGGATTTCGTTGAGATGTTTGTGGGCGTCGGCGCTGCACGCGTCCGTGATCTTTTCAATCAAGCAAAAGCCAATTCACCATCAATCATCTTCGTAGATGAAATTGATGCGGTAGGTCGTCATCGCGGTGCAGGTATGGGTGGCGGGCACGATGAACGCGAACAGACTCTTAACCAACTCCTGGTCGAGATGGATGGATTCGAACCGCATGATCAAGTTATTTTGATTGCAGCCACCAACCGTCCAGACATTCTTGACCCTGCGTTATTGCGTCCTGGACGTTTTGATCGCCAAATTGGAATTGATCGTCCTGACGTTAAAGGTCGCGAAGCGATTATGAAAGTCCATGCCAAGAACAAGCCCCTAGAAAAAGATCTTGATCTCCTTGCAATCGCACGTCGCACACCGGGATTCACCGGCGCTGATCTTGCTAACGTGTTAAATGAAGCTGCACTTCTGACTGCTCGTGAGAATCGCAAGATCATCTCTCGCGATGACGTTGATGAGGCTATCGATCGCGTTATGGCTGGACCGCAGCGTAAATCAAGGCTTATGAGCGAAGAAGAACGCCGCGTTACGGCCTATCACGAGGGTGGCCATGCTCTTGTTGCGCATGCACTTCCTCATACCGATCCGGTTCACAAGATCACCATCATGCCGCGCGGTCACGCGTTGGGATACACCATGGTGCTTCCTGACGAAGATAAATATTCGACGACGCGTAATCAGATGCTCGATCAATTGGCGTACACCATGGGTGGACGAGCAGCAGAAGAGTTGGTCTTCCATGACCCCACCACGGGCGCTTCAAATGACATTGAGAAAGCAACAATGTTGGCCCGCGCGATGGTTACTCAATATGGAATGACAGAGAAGCTTGGTGCAATCAAACTTGGCACCAGTGATTCTGCGCCATTCCTCGGCCGTGATTATGGCCACCAGAGAGATTATTCTGAAGCAATCGCTTCAGCAGTTGATCAAGAGATCAAGGAACTCATCGAAGGTGCGCATCAAGAAGCTTATGAAATCTTGATTGAGAACCGATCGATACTTGATGCGCTTGTAGAAGAGCTACTCGAAAAAGAGACGCTTCATAAGGAAGAGATTGAAGTGATCTTTAAACATGTTGCGATGCGACCTAACCGACCAGCGTGGACTGGGTCTTCCCAGCGTCAACCTTCACGGGTTCCACCAGTAGCTTTAAAGCCGCGTAATAACGGTGTTGCTGCCACAGAAGAGAAACCAAAGCGCAAGAAGAAGGCGCCAGCGAAAGATGAGTAAGAAGTTCGATCAAGAGCGCGCAGAAAGAGCGATTGCCGAACTTCTCCATGCGATTGGTGAAGATCCTTCACGAGAGGGATTGGTAGATACTCCGAAGCGAGTAGCGCGTGCACTGCAAGAGAATTTCCAAGGCCTTTTTCAAGATCCGAAAGATGTTCTTACTACTACCTTTGATTTAGGCCATGAAGAGCTGATAATCGTCAAAGATATTGAGGTTTTCTCGCACTGTGAGCACCACCTAACGCCATTCCATGGCCGTGCTCATATCGGCTATATCCCGGGCCCATCTGGAAAAGTCACCGGGCTCTCCAAACTCGCACGGTTAGTAGATCTCTATGCCCGCCGTCCTCAAGTACAAGAAAGACTGACCACACAGATTGCTGATGCCATGGTTGAGATTCTCCAGCCTGGTGGAGTTATCGTGATTATTGATTGCGAACACCTCTGTATGTCAATGCGTGGAGTTCGTAAATCAGAAGCGCGCACAGTCACAAGCGCGGTTCGCGGCATGCTCCGTGATCCTGCAACTCGCGCTGAAGCAATGTCACTCATCACCACAAAATAATGTCCACGTTAGTAATGGGGATTTTGAATGTCACCCCAGATTCTTTTGCTGATGGGGGAAGGCATTACTCAATCGATGCTGCAATCACGCGCGCTGACGAGATGATTGCTGAAGGCGTTGACATCATTGATGTTGGAGGCGAATCAACTAAACCAGGTGCAGAGCGAGTTACTGAAGCAGAAGAGTTGTCGCGTGTGATTCCTGTAATGACAGAACTCGTAAAGAAGAATGTTGCAATATCTATCGATACAACCAGAGCAGCAGTTGCTAAGAAGGCAATTGACTTAGGTGTGAGTTATGTTAATGATGTCAGTGGCGGACTTGCAGATCCAAAAATGTACCGAACTATTGCTGAGAATCCCACAGTGCAATACATCATTATGCATTGGCGCGCGCACTCTAAAGAGATGCAGGAACTAGCAAAGTACACAGATGTTGTAAAAGAAGTGAAAGAAGAGATCGAAGCCCGTATTGAGTCAGCTATTGAAGCAGGAGTAAATCCAGAGCAGATCATCATCGACCCAGGTCTCGGGTTTTCGAAGCTACCCGAACATAACTGGGAGTTGCTGCGAAATATCGAGCGTTTAGCCCTTTTGGGCTACCCCATCCTGATTGGGGCGTCCCGCAAGCGTTTTCTCGGTGAGCTAACTGGCGCCACCAACCCTGACGAGCGCGAAGCGGCTTCGATTGCGATTACAGCGATGGTCGCAAAACTTGATGTGTGGGGAGTCAGAACACATAGCGTTAAGCCGCATCGTGATGCGATCGCGACAGTAAATTCATTTGCAAAGAGTAAAGTTCAAGGGTGAGCGACAAGATGCGAATCGAAGGTATCGAAGCCCTGGGCTATCACGGCCTATACGATGCCGAACGTGAAAACGGCCAACCATTTATTGTTGATGCTGAATTGAAATTAGATCTAGAAAAACCGGGAAAGTCAGATGATCTCAATGATTCACTCGATTACAACGACCTTGCGATTCTGATTCATAACGAGATTGTCGGACCGCCAGTAAAACTCATTGAAACTCTTGGCGAGAATATCTCACAGAAGATTCTGAAGGCCTATCCAACTGTTGAAGAAGTCAAAATCACAGTTCATAAACCACGTGCGCCAATTTCTGTTCCCTTTGGAGATGTCTCAATCACCATCAAACGAGAGCGATGAAAGTAGTTCTTGCTCTCGGAGCCAATCTTGGTGATCCACGAAAGCAGATCTCACTAGCTATTGATGCAATTCGCGACCTAGTAAAGGTCGAGAAAGTTTCTTCACTCTATGAAACTGCGCCATTTAAGGTCAATGACGCCCAACCCAATTACATCAATGCTGTGCTGATTGGTGAGACTGAATTGCAGCCTAAAGAGTTAATTAAAGAACTCCTTGCGATTGAAGCGAAATTGGGTCGCCAGAGAACACTTCCCAAAGCAGCGCGCACTATCGATATCGATATCGTTGATTACGAAGGTTTCTTCCTCAAGAGTGATGAATTAACGCTGCCTCATCCGCGCGCTCATGAACGCCGTTTCGTCCTCGAACCATGGGTCGAAATCGAACCGGATGCGGTCCTGCGTGAACATGGGCCGATCAAGGAGCTATTGGCTGCGCTGGATTAAGCAGCGCATTTTCTGCAGGTAGAATCGGTCTCGCCTGGTACCACTAGCGGACTGGAGCTCTACAAGTGAAAGTTACGAAAGTCCTGACGGACATCGATCGGCCATGCGCATTTGTGCCCACTATGGGCGCTCTGCACGCCGGCCATCAATCGTTGATTTCGCGCGCTCGTGAACTTTGTGACGAGGTAGTTGTCTCAGTCTTTGTTAATCCGCTGCAATTTGAAGATAAAGATGATCTTGCTAAGTATCCCCACACTCCAGAACTAGATGAGGAGTTAGCGCGTGAAGCGGGCGCAACAATTTTATGGAGACCGGAGTACAACGCAATTTACCCAGATTCAATCGTGAAGCTTTCAGCTGGAGAACTAGGTAGAAAATTTGAGGGTGTTCATCGCCCTGGACACTTTGATGGCGTCCTGACTGTTGTTAATCGACTCTTTGAGTTAGTACAACCTAGATATGCAATCTTTGGCGAGAAAGATTTTCAACAGCTATTTCTCATCACAAAAATGGCTGAAGAACTTCATCCGGAAATCGAGATTGTTCCTGCTCCCACCATTCGCGAACTCAGTGGTCTTGCAATGTCATCACGTAATGTGCGACTCGATGATGATGCTCGAGTGGCAGCTGATGTGATTTCTCGAGTCTTGCGCAGCGCTGCTGATGCAGCAAATGTAGAAGCAGCACGGAGCGCACTACAGAAAATCTCAGCCGAACATCGCTTTACCCTGGATTATGCCGAGATCATCGATGAAGACACTTTTGATATTGCAGAGGATGAGTCTCTCAAGAAGAGAGCGATTATTGCGGGCTGGATAAACGGGGTGCGCTTGATTGACAATATGGCTATGAAGAGCGCGTTGGTGCGAGTATGAGATTACGTGCGCCGCTTCCAGGATGGAGCGCTAAAGCCGATGTGGTGGTTATTGGCTCCGGCGTTGCTGGATTAACTACCGCCCTCCAAATCAGATCTCACGACTTATCCGTACTACTTGTCACAAAGTCATTTATTGACGCTGGTTCTACCAAGTGGGCTCAAGGTGGAATCGCAGCCGCGCTCGGTCCAGGAGATTCACCCGACCAGCACGAGAAAGATACTTTGGTGGCTGGTGCAGGATTATGTGATTTACCAGCCGTGAAAGTCCTAGTAAGTGAAGGACCTGAAGCGGTGAGAAAGTTGATTGCGCGAGGCGCAGTCTTTGATAAATCTGAAACCGGTGAGATAGCTCTGACGCGCGAAGGCGGCCATCTTCGTAATCGAATTTTGCATGCTGGTGGCGATGCAACAGGCGCCGAAGTTTCGCGCGCACTTCTTGCTGCAGTTTCAAATGATCCAGGGATTGAAGTAATCGAACACGCACTTGTTCTTGATGCTCTGAAAACACGGTCAGGTCGAGTCTGTGGCGTAACGCTGCATGTCATCGGCGAAGGAAGTCGTGATGGTGTAGGACAGGTTCTTGCTCGCGCTGTTGTTCTTGCAACCGGCGGCCTTGGACAGGTTTATTCACAAACTACAAATCCTTCTGTCTCAACTGGTGATGGCGTTGCTTTAGCTTTGCGCGCTGGCGCTGATGTTGCAGATGTGGAGTTCATCCAATTTCATCCCACCGTGCTGTACATCGGCGAAGGGTCTAAAGGCCAACAACCGCTGATCTCTGAAGCGGTTCGCGGTGAAGGTGCATTCTTGGTCAACGATCGCGGCGAGCGATTTATGCGCGGTATTCATCCCCTTGCTGATTTAGCGCCCCGAGATATCGTGGCAAAAGAAATCTCACGCCAGATGCAAATATCCGGTGCGCAACATGTCTGGCTTGATGCGCGTGAGATCAAAGATTTTGCTGAGCGATTCCCAACCATCTATGCGTCATGCAAAGAAATCGATATTGATCCAGCCACTGATTTAATCCCCGTTGCCCCTGCATCACATTACGCATCAGGGGGAGTACGCACTGATTTGAACGGCCATTCTTCAGTTCCGGGCCTCTATGCAGTCGGCGAAACCGCCTGCACCGGCGCGCACGGCGCCAATCGCCTCGCTTCGAATTCGTTGCTTGAGGGGCTGGTCTTTGGAGCGCGTATTGCAGAAGATATTGCGGCGAATCTCGCAGACTTTGAAAACCCTGCGCCACAAGATCCGATGGATTTTCTCTTGTCACCCAGCATCCGTGGTGAATTACAACGCGCAATGTCCAAAGGCGCATCCGTTGTGCGCTCTGAAAAGTCACTCAAGGAAACTCTTCTTGTGTTAGAAAAACTTAAGAACGCATCAACAATCTACGCCAACCTTGATGCGTGGGAGACCACTAATCTCTATTTACTTGCCACTGCCATCGTACGTTCCGCTCTCGAGCGCACTGAATCACGCGGTTCACATTTCCGCGAAGATTTTTCAGAACCATCAGAGAAATGGAATAAACGTATTCATCAGAGCCTCAGTGGTACTGGTGATTGGAATTCAACGACCGAGGAGGTATTCAATGATCTCTCCATCGCTCGTTAAGAAAATTGAAGAAGCTGGTCTTGATGTCGAACTCGTCAACCAAAGAGTCGCGCAAGCCCTTGCTGAAGATGCTCATGCCGGAGATCTCACAAGCAAGGCGACAATTGCCGAAGACCAAGTCAGTAAGGCAAATTTTGTGGCGCGCAAGAGCGGAGTAGTAGCCGGAACTCTGATTGCGGCAACAGTTCTTGAACATTGCGGAATATCTACTTACTCCATTCTTATTAAGGATGGAACTGCAGTAAATGCGGGACAGGTGTTGATCAGCGTTGAGGGAAATACTCGTGCCATTCTGCTAGCAGAACGAACAGCGCTGAATTTCTTGTCGCACTTATCTGGAATCGCAACGCTCACAGCCCAATGGGTAAAAGAGGTATCAGCAACTCAGGCCCAGGTTCGTGACACACGAAAAACCACACCAGGGCTTCGCGAACTTGAGAAATATGCAGTTCGCATGGGCGGTGGCACCAATCACCGCATGACCCTGACCGATGGTGCGCTGATCAAAGACAATCACATTGCTGCAGCTGGATCGGTGACCGAGGCAATCAATCGCGTGAAGCAGGAGTTCCCTGGCGTAGAAATTGAAGTTGAAGTAGATAACCTCGAACAACTTAAAGAAGCGCTACTGACCGGAGTAGATATTGTCTTGCTCGACAACATGGGAATTGAAGAAACTAAAGCTGCAGTCGAATTAGCGAAGAATTCCCATACCAAGTTGGAGTCTTCCGGTGGATTGAAGGTAGAAAACGCGGCGGCATATGCCTCTACCGGAGTTGATTACTTAGCTGTTGGTGCGTTGACCCACTCCGCGCCTGTACTAGATATCGGATTGGACTTCTAATGTTGCTCACAATTGATATTGGAAACACCAACACTGTTCTTGGTGTCTTTGAAGGTGAAGAGATGGTGGACTCATGGCGCGTGAAGACTGACGCACGCGACACAGCCGATGAGTTGTGGCTGCAATATCGCGCACTTATTACGGGCTACACAATTACTGGTCTTGCAGTCTGTTCGACTGTTCCCTCAGTTCTGCGCGAAGCACGCACCATGATTGGTCGCTACTTTCAGGATGTTCGCACCACAATTATTGAACCTGGTGTGAAGACCGGCGTTCCGTTATTGGTGGATAACCCCAAGGAAATTGGCGCTGATCGAATCGTTAATACTCTTGCCGCACACCATCTCTATGGAGAAGGCGCTGCAATCGTGGTGGACTTTGGAACATCCACTAACCTCGATGTTGTTTCTCCCAAAGGTGAGTTCTTGGGTGGCGCACTTGCACCTGGAATCGAAATCTCTGTCGAAGCGCTTGCATCGCGCGCCGCACAATTACGAAAAGTTGAACTAGTAAAACCAAAATCAGTCATAGGAAAGAACACGGTAGAAGCCCTGCAATCAGGCACTATTTATGGCTTTGCGGGACAGGTCGATGGATTAGTCACGCGCATCAGCGATGAATTAGATGCGCTCTATCCCGATAACGAGAAAATCTCTGTCATCGCTACTGGAGGCCTTGCGCCGTTGGTACTTGGAATCTCTGAGTTGATTGATTATCACGAACCAGATCTCACACTCATTGGCTTGCGACTCGTACACGAACGGAATGGATAGACTGCCGCCACTATGGCGGACAATGACCTTCCCGAACAATTACGGATTCGACGCGAAAAGCGTGAATCTCTTCTAGATCGCGGGGTCTCGCCTTATCCAGTCAGCGTTCCACGGACTTCGACACTAAAAGAAGTTCGCGAACGTTTCAAAGATCTCCCCACAGATCAATCTTCTGGAGTTACCGAAAGCGTCACCGGTCGCATCATCTTCAAGCGCGATACTGGCAAACTCTGCTTTGCAACTCTGCGCGAAGGCGACGGAACAGAATTACAAGCGATGTTCTCACTCGACAAAGTTGGTGAAGAACTTCTAGAGAATTGGAAATCTGATATCGATCTCGGCGATATCGTCAGCGTAACCGGAGAAGTCATCACCTCAAAGCGCGGTGAACTTTCTATTCTCGCTAACACTTATCAACTCGCAGCAAAAGCTCTCCGTCCACTTCCTAATGAACATAATCCTCTCAATGAAGAGACTCGAGTCCGTATGCGATATGTGGATCTCATTGTTCGTCCTGAAGCGCGTGACACTGCGCGTATTCGTCCTAAAGTTTTGAAATCCCTACGCCACACTTTTGACCAACGCGAGTTCATCGAAGTAGAGACGCCGATGCTCCAAGTCATGCATGGTGGCGCAGCCGCGCGGCCATTTAAGACATTCAGCAACGCATATGACATCGATCTTTTCCTACGTATCGCCCCCGAACTTTTCCTCAAGAGATGTGTGGTGGGTGGACTTGAGAAAGTATTTGAAATCAACCGCAATTTCCGCAACGAAGGCGCTGACTCCAGCCATTCCCCAGAATTTGCGATGCTCGAGATGTATTGGGCTTACGCCGATTGGCGCGATATGAAGGCGTTGACCCAGGAGTTAATCCAGAACGCAGCTCTCGCTGTCGCAGGTTCTCATCAAGTAACCCACCATGATGGACGCATCAGCGATCTCGGTGGCACATGGCGCGAAGTTAATTTCTATGACGCAATCTCAGAAAAGGTCGGCGAGACTGTAACTCCACAGACCCCTTTTGATGATCTGAAGAAAATCGCCCACAGAATCGGGCTAAAAATCGACCCGAAGTGGATTCATGGCAAGTTAGCCGAAGAGATCTTCGAGTTCGTCTATAAAGATAACCTCCAACTTCCAACATTCGTTATGGGTTACCCAGTCGATACCTCACCGCTAGTGCGCGAACATCGTGAAATTGCAGGGATTGTCGAGAAATGGGATCTCTATGTTGATGGATTCGAATTAGCTACGGGTTACTCCGAACTCGTTGACCCTGTTGTCCAACGCGAACGTTTAGTTGAGCAAGCAAAACTTGGCGCCAAGGGTGATTTAGAGGCGATGCAAGTTGATGAAGACTTCTTGCGCGCGATGGAACATGGCATGCCACCCATGGGCGGCGTCGGAATGGGAATCGATCGCTTGTTGATGGCGCTGACTGGTCTTGGAATTCGCGAAACAATTCTCTTCCCGTTGGTGAAGCCAGAAGAATAAAGATGGCGACCACAATTCGTCCGGCTCGGACCAGAGATATCAAGGCAATCCGCAAGATCATCGATACCTATTCACTACAGCGCAGATTGCTCTCTAAAGAGACTGTCATGTTGTATGAAGATGTTCAAGAATTCTTTGTCGCAGAAAATAACGGCGAAATTATTGGTTGTGGTGCGCTCCATGTGCTCTGGGAAGATCTCGGTGAAGTGCGCACAGTCGCCGTCGATGAAGCATTTCGTGGGCAGAAAATCGGACAACAGATTCTTGCCGCGATTATCGAACGCGCACAATCGTTGGGGTTGAAGAGATTGTTCTGCTTAACTTTTGAAACTGAATTCTTTGGCAAACTTGGATTCACCGAGATTCAAGGCGCACCTGTTGAACCTGAGGTCTACCAACAACTTCTGCGTTCGTATGACGAAGGTATCGCCGAATTCCTCGATCTCGAGAGCGTCAAGCCCAATACATTGGGCAATACCCGCATGCTCAAGATTCTCTAAGTCTGGATTCTCTAAGTCGAATTTCTCACATCTCGAGGTCATCGGGCCGGGCATAAATACCCAAATCTTGCGGTTGTACCCCTCACAAGTTGCCATATCTAGCGGTACTCGAGAGCGAATCTTGAGGCCAGAAATAGATGTCGCCCCGTTCGGCGCCTTCTTATACGCTAGCCCGCAGCAGCAATGAATAGGAGCCCCAGAAATGTTTGAGCGCTTTACCGACCGAGCACGTCGCGTTGTTGTCCTCGCGCAAGAAGAAGCTCGCATGCTCAATCACAACTACATCGGCACCGAACACATCCTCCTCGGCCTTATCCACGAAGGAGAAGGTGTTGCTGCCAAAGGTCTCGAATCACTCGGCATCTCTCTCGAAGCGGTCCGTTCACAAGTTGAAGAGATCATCGGCCAAGGACAACAAGCTCCGTCTGGCCACATTCCTTTTACTCCACGCGCTAAGAAAGTTCTTGAACTCTCACTTCGCGAAGCGCTCCAACTCGGCCACAACTACATCGGCACCGAACATATTCTTCTGGGACTCATTCGCGAAGGCGAAGGAGTAGCAGCACAAGTACTCGTCAAACTCGGCGCAGACCTCAACCGCGTTCGCCAGCAAGTTATCCAACTTCTATCTGGCTACCAAGGAAAAGAAGCAGCAGCTTCAGGTCCAGCAGAAGGCACACCTTCAACATCGCTCGTTCTTGATCAATTCGGACGTAACCTCACAACCGCGGCGCGCGAAGGAAAACTCGATCCAGTTATCGGCCGTGAAAAAGAGATCGAACGCGTAATGCAGGTTCTCTCACGTCGTACAAAAAACAACCCAGTTCTTATCGGAGAACCCGGCGTTGGTAAGACCGCAGTCGTCGAAGGCCTTGCACAAGCAATCGTCAAAGGCGATGTCCCAGAAACTTTGAAAGATAAGCAGCTCTACTCACTTGATCTCGGCGCACTTGTTGCCGGTTCACGCTATCGCGGTGATTTCGAAGAGCGTTTGAAGAAGGTCCTCAAGGAGATCCGTACTCGCGGCGACATTATTCTTTTCATCGACGAAATCCATACCCTCGTCGGTGCTGGTGCAGCAGAAGGCGCAATCGATGCAGCAAGCATCTTGAAGCCGATGCTTGCACGAGGTGAGCTCCAGACAATCGGTGCGACAACTCTTGATGAGTATCGCAAGCACCTCGAAAAAGATGCTGCTCTTGAGCGTCGTTTCCAGCCAATTCAGGTTGCAGAGCCATCTCTTGCGCACACCATTGAAATTCTCAAAGGTCTACGTGATCGCTACGAATCACACCACAAGGTTTCCATCAACGATGATGCGATCGTCGCTGCTGCAACCCTTGCCGATCGCTACATCTCTGATCGCTTCCTTCCAGATAAAGCAATCGATCTTCTTGATGAAGCAGGATCACGCCTACGTATCCGTCGCATGACTGCGCCCCCAGAACTTCGCGCATTCGATGACAAGATTGCTGATGTCCGTAAAGAGAAGGAATCAGCCATCGATGGACAAGATTTCGAAAAAGCTGCGTCGCTGCGCGACAAGGAAAAGCAGCTCATGGCAGAAAAAGCAGAGCGCGAGAAATCTTGGAAGGCGGGCGATCTTGATGTTGTCGCTGAAGTCGACGAAGAACTCATCGCCGAAGTTCTCTCCACCGCGACTGGTATCCCAGTATTTAAGTTAACTGAAGCAGAGACATCACGTCTGCTTCGCATGGAAGATGAACTACATAAGCGCATCATTGGCCAAGAGCAAGCGATTAAGGCATTGTCACAAGCAATCCGCCGTACTCGCGCAGGGCTCAAGGATCCAAAGCGCCCTGGCGGTTCATTTATCTTCGCTGGTCCTTCCGGCGTCGGTAAGACCGAACTTTCACGCACTCTCGCACAGTTCCTCTTTGGTGATGAGGATGCGTTGATTCAACTCGATATGTCTGAGTACTCCGAGAAGCACACCGCTTCACGTCTCTTCGGCGCACCTCCCGGATATGTTGGTTATGACGAGGGCGGACAGCTCACCGAAAAGGTGCGTCGTCGTCCATTCTCTGTCGTCCTCTTTGATGAAATTGAGAAGGCACACCCAGATATCTTCAACTCGCTTCTACAAGTGCTTGAAGAGGGTCGCCTAACAGATGCACAAGGACGCCAAGTAGATTTCAAGAACACCGTGATCATCATGACCACCAACCTTGGAACACGCGATATTTCGAAGTCGCTCTCACTTGGTTTCACTAACGTCAACGATGCTCTCGGTAACTACGAGCGTATGAAGAACAAGGTTCAGGATGAATTGAAGAATCACTTCCGTCCCGAGTTCCTCAACCGTATTGATGACACCATCGTCTTCCACCAGCTATCTGAAAACGAAATCATCCAGATTGTTGATCTCATGATCGCAAATCTTGAAACTCGTTTGAAGGCGAAAGATATGGGTATCGAACTCACATCGAAGGCGAAATCAGTACTCGCAGCTCGCGGTTACGACCCAGTCCTTGGTGCTCGTCCACTTCGTCGCACAATCCAACGTGAGATTGAAGATGCGCTATCCGAGAAGATTCTCTTCGGTGAAGTTAAGAGCGGCCAGATCATCTTGATTGATGTTGAAGGCGAAGAAGGAAAAGAAACCTTTACCTTCAAAGGCACTGCTCGCGAAGCACTTCCTGATACTCCAGAAGATCTCGCAGAGGCCCCAACCGC
>CAYSGG010000005.1:14156-51927 GCA_964430775.1 uncultured Clavibacter sp. | reverse complement strand
GTTGGCAGCGTTACTGGATGATGTGAAAAGAATGGAGCGGGCGACGGTAATCGAAACCGCGTGACTAGCTTGGAAGGCTAGGGCTCTACCATTGAGCTACGCCCGCACTTTGTTCTTCCTCGGGGGCGGTTGCCCGTCCCTGAGGGGGCATACAGTAACGCCTCAGGTAATTAGTTGTGAATTTTTCATCTAGAATCGTCAGCCTGCGCCGCGGGGCGTAGCGTAGTGGCTAGCGCGCCTGCTTTGGGAGCAGGAGACCGTGGGTTCGAATCCCTCCGCCCCGACCAGAACTATCAATAAGTAATGCGAGTCAGGAGTCCTGTGAAAAGCGCTGTCGAAAGTATTTCAGCTACTCGAGTTCGAATTTCGATTGATGTTGATTTCAATGACCTTGAACCGCATGTAAAGCGTGCGTACCAATCCATCTCAGAGCGAATTGTTATTCCGGGTTTCCGTAAAGGAAAAGTTCCCCGTGCGATGATCGATCAACGCGTTGGTCGCGGTGCAGTATTGGATGAAGCAATTAATAACGCGTTGCCAGAGTTCTACACACAAGCAGCTCGTGAGAATGACGTGCTTGTAGTCGGTCGACCAACCGTCGATATCAAGGAACTCAAAGATAACGAACTAGTGAAGTTTGAAGTTGAAGTAGATGTTCGTCCCGAGGTCACGCTTCCTGACTTCTCTAAGATTGAAATTAGTGTTGATGATGTCGCAGTTTCAGATAAGGATGTTGAAGAGCAGGTTGAAGCGCTCCGTATCCGTTTTGGAACTCTCACAACTGTTGAGAAGGATGCTGCTAACGGTGATTTCGTCTCGATTGATCTAGTCGCACGTGTTGATGGAAAAGATGTTGATGGCGGAACCGCAAACGGAATTTCCTATGAAGTCGGCTCTAATCGAATGATTGAAGGACTTGATGCTGCACTTGAGGGCATGAAGGTGGATGAAACTAAGTCTTTCAGCGCACCGCTTGTTGGAATGCAAGAAGGTGAATCCGGCGAAGTTGAAGTGACTTTGAAGGCCGTGAAGAAGCGCGAACTTCCAGAACTCAATGATGATTTTGCAAAGCTAGCTAGCGAGTTTGAAACTCTCAAAGAGCTCGAAGCCGATGTGCGCGAGCGTCTCACTCGCCTCAAAGCGATGGAACAAGGTGCGCAGGCACGAGATAATCTCTTGAAGATGCTTCTTGAAACAGTCGAGATTCCAGTCCCTGAAAACCTTGTTAACGATGAGGTCCATGATCATCTTGAAAAGGAAAACCGTCTCGAAGATGAGACTCACCGCAAGGAAGTCACAGAAGAGATCACTCGCTCGGTGAAGGGAGATTTCTTACTTGATGCAATCGTCAAGGCTGAGGAAGTCCAAGTTTCAGAGGCTGAACTCACAGAATATTTGATTCGTACGGCAGCTCGCTATCAAATGACCCCTGATCAATTTGCGCAGCAAATTACTCAGGCAGGCCAAGTTGCAACCTTGATGGCAGAAGTTGCTCGCACCAAGGGTCTCGCGATTGTTCTCGAGCGCGTCAAAGTAAAGGACGCATCGGGTAACGCGGTTGATCTTTCGGCGCTAGCGCCGAAGAAAGCCGAAGAGCCTCAGGCCTAATCTCGCTCTGCCCTGAGCGAACATCACGATAATTTCCCTTTTCGAGGAAGCATTTTGGCTCGTTGAGCGTTAGGGTCACTACATAACTTTTATCAGGAGGAATTTGTGGAGCTCATTACCCCACGCATGGCGACACCCGGCGCCGGCGGTTTAGACGATCAGGTCTACAACCGATTACTCAAGGAACGCATCATCTTCCTTGGTTCTGTTGTCGAAGACACTATGGCAAATGCGATTGCTGCACAGATGTTGCTTCTCGCCGCTGAAGATCCTGAGAAAGACATTTACCTTTATATCAACTCACCCGGAGGTTCCATTTCCGCGGGTATGGCTATCTACGACACGATGCAATACATCAAAAATGATGTTGCGACTGTAGCCATGGGTCTTGCTGCATCGATGGGTCAATTCCTTCTCTGTGCAGGCGCACCAGGCAAGCGTTATGCGTTGCCACATGCGCGCATCATGATGCACCAACCATCAGGCGGAATCGGTGGAACAGCCTCCGACATTAAGATTCAAGCAGAGCAGATGTCATTTACTAAGAAGAAGATGGCCGAACTCATTGCTCATCACACAGGACAGAAGATGGACACAATCACTGCAGATTCTGACCGTGATCGTTGGTTCACAGCAGAAGAAGCCAAGGAATACGGATTCGTCGATCATGTTGTTAAGTCAGCCGGTCAGGTCTCAGGAAGTGGTGGAACAGCGCGATGAAAATCAATGACATTCACAATCGTTATGTGCTCCCAACAATCGAAGAGCGCACCGCATATGGCTATAAGAGACTTGATCCGTACACAAAGTTATTCGAAGAGCGCATCATTTTCCTTGGTCAAGGAATCGATGACACTGTTGCAAACGATGTCATGGCGCAACTTCTGACTCTTGAATCCATGGATCCTGATCGTGACATCATGATGTACATCAACTCTCCCGGCGGATCTTTCACAGCTCTCACGGCGATTTATGACACGATGCAATTCGTTCGTCCAGATGTCATGACTATCTGCCTTGGACAAGCTGCGTCTGCTGCTGCGGTTCTACTTGCGGGCGGAACAGCCGGAAAGCGTTATGCACTTGAGCACTCACGCATCTTGATTCACCAGCCTTACAGCGAAGGTGGAGGACAAGGCTCAGATATCGAAATCCAAGCTCGTGAAGTTCTTCGCATGCGCGAACTTCTTGAAGAGATGCTCTCGAAGCATTCCAAGAAGTCCAAGGAAGAGATTGGAAAAGATATTGAACGCGACAAGATTCTTACCTCTGCCGAGGCTGTTGAGTATGGCCTGGTAGACCAGATTCTCGCTTCACGTAAAGCTTCATCAAAGAAGTAACCTCCTTTTCCTTAATTACTCTAAGAGCGAACACGTTCAACCCACATCAGTGAGGGTTGCCGATTTACGATTAGGACCTTCCCTAACGAAAGTAGGCGTTCAGTGACTCGCATCGGTGAAAGCGGCGATCTTCTTAAGTGTTCCTTCTGTGGCAAGACCCAGAAGCAGGTAAAGAAGCTCATCGCAGGTCCTGGCGTCTATATTTGCGATGAATGTATCGATCTCTGTAATGAGATTATCGAAGATGAATTAACCGAAGCCACGACCGCTGGTTTACAAGAGCTTCCAAAACCACAAGAGATTTATGACTTCCTAGATCAATATGTCATCGGTCAAGACCGCGCAAAGAAATCTCTCTCTGTCGCTGTTTACAACCATTACAAGCGAATCAAGTCCGGAGATCGCCATCGTGAAGATGGTGTCGAACTCTCGAAGAGCAACATCTTGCTTCTTGGCCCCACAGGTTGCGGCAAGACTCTTCTTGCCCAAACTTTGGCTCGAATGCTCAATGTTCCTTTCGCGATTGCAGATGCAACAGCGCTAACTGAAGCTGGCTATGTTGGCGAAGATGTAGAAAACATTCTTCTCAAGTTGATTCAAGCGGCAGATTTTGATGTCAAGAAAGCCGAGACTGGAATCATTTATATCGACGAAATCGATAAGGTTGCACGCAAGAGCGAAAACCCATCAATCACTCGAGATGTTTCTGGTGAAGGCGTACAGCAAGCGCTCTTGAAGATTCTTGAAGGCACAACCGCTTCCGTTCCTCCACAAGGTGGACGAAAGCACCCACATCAAGAATTTATCCAGATTGATACCACTAACGTCCTCTTTATCGTCGGTGGAGCATTTGCTGGTCTTGAGAAAATCATCGAAGGTCGAAAAGGAAAAGCTGGCGTCGGTTTTAATGCGACGCTTCAGACTGAAGAAGATAAGAAGACCAATGATCCATTTGCCGATGTAATGCCTGAAGACTTATTGAAATTCGGCATGATTCCTGAATTCATCGGCCGTCTTCCAATCGTTACTTCTGTTGAGAATCTAGATCGCGCAGCTTTGTTGCAGATTCTTACTGAGCCAAAGAATGCTCTTGTTCGCCAGTACGCACATCTCTTTGAAATGGATGATGTTGAGTTTGAAATCACTAAAGAGGCTCTCGAGGTCATCGCAGATCAAGCAATTGCCCGTGGAACAGGTGCGCGTGGACTTCGCGCAATCATGGAAGAGGTTCTACTGCCAGTTATGTACGAAGTTCCAAGCAAGAAAGAAATTGGCAAGGTTTTGGTGACTCCAGAAGTAATTCTCTCCAAGGCGGCTCCGACTTATGTCGAGCGCGGACCCAATAGCGTCAAGCGTTCAGCAAAACGCGGGGAAGAGAAGACTGCGTAATAATCGGTAGTATCTCGCCTTATGTCAGAGCTACCCGCGCAATTTTCGCCAAGCGAAATTGAGGGACCGCTATATCAAAAGTGGGTAGATGCTGGTTACTTTGCAGCAAACGCACAATCTGACAAAGAACCTTTCTGCATCGTTATTCCACCACCAAATGTCACAGGAAGCCTCCACATTGGCCATGCATTAGATCATTCAATTCAAGATCTACTTACCCGCATGAAGCGCATGAAGGGTTTTGAAACTCTCTGGCTGCCAGGAATGGACCATGCAGGAATTGCAACCCAGAACGTTGTTGAAAAACAATTAGCAGCCCAAGGTAAATCTCGTCATGATCTTGGCCGCGAAGAGTTTGTTAAGAAAGTCTGGGCCTGGAAAGCAGAATCTGGTGGAGCAATTCTGGGACAGATGAAGAGACTGGGCGATAGCGTTGATTGGTCTCGTGAACGTTTTACTATGGATGAAGGCCTCTCGGAAGCGGTTCTCACAATCTTTAAGCGTCTTTACGATGCTGGGCTCATCTACCGAGCAGAGAAAATCATTAACTGGTGCCCACGATGTTTAACTGCGCTATCTGATATCGAAGTTGACCACAGTGATGACGCTGGAGAATTCGTTCAAGTGCGTTACGGTGATGATGAACTAGGAATCACAGTCGCCACGACTCGTCCAGAAACGATGCTTGGAGATGGCGCCGTTGCAGTTCACCCAAATGATGAGCGCTATAAACACCTGATTGGAAAGAGTGTTCTGCTTCCACTTGTAAATCGAATGATTCCCATCATTGCAGACGAACTCGTTGAACCTGAATTTGGAACTGGTGCTGTCAAAGTTACCGCTGCTCATGACCCTAATGACTTCGAGATGGGAATGCGTCACGGCGTACCTCTGATTGTCATCATGAATGAGCATGGCGTGATGTCCGGAACTGGAACAGAATTTGATGGCATGGATCGTTTTGATGCCCGAAAAGCGGTTGTAGAGAAACTTCGCAGCATGGGGCGCGTTGTCTCTGAAAAACGTCCGTACATTCACGCAGTAGGACATTGTTCGCGATGTGACACGACAGTAGAACCTCGTCTCTCAAAGCAATGGTTCGTCAAGGTTGCTCCACTTGCAAAGGCTGCCGGCGATGCAGTTCGCAATGGCAAGGTAAAAATCGATCCAGTTTCAATGGAGCCGCGGTATTTTGAATGGGTCGACAACATGCATGACTGGTGCATCTCTCGCCAACTCTGGTGGGGTCACCGTATTCCAGTTTGGTACGGACCAGACGGAGATGTTGTCGTTGTAGGTCCGGGTGAAAAAGCACCTGAAGGTTATGAGCAAGATCCAGATGTATTAGATACTTGGTTCTCTTCAGCGCTCTGGCCATTTTCAACTCTTGGTTGGCCAAATAATTCTGATGATCTCAAGAAGTTCTATCCCACCAGTGTTCTTGTCACCGGTTACGACATTCTCTTCTTCTGGGTTGTCCGCATGATGCTCTTCGGTTTGTTTGCAATGGATGGAGTTCCACCCTTCAAAACTATTGCTCTGCACGGTTTGGTTCGAGACAAGCATGGCAAGAAGATGAGCAAGTCACGAGGAAATACTGTCGACCCACTTGAGTTTATGGATAAGTACGGATCCGATGCACTCCGCTTCACTCTTGCTCGAGGAGCAAATCCAGGTACTGATCAAGCCCTTGCCGAAGAATGGATTGCTGGATCACGTAACTTCGCAACAAAAGTTTGGAATGCGTCTCGCTTTGCGATGATGAATGGCGCAAACGTAAATGGCCCGCTCCCAGACCGATCGACCCTCAACCATATCGACCGTTGGATTCTTAGCCGTCTCGATGAAACTATTCGAAATACCGATCACCTATTTGAGACTTTTGAATTTGCAAAAGGTTGCGAGGAGATCTATCACTTCGCGTGGGATGAAGTCTGTGATTGGTATCTAGAGCTCATCAAAGACACCTTCGCTAAGGGTGGAGCAGAAGCAGACAAAACTCGTCGCGTACTGGGTCATGTTCTGGATCAACTTCTAAGGTTGATGCACCCAACCATGCCATTCCTGTCAGAAGCGCTTTGGACTGCTCTTACGGGAGGCGAATCACTCGTAATCGCACAATGGCCAAATGCAAAGACTGTCATCGAAGATCCGGAAGCGCTCTCTGTCGTCTCTGATATGCAACGACTCATCACAGAAATCCGACGTTTCCGCAGCGATCAAGGAATCAAAACTTCCGCTCGAGTAACTGCGCGTATCGAGGGCCTAACAGGGGCCTCCGCCCAATATGAAGCTGCCATTAGGTTCTTGGTGCGTCTTGATGAACCGAGCGCCCAATTCAATCCCAGCGCAAAGATCGAAGTTGGGGACTTTGTTGTTCACTTCGATCTAACAGGCAGCATTGATGTCAAAGCAGAAAGAGCGAGATTGCAGAAGGATCTTGAAGCGATTAAAAAGGATCAACAAACTGCACAGGTCAAGCTAGAAAATGAAAACTTCATGGCTAAAGCTCCAATGGATGTAGTCAAGACAATTCGTGAGCGCATGGAGTTCTGTGAAAGCGAAATCGTTCGAATCACTGCGCTGCTTGCCACACTGCCAAAAGATTAAAATGACAAGTCAGGATGATCTCCAAAGATTAGATGCGATTGAGAAAGCACTCCTCAATCGTTGGCCCGAGACTCGTATTGCCCCAACTCTCGAACGAATTGCAGCTTTAGCTGATGTTCTTGGCTCACCTCAACTTTCATACCCAACAATTCATATTGCTGGAACCAACGGCAAAACAACTACTACTCGGTTGATTGATTCGCTCTGTTATCAACTTGGCATGCGAACAGGTCGCTTCACAAGCCCTCATCTTGAAAGTTTTCTGGAGCGGATCTCTATCAATGGTGAACCTATTTCACCTGAGGGAATGATTGCCACCTATAACGATATTGCTCTTTATCTAGATCTCATTGATTCAAAGATGCCCAACAAGTTATCTTTCTTTGAATCCATGTGTGCTCTAGCCTTCGTGGCCTTTGCTGAATACCCCGTTGATGTCGGAATCTTTGAATGCGGAATGGGAGGCGAATGGGACTCAACAAATGTCATCAGCGCTGCAGTCTCTGTCGTGACGCCAATTGGATTTGATCATATGGAGTACCTAGGTGACACCCTTGAAAAGATTGCGACCACTAAATCAGGAATAATCAAAGAGAATTCCTTTGCGGTTCTTGCACGACAAGAAGCAGAAGTAGCTCAAATTTTGATGCATAAATGCGCTCAGGTCGATGCGACTCCGTTGCGTGAAGGCGTTGAGTATTCGGTCAAGAATCGAGCGCTTGCGGTGGGTGGTCAACTCATTTCAATCTCTGGTGTCTATGGTGATTATGACGACCTCTTCCTTCCGCTCCATGGCGCACATCAAGCGGCCAATGCCGCTACTGCACTAGCCGCAGTCGAAGTATTTGCAGGGGAGACGCAACTCGATGAAACCGTCGTGCGTGAGGCATTTGCAAACGCTACTTCTCCCGGACGATGCGAGATCATCATGCGTAATCCCACCGTCATCATTGATGCCGCTCATAATCCTCATGGAGCTCAATCTCTACGCAAGACAATGAAGGATGAATTCGATTTCGATACGATCATTGCAGTAATCGCTCCAATGGGAGATAAAGATGTCGATGGAATTCTTGAAGAACTTGAAGATGTGGTCTCTCACGTAATTGTCTCTAGAAATTCCTCTCATCGTGCCGCACCGCTTTCTGATTTAAAGTCGCAAGCAGCGTCAATTTTTGGAAACGATCGCGTTACTGCCATCGAGTCTTTATCTGAAGCCCTTGCCACTGCAATCGAACAAGCGCGACTTCACAACGGAGTCCATGATTCAAACGCAGCTGTTTTGGTGGCAGGTTCGGTAATTACTGCGGGCGAGGCTCGTGGAATAATTCGGCGCATGCGGGAGAAAAAATAATGAAAATGTTGGCACGCAGTGTCCTGATCATGGAGATTTTTGTTATTGGTTTCGCCGTGCTTGTTGCAAAAGATCTCACCAAGAGTGAGATTGAAAACGAAGCGATGATTCTTGGGGGAGCTATTGCTCTTTTAGCCTTTATTGCCTCCGGAACCTTGAAATGGAAATTCGGTTGGATCCTGGGATGGATTGTTCAGTTTTCCCTCATCGCATATGGGTTTGCGGTCTACACAATGTTCTTCTTAGGGGCGTTATTTCTAGGGTTATGGACTGCGGCCATCGTGGTGGGGCGCAAGGGTGAGGCCGCTCGGGCGGCATTTAGCGAGAGTCCAAAAACAGAATAGACTTACCGGGTGTCCAATTCGAACTCTTCATCACAGCGCACCCTCATCTTGATTAAACCTGACGGAGTGCGTCGTGGTCTCGTTGGCGAAGTAATCGCTCGCATCGAACGTAAGGGTTACTCCATTACATCTCTTCGCATGTTGACTGCAGATAAATCCATGTTAGAGGCTCACTATGCAGAGCATCATGGAAAACCTTTTTATGAACCGTTGATGGAGTTCATGCTCTCAGGTCCAATCGTTGCGATGATTGCTGAAGGAGAGCGCGTCATTGAAGGATTCAGATCACTTGCAGGAACAACTGACCCAACTGTCGCTGCTCCTGGTTCGATTCGTGGAGATTTAGCGCGCGATCAAGGTACTCGTGTAGTTCAAAACATTGTTCACGGATCAGATTCACCAGAATCTGCAGAGCGCGAAATCAAGATTTTCTTCCCCAACTTGTAAGGAGCAACGCATATGCCGAATCAAATCAACCGTTGGTCATTCCTGGGTCGCGATATGGCGATTGACCTTGGTACCGCAAACACTCTTGTGTACGTGCGCGGTAAAGGAATTGTCCTCAACGAACCGAGCGTTGTCGCTGTAAATCAAGATACTGGCGCAGTACTTGCGGTCGGAACTGAAGCAAAGAAAATGATCGGCCGTACTCCAGGAAATATTGTCGCGATTCGCCCATTGAAAGATGGTGTTATTGCTGACTTCGACACCACAGCTTTGATGATTAAGTACTTTATTCGCCAGGTTCATAAGCGCACCTACCTTGCTAAGCCACGCATTGTTATCTGCGTTCCTTCTGGAATTACCGGCGTAGAACAGCGCGCTGTGAAAGACGCTGGTTACGAGGCAGGAGCCCGCAAGGTCTACATTATTGAAGAGCCAATGGCTGCGGCTATTGGTGCAGGGCTGCCCATCCACGAGCCAACAGGCAACATGGTGGTTGATATTGGTGGCGGAACCACAGAGGTCGCTGTTATCTCACTCGGTGGAATCGTTTCAGCTCTCTCCATTCGAGTTGGTGGCGATGAACTTGATCAAGCGATTATGAATTGGGTGAAGAAGGAATTCTCACTCATGTTAGGTGAGCGCACAGCAGAAGAAATCAAGATGGCTATTGGGTCTGCCTATCCTCTGAGAGATGAGCCTGATGCCGAAATCCGTGGTCGCGATTTAGCAACTGGACTCCCAAAGACAATTGTTGTTTCATCCGAAGATATTCGTAAGGCTCTTGAAGAGCCGGTCAATGCAATTGTCAACGCGGTAAAGAACACTCTTGATAAGACTCCACCAGAACTTGCTGCAGATCTTATGGATCGCGGAATCGTTCTGACTGGCGGAGGAGCGCTTCTCAAAGGCCTTGATGAAAGATTGCGTCACGAAACCAACATGCCGATTCACATTGCAGATCGTCCACTTCAAGCAGTCGTTGAAGGATCTGGAAAGTGCGTTGAGGAGTTCGAGGCTTTAGAGAAGGTTTTGATCTCCGAGCCACGTCGTTAGTTAGCTCATGGCAAATCGAGGCTCTAATCGAACGCGACTCCTCTGGGTCTCGCTGTTAGTCACCTCGTTGTTTCTGATTACTCTGGATCTTCGCGGCGTAAGTTTGATCTCATCGATTCGCACTGGAACACAAAGTTTCTTGGCTCCAATCCAAAAAGTGGGCAGCAGCATTGTCTCTCCACTGAGCAATCTCTTTGAAGACATCACCAATTTAGGACGTACGCAGTCCAAGATTGATGATTTGAAAGAAGAGAATGAGAAGCTCAAGAGCCAATTAATTCTCAACGAAAACATCGTAGGTGAGCTTGAGCAACTCAAAGGAGTTCTTGATCTCGCAGGCGCAGCGCGTTTTAAAGTTGTCTCAGCGCGTGTTCTAACCAAAGGCGGAACAGGCACTTTTGGCGAAACCATCGTGATTGATGCTGGTTCCAAAGCTGGAATCCGTCGCGATATGACGGTAATCGCCTCTGCAGGTCTCGTGGGCGTCGTGAAATCCACTACCAACAATTCGTCCGTCATTTTGCTTATGAGCGATCCATCATTTCGCATTGGTGTCAGGGTCGCAGGAACGCAAGATATGGGAGTTCTATCTGGAGAGGGCGAGAATCGTTTCTCACTTCGTATGTTAAGTGCCACAGGACAGATCAATGTTGGTGATGTTCTTCTTGCACGTGGAAGTTCAGGAGATAGCCCATTTGTTCCTGGAGTTCCCGTAGGTAAAGTAACTTTTGTTGAGAACACTGTTGGTCAACTTACAAAACAAGGCAGAGTGCAGGGCTTTGTTGATCTCAACGCACTCGGAGTCGTGAGCGTTGTCTTAGATGCGATCGGCGCTAATCCTGGTGATGCTCTAGTTCCAAAAGCTCCTAAGCCAGCCCCAACTGTCACTGTATTCGTAACACCAGAACCATCTCCAAGCGAGTAAGCGATGACCATCAATCGCATTCCAGCAATCATCGGAACATTTGCACTTGTCTTTATTGTGCAAGAAGCTCTCATTAACAGAATTAATTTCTTTGTGGGTGGATTTTCTCTCTATTTAGCTTTCTTTGTTGCATGGATTATGCAGGAGGAGCGCAATAGCGCAGTCACAACTGGTTTCATAGCAGGACTGATTGCTGATCTCTCTCCGACGCTAGAAGCGCCATTTGGACTCTGGACTTTCGTCTTGACCTCATTGAGTTATCTTCTTGCGACCAATGTACGTGCCGCTCTGGACTCCGACTTAAGTCCCGTGGTCATGACATTTGTTACCGTCATTGGTAGCGCAGTCGCACTTATTCTCTTTCTCATTACCGGCGCCATATTGGGCCAAGATCTGGGATCAGCTACGTTTGTAATGCGGGAGATCGGTGGACACGGGCTGTGGACTCTTCTGTTATCTCCGATTTACATCCCGCTTACCATCGCTACCTATCGCCTCACATTGACTGCAAGGAACCGCTAGATGAGAAATCGCGCGGCCCTCAGCCTCCTTGTGGTTCAAGTATTTGTGGCTTCTCTGATGCTCGCACTCTTTGGTCGCCTCTTCTATCTCCAGATCGCCGATGGTCCGCGCTATCAAGAAGCTGCCTTGGATATTCAAAGCCGAGACATAGTTACGCCGGCCTTACGTGGGCTCATTGTTGACCATGAAGGAAATCTATTAGCCACCAATAAAGCTGGATTGATGGTCACAGCAGATCGTTCAATTCTGGACAAATTAGAGGATCAGGGAAGTTCAGTCTTGTCGCGTGTGGCGAATATTCTTAAATTGAATTACGAGGATATTTTTGCTCGCACCAGACTCTGCGGAGAACTTCCCGAGGGAGAACGAAATGGCTGTTGGAATGGAAATCGCTACCAACCGATTCCCATCACGAAAGAGGCAACTGAGAGCCAAGTTCTTTCGATCCTAGAACAATCAGATCTGTACCCCGGAATCAATGCTGAACCGGTATCAATTCGCTATTACCCCTCTTATGCGGGCGAGCGCGCAACTCACGTCCTCGGATACATCGGGCCAATCACCGAAGCCGATCTCAACAATGAAGAAGGCAAGCGTTACTATCGCAATGAGTTCATTGGTAAAGCTGGCGTGGAAATTATGTACGACAATCAACTGCGCGGAACGGCAGGCGTTAAGACAGTAATTGTCGATCGTAAAGAAGCGGTTACGCAAGAGTCGCGAAATACACCGCCTATCTCTGGAAATCATGTCGTTGTGAATCTCAATGCAAAGTTGCAGGCTGTTGTCGAACAAGAGTTGAAGAGCGCTGTTTTGCGTGCACGAGCATCTGGTTATCGTGGTGATTCTGGAGCTGCAATCGTGATGGATACAAATTCAGGTGGAATCCTGGCTATGGCTTCGTATCCCGACTATGACTTAAACATTTGGGAGAACGGCATCACCGTAAAACAAGCGAAAGAGCTTTACAGTGAAAGAAGCGGAGTTCCTGCTCTCTCGCGAGCCATCCAAGGTGGTTTTGCTCCCGCATCAACTTTCAAGGTTGTATCTCTCTCCGCTGCTGTCGATGCGGGTTACAGCCTGAAAGCCACATATGACTGTCCGGCGCAGGTTGAAATCGGAACTCGAATCTTTCGAAACTTCGAAAGCAAGGCTGCGGGCCGAATTGATATGACGAAAGCAATGGCAATTTCTTGCGATTCAATTTGGTATCAAATTTCCTATGACGAGTGGGTGCGAGATGGAGGGCTGAAGCCAAAGGCCTCACCGAATGACTACTTCTTTAAGACCGCTGCAGGTTTTGGCGTAGGCAAGAAGACGGGAATTGATCTTCCATCAGAGGTGAAGGGGCGTCTGCCAAATCGAGATTGGAAACGCGCTTGGTACGAAGAGAACAGAGATTTCTTCTGCAACTATGAGAAACGCGCTAAGAAATCTCAACTAACTGCTTATCTCATCGAGTTAGCTCGAGAGAATTGTCTCGATGGTGACAAAGTTCGAGCCGGTGACATGGTCAACTTCTCCATCGGTCAAGGTGACACGTTGATGACTCCGCTACAGATGGCTGTGATGTATTCAGCAATTGCCAATGGTGGAAAGTTGGTTGTTCCCAAAGTTGCACGTGCAATAGTTGAACCTAGCGGTCGGCTAGTGAAAGAGTTTTCTCCAGAAGTTACTGGCAAACTTCCAATCTCGAAATCAACCATGAAGTTCCTCCAGAATTCTTTGCGCGCTGTCGTAACTTCTGGAACAGGTCAAGGCGCATTCGCAGGAGTTGGAGTTGAAGTCAGCGGCAAGACCGGAACTGGCCAAGTATTCGGAAGAAATCTTGATGGCTCTGCAAAAGACGACACGTCGTGGTTCGCTTCATACGCCCCTACCAAGAATCCTCAATACACCGTAGTCATGATGGTGAGCCAAGGTGGATTCGGTGCAAGCACAAGCGGTGTTGGCGTCAGAAGAATCTACGAACATATCTTTGGCACAAATGGCAAAGAAGCCATCTTCCCCAATGGAATCCCTACTCGTCTTCCAGTTATTGATTCCTCGAAGGGATCGCTCTCATGACCACAACATTTAAGCACCACAAGGGCGATAAGAGAGGGTTCTTTGCTGGTTCAGACCGCGTTATGAATTCTGCAGTTCTAGCGCTTCTGCTCTTGGGAATCGTTCTGGTTTATGCCGCAACGCGCGATTGGTTCGCATCAAACAATCTCGATCCGGAGTACTACCTCAAGCGCCAGATTATTAATGTGATTATTGGAATTGCGCTGGCTTACGGAACGACCTTGATTGATTATCGACTTCTTCGCGCCTACACACCGATCGTGTGGGGAGTTGGCGTATTGGGACTAATCGCCGTACTGATCCCAGGATTGGGTTCGACCGTTAATGGCGCACGTTCGTGGATTTCTTTCCCCGGAGGATTTCAGATTCAACCAGCGGAGTTAGCCAAGATTTCCATCATTGTTGGAATGGCTCTCATACTTTCTGAACGCATCGCAGGAAATGATGCGCCAACGGATCGACAAGTTCTGCAATCTCTCGGCGTCGCTGCAATTCCAGTCCTACTTATTGTCCTGCAGCCCGACCTGGGCACAGTGTTAATCATCTCAGCCTGCATCATCACCATGATTGCAGTCTCCGGAGCGCGCATGAGATGGGTTGTTGGATTACTTCTTGTAGGGGTGACCGGCGCATATCTAGCAGTAGCAAGTGGCGAGGTGAGTGAGTACCAACTCAATCGTTTACGTTCATTTGTTGATCCCTCTGCTGATCCACAAGCAAGCGGTTATCAACTTCGCCAAGCTCGTATCACGATTGGTTCCGGAGGATTACTTGGTAAAGGTCTCTTTGATGGTCCACAAACAAATGGACGATTTGTGCCGGAACAACATACCGACTTCATCTTTACTGTTGCAGGCGAAGAGATTGGCTTTCTCGGTTCAGGGCTCATCTTGATTCTTTATGCGGTTATCTTGATGCGTGCATTTTCAATCGCTCGCCAGACTACTGATCTCTTTGGTCGGATGGTGTGCGTTGGAGTAATCGCATGGTTCTCATTCCAAATTTTTGAAAATATCGGCATGACCATGGGATTGATGCCGATGACCGGCGTTCCACTTCCATTCCTCTCTTATGGGGGATCGAGCATGTTCGCCAACATGATCGGCATTGGCCTTCTCCAGAATGTCTATCAGCGAAGCCGCTGAGGCGACTCTCCCGTTCGAATTAGGCACGCTGGCGGACTCTCTGCCATACTTCAGGGGTTCGAATCGCCTCACGTTCTTGAGGTCGCCAAGACCGCTCTTTAGGTGCGGTCGGCTGATCCAGATAAAGGCGCCACCAGAGATTTTTTGATTAATGCCCGCAAGGACATTTACTAGGAAATTTTCCAGGAAACTACAAAGGATTTGATCGTATGGCTGATGAGCCAAAAAAAGTGCGTAAGCGCGCTGTCAAGAAAGCTGCCCCTCAAGAAAGTGCTGACCAAAGCGTTAAGGAATCTGCGCCGAAAGAGAAGAAAGCAAAGTCCGCAGGCGTAATTCCTGCTCCCATCTTTCAGGCTGCCCCCGTTGCTGCCGCTGCTCCGAAGGCTCGCGCTGCTCGTGCCGAACAGAAGCCAGCTAAGAAGCAAGAGGCTAAGCCACAGCAGAAAACGCCACAGCAGAAAACAAATGAATCAATCACCGATACTGAAACCGAGAATGAAAATCGTCGCCGCCGTCGTCGTCGAGGTGGACGCGGTCGTCGCCGCTCTGAAAAAGATGGTCAGCAAGATGGACGTGAAGAGAGTCTCCAGGATGGTGCTCAGTCGCCGGTCATTGATGAGGATTCAGATACCTCAGTAGCATTTAAGAAACGTCGCCGCCGTCGCCGTTCAGGTTCAGACGGAGTCACGCCAGGGGAGACCGTAGAAGAAGATGGCGTTGTCACTGTCGTAAAAGTGCGTGATGCCCGCCCTGCCCAAGAGCGTCCTGTTCGCGAAAAGAAGAACTTTGATCGTAATGATCGAGGCGGTCGTAATGATCGTCGATTCCGTGATCGCGATAGAGACCGCGATCGAGGTCGCGATCGTAATCGTTATGGTGATTATCGTGAGAACCGTCGCCGCGGAACAATACTTACGGATGCGGAATTCTTAGCACGTCGTGAATCTGTGGATCGCGAAATGTTGGTCCGCCAGCAAGGCGATCGCACTCAGATTGCAATTTTGGAAGATAACGTGCTTGTTGAGCATTATGTAAACCGCAATAGCAACATTTCCTACGTCGGAAATGTGTATCTCGGTAAAGTTCAAAATGTTCTTCCTTCGATGGAAGCAGCATTCGTTGATATTGGCAAAGGTCGTAACGCAGTTCTCTATGCAGGTGAAGTTAATTGGGATGCTGCTGGGCTCACTGATAATCAAGAGAGAAAAATCGAACGAGTTCTCAAGACCGGTCAGTCAGTTCTAGTTCAGGTTACAAAAGATCCGATCGGACAGAAAGGCGCACGCCTTACAAGTCAGATTTCTCTTCCTGGTCGTTATCTGGTTTATGTACCTGGTGGTGGAATGAGTGGTATTTCTCGACGCTTGCCGGATTCTGAACGCTCACGCTTAAAAGACATTCTCAAGGGACTTATCACCGATGAAGAAGGCGTCATCGTTCGTACTGCAGCCGAAGGAGCATCGGATGATGAGCTCACACGCGATGTAGTTCGACTCAAAGCCCAATGGGAAGATATTAAGAAGAAGTCCGAGAGTACAAGCGTTAATGCTCCGACACTTCTCTATGGCGAACCTGATCTCACGGTCCGCGTTATTCGCGATATCTTCAATGAAGACTTCCGAAAACTCACTGTTCAAGGTGATGGTGCGTGGGAAGATATCAATAATTATCTCGGTCACATCGCTCCAGAACTCCTTGCAAAGATTGAGAAGTGGACTGGTGTTAAGGATCTATTTACTGAAAACCGCGTAGATGAGCAATTAGCGAAAGCGCTTGATCGCAAGGTCTATCTACCATCAGGTGGTTCATTAGTTATTGACCGCACTGAAGCAATGGTCGTTATCGACGTGAACACAGGTAAGTTCATTGGTAAAGGTGGAAACCTCGAAGAGACAGTTACCAAAAACAATATTGAAGCTGCAGAAGAGATTGCCCGCCAACTACGTCTACGCGACTTGGGTGGAATCATCGTCATCGACTTTATTGACATGATTCTTGAATCTAACCGCGAGCAAGTTCTTCGACGCCTGGTTGAATGTCTCGGTCGAGATCGCACTAAGCATCAAGTTGCGGAAGTTACCTCTCTTGGTCTCGTTCAAATGACTCGTAAACGCGTCGGACAAGGACTGATTGAAGCTTTCTCAACGACGTGTGAGAGTTGTGCCGGACGCGGAATCCACGTTCACATGGAACCCGTAAACAAGAAGAGTCTTGATCGCGAGATCGCTCCTACTTATGAGACTCAAGAGTCTGATGAGCAGAAGCCTCGAGCCAAGGATTCAAAGAAGAAGCAATCTACGGATCAGGCTTCGGAGGCTGAAAGTGTTGAAGAGGAAGTCGAGGAGAAATCTTCGGAGACTTCTGAATCAGGCGATAAGGCTCGATTTGGCCGTCGCCGCCGCAGGGCAGCCAGCTCTGGAGTCGTAACCGCCTAACCCAGTTTGACCCTACCTAGGCTCAATCCGTAACCTAGGCCCCTGCTCATGCGCCCCCATAGGGACGCTGCTTGAAGAAGAACCGGAAGGACGATCGTGTACGCAATTGTTAAGGCTGGCGGACGCCAGGAGAAAGTCGCTGTCGGCGATACAGTTTTTGTTGATCGTATCGATGCAGCTGCTGGCTCAACCGTTAGTTTCCCTGCGCTCTTGGTCGTAGACGGCGCTGCTGTCACCTCTGATCCAAAAGTTCTCTCCGGCGTTAATGTCACCGGCGAAATCATCGAAGAGGTGAAGGGTCCAAAGATCCACATCCTTCGTTACAAGAACAAGACCGGTTACCGTCGTCGTCAAGGTTTCCGTTCAAAGAACACTCGCGTGAAAATCACTGCGATTAACGGTGTGAAGTAAGGGGCTGAAAAAACATGGCATCCAAAAAAGGCGTCTCCTCAACCCGTAACGGTCGCGATTCCAATCCGCAATACCTTGGAATCAAGCGCTTCGGTGGTCAAGTAGTCAACAGCGGCGAGATTCTTGTCCGTCAACGTGGCACCAAGTTCCACCCAGGTAAGAATGTCGGAATCGGTAAAGATGACACACTCTTTGCACTTGCTGCAGGCGCAGTTGAATTCGGTAGTGCACGTGGTCGTCGCGTCGTAAATATCGTCCCGGTTTCCTAAACAACGGACTTAATAAATTGCGGGTCCGTTGCTACGGGCCCGTTTTTTATTTCACTAACAAAAGGAGGGTTACTCAATGACAACGTTCGTTGATCGTGTGACCCTTCATGCATCTGCCGGCAAAGGTGGAGATGGTTGCGTCTCTGTTCATAGAGAGAAGTTTGTTCCACTGGGTGGACCCGATGGAGGCAGCGGCGGTCGCGGCGGAGATGTCATTCTCGTCGTCGATCCCAGCGTTACAACGCTCCTAGATTTTCATCATTCACCACATCGCAACGCTGGTTCTGGACGACAAGGTTATGGCGCGCTAAAAAACGGTCCGGATGGAGACGATCTCATCCTCGGAGTCCCAAACGGAACAGTTGTGATGACTAAAGATGGTCGAGTGCTGGCAGATCTTGTTGGAAATGGAACTCGATTTGTCGCTGCAAAAGGTGGACTTGGTGGATTAGGTAATAACGCACTCGCTTCATCACGACGTCGCGCACCTGGCTTTGCGCTACTCGGAGAACCTGGTGAGAAGCGAACTCTGATTCTCGAATTGAAATCAGTTGCTGATGTGGGATTGATTGGTTATCCCAGTGCAGGAAAGTCATCTCTCGTTGCTGCGATCTCTGCTGCACGTCCCAAGATTGCTGACTATCCATTCACGACGCTGGCTCCAAACCTTGGCGTTGTCCAAGCAGGAGATTCACGTTTTACTGTCGCAGATGTACCTGGTCTGATTCCAGGAGCTTCTGAAGGTAAAGGTCTTGGCTTACAGTTCTTGCGCCATGTCGAACGATGCGCCGCATTGGTGCATGTCCTTGATTGCGGAACGCTTGAAAGCGACCGAGATCCCATCAAAGATTTTGACATCATCGAACGCGAACTTAAGCAATACGCTGAAGACCTCAGCGATCGGCCACGAATTGTTGCGCTTAATAAAGTTGATCTGCCTGATGGTAAAGCGATGGCGGATATGGTCGAACCTATTTTGAAAGAACGCGGTTACGAGGTTTATCAGATTTCTGCTGCTGCTCGAATGGGACTTGAACCGCTGCTTTATGCAATGTCACGTCTTGTTCAGAGTCATCGAACTAAACAAGCTCAGGAAGAGAAGGCAAGAATTGTTCTCCGTCCTACACCTATCGATGACGTTGGATTCAAAGTAACCGCAAACGAAGATGGTTCATTTACTGTTGTGGGAGCGCGTCCAGAGCGTTGGGTACATCAAACTAATTTCAGCAATGCCGAAGCAGTTGGTTATCTTGCTGATCGCCTTGCCAGCCTCGGAGTTGAGAAAGAGCTATTCAAACTTGGTGCAGCACAGGGAGATGAAGTTCGAATTGGAGCCGGTGAAGATGCCGTCGTATTCGATTGGGAGCCGACTATTGAAGCGGGCGCAGAATTGCTTGCTGGACCACGTGGTGATGACATGCGTATTCCTCGTGGTTGGGAGAAGTTTGATGAAGAAGCGGTTGATCAACTCGATGATGAAGAATTAGCTCAGCAATGGGAATACAACGTCGTTGATCCGACAAATCCCCAAGTAAGTTCCACAATCGAGGAGAATCGAAAGTGATGCGCGATGCAGTGACGAACGCTCGTCGTATCGTTATCAAAATTGGTTCCTCATCGCTGACGGGCAAGGATGGCGCAGGACTCGATAGCGCTGCAGTCTCAACTCTGGTTGATGCTGTCGCGATCCTCAAGAAAGAGGGCAAAGAAGTCATCGTGGTTTCCTCCGGTGCGATTGCCGCTGGTTTATCTCCGCTGGGACTTACAACTCGCCCACAAGACCTAGCCACTCAACAAGCTGCAGCGTCAGTCGGTCAGGGTCTATTGATTCACAGCTATACCGAATCTTTCCGCCGCCATGAAATTACTGCTTCTCAAGTACTGCTAACAATTGAAGACATTATTCGCAGATCTCATTATCAAAATGCACAAAGAACCCTCTTCAAACTTCTACAACTTGGAGTCGTTCCAATTATCAATGAGAACGACTCTGTCGGCACTCAAGAGATTAGATTTGGCGATAACGACCGAATTGCTGCGCTTGTTTCTCATCTCGTTGGTGCAGATTTATTGGTCCTGGTCACTGATGTGGATGCGCTATATGACGCGCCACCTTCCCAACCTGGCGCCAAGAAAATCTCGACCGTTGAAAGTGTGAACTCTCTTTCTGACGCGGAGATTGGTGGCACTGGTTCAAAAGTTGGAAGCGGCGGTATGGTCACAAAGATTGAAGCTGCTCGAATCTCAACGGGCGCAGGTATCCCAGCACTCCTTACTTCTCTTCACGAGGTTTCACAATCAATTAAAGGCGCCGAACTCGGAACGTTCTTTGTCGCATCGACGACCAAGAAATCCTCGCGCTTGCTCTGGTTGGCACATGCTGCAACTCCACGTGGTCGCCTCATCCTTGATGATGGCGCTGTAACAGCGATTAAAGAACGAGGCGTCTCACTGCTACCTGCAGGCGTCACTTCAGTTGAGGGAGAATTCAGTTCGGGCGATACTGTGGAATTGGCATCGAAGAGCGGAGACGTGATTGCACGGGGTCTAGTGGCCTTTGATTCTGAAGAGATTCCTATGATGTTGGGACGATCTACTAAGGAGTTAGCAAAAGAATTGGGTCCTGAGTATGAAAGAGAGCTCGTGCATAGAGATGATCTGGTGTTGCTATGAACAATGACGCTCTCATTGCACATTTGGCCGATACTGCTCGTAAAGCAGCTCGAACACTCACATCCTCTTCTTACGCAGAGCGTAAAGCAGCGCTTCTGGCGATTGCTGATGCGATTGAATCCCGCCAATCAGAGATTATTGCGGCTAATACTGAAGATATGAATCGTGGAAAGAGCAACGGCCTCAACTCTCAATTACTCGATCGATTAATGCTCAATGAATCACGGATCAAGGGAATTGCAGGAGGAGCGCGCAAAGTTGCCGCCCTGCCAGATCCGCTAGGAAATGTTCTTCGCGAACGCACGCTCGAGAACGGTTTGTCACTGAAGCAGATCTCTGTTCCATTTGGCGTAGTCGGAATGGTCTATGAAGCGCGACCAAATGTCACGGTCGATGCAGCCGTCATTCTCCTCATGTCAGGCAATGCTGCTCTCATGCGTGGATCGTCATCGGCTGAAAAGAGTAACCAGATTCTGCTAACAGTAATGCGTGATGCATTAGCCAGAACATCGATTTCTCCCGAAGTTCTCCAACTCATACCTTCCGACGATCGCGACACCACTCGCGCACTACTTCATGCTCGCGGGAAGGTTGACCTTGTTATTCCACGTGGAAGTGCGGCGTTGATTCGGATGGTTGTTGATGAATCGACCGTGCCTACTATCGAAACAGGTGCCGGCGTCTGCCATGTTTATGTTGATGAGAAAGCTGATTTGAAGAAGGCTCTTCCAATCCTTATTAACTCTAAGACACATCGCCCAAGTGTCTGCAATGCAGCTGAAACACTCTTGATCCATAGAGGGGTTGCAGATGAATTCCTTCCACTTGCTCTCACCGAACTTCACAACGTTGGCGTGAAGTTGCACTGTGATGAAACTGCACTTGCAATCGCTAAGAAACTGAATATCCCTGCTGAGCTAGCAACCGAAGAAAACTGGTCTACCGAGTACGGCGTTCTTGAGATGAATGTTGGCGTTGTTACAGACTTACTTGCGGCATCTGATCACATCTTGAAATACGGCACACAGCACACAGAAGCTATCGTCACTGAATCACAGGAGAACGCAGATAAGTTCATCGCTCTCTCTGATTGTGCAGCCGTGATGGTCAACGCATCGACGAGATTCACTGATGGAGAAGAGATGGGATTCGGCGCAGAAATTGGAATCTCAAATCAGAAACTCCATGCTCGCGGCCCGATGGGACTTGAACAGATGACTACCACCACATGGATTGTGAGAGGGGATGGCCAGATCCGAAAGTAATTCGCGCTTGCTGCGATGAACTCGGTAAGGTGACCCTCATGTCGAACATCTCTCGCGATGATGTAGCTAATCTAGCCAAGCTTGCCCGAATAGATTTATCGGGCCAGGAACTCGACCATCTTTCATCTGAACTCTCCGTAATTCTCGATGCAGTTGCTCGAGTCCAGGAAGTTGCTAGCGCTGACGTTCCTCCGACGTCGCACCCTCTTCCACTCAAAAACGTTTTTCGCGAGGATGAAGTTCGCCCAAGTCTTTCTCCCGATGAAGCTCTTTCGGGCGCGCCGGCTCAAGAAGAACAGCGTTTCAAAGTGCCCAAGATTCTTGGTGAAGAGCAATGATCAATAAATCCGCCGCAGAAATGGCTGCTGCTCTCTCCGCTGGTGAAATCACCAGTGTGGAGCTGACTCAGGCTCACCTCGATCAGATCGCAAAAGTTGATTCAGAGGTACATGCATTCCTCCACGTAGACAGAGAAGGCGCACTGTCCCAAGCACGCGATGTGGATGAGAAAAGAAAGTCCGGCGAGAAAATGTCACCTCTTTCTGGTGTTCCACTCGCTCTCAAAGATGTACTCACACAAAAAGGAATTCCTACTACCTGCGGATCGAAAATGCTTGAAGGTTGGCGTCCACCGTATGACTCCACTGTTGTAACTCGATTAAAAGAAAACGGCATTGTTATTTTAGGTAAGACCAATATGGATGAGTTTGCGATGGGCTCCTCTACTGAGAACTCGGCCTACGGCCCGACTCACAATCCATGGGACCTCACTCGCATTCCAGGTGGATCAGGTGGAGGATCTTCTGCAGCACTGGCTGCATTTGAAGCACCGCTTGCAATCGGAACTGACACGGGTGGATCAATTCGCCAACCTGCAGCTGTAACCGGAACGGTAGGTGTGAAGCCAACATACGGCGGCGTCTCGCGTTATGGTCTTGTTGCTTTCTCCTCATCTCTTGATCAAGCAGGACCATGTGCTCGAACCGTTCTCGATGCTGCTTACTTGCACGAAGCAATCGGTGGATACGATCGCATGGATTCCACATCAATTAATGCACCAGTCCCACCAGTAGTTGCAGCCGCCAAGAATGGCTCTGTTAAAGGGATGAAGATTGGTGTCATCAAGGAACTTCAAGGCGATGGCTACCAACCAGGAGTTCTCAAGTTATTCAATGAATCTCTAGATTTACTTGCAGCGCAAGGTGCAGAAATCGTGGAGGTATCTTGTAAATACTTTGATTACGCTCTTGCTGCTTATTACCTCATCGCACCCAGCGAATGCTCCTCTAACTTAGCTCGATTTGATGCCATGCGTTATGGAATGCGCGTCGGTGAAGGATCTGCAGAAGAGGTCATGAACTTCACTCGACAAGCAGGCTTTGGTCGCGAGGTAAAGCGCCGCATCATTCTTGGTACATATGCCCTCTCAAGCGGTTACTACGATGCTTATTACGGCAGCGCCCAGAAAGTTAGAACTTTGATCTCGCGAGACTTTGAAAACGCATTCAATCAAGCAGATGTTTTGGTATCACCAACAGCACCAACCACTGCTTTCAAGATTGGTGAAAAAGCAAATGATCCAATCGCAATGTATCTCAACGATATTGCCACGATTCCAACCAACCTCGCTGGAATCGGTGGGATGTCTGTGCCATCAGGTCTTGCACAAGAAGATGGATTGCCCGCCGGATTCCAAATCATGGCACCAGCCATGAAGGATGATCGCATGTACCAAGTCGGTGCAGCACTTGAAGCTTCGTTACTCTCAAAGTGGGGCAAGCCAATTTTGGCGTCAGCACCAGTGCTAGGAGCTAAGTAATGGCTCTGAAGTACGACGATGTGATTGCCAAGTACGAACCGGTTCTTGGTCTTGAGGTGCACGTTGAATTAGGCACCGTTTCAAAGATGTTCTGCGGTTGCAACACAGTATTTGGTGCTGCACCCAACACTCAGACCTGCCCCGTCTGCCTTGGCCTGCCTGGATCATTACCCGTGGTCAATGGAAAGGCGATTGAATACACAATCGCAATTGGTCTCGCTCTGAATTGCTCTATCGCTCCCTACAGTCGATTTGCTCGTAAGAATTATTTCTACCCAGATATGCCAAAGAATTTCCAAACTTCACAGTACGACGAACCAATCTGCACCAACGGATTTCTTGATGTGACCATTGATACTGACGAAGGTCCAAAGGAATTTAGAATCGAAATCGAACGCGTTCATATGGAGGAAGACACTGGAAAGTCTCTTCACATGGGTGGTGCGACGGGACGAATTCATGGAGCTGACTACTCACTCCTTGATTACAACCGCGCAGGAATTCCTCTCGTAGAGATTGTCACCAAAGTCGTCACCGGCACCGGTAAGTACGCGCCAGAAGTAGCGCGAGCATATGTCTCTGAACTGCGCGATATCTTGCGCGGCCTCGGCGTGAGCGATGTGAAGATGGAGCAAGGTTCCCTTCGTTGTGATGCCAACGTCTCACTCCGCCTCATTGGTGCAGAGAAACTCGGTACGCGAAGCGAGACTAAGAATGTGAATTCGCTCCGCTCGGTAGAGCGCGCAGTTCGTGGCGAGATGATCCGTCATGCCGAACTTCTCAACAAGGGCGAGAGAGTCATTCAAGAGACTCGACACTTTCATGAAGATACTGGCGTCACAACGTCAGGTCGCTCCAAAGAACAAGCAGAGGATTACCGTTATTTCCCCGAGCCAGATTTAGTTCCCGTTGCTCCAACCCCAGAACTGATCGAGAAGATTCGTGCTTCACTACCCGAGAAACCATCTGTCAGACGCAAAAAGTTACAGGAGGCTTGGCAGGTACCAGATAAAGAGATGTCAGCCATGATTAACGCTGATGTTCTTGACTCTGTTGAAGCTACGGTCAAACTTGGCGCAGATCCGACTCGAGCTCGTGGTTGGTGGCTGGGTGAGATTGCACGTATTGCAAATGAAAAAGGTATCGCTGCTGCAGAACTTCCTATCACCGCCACAGATGTTGCCGAGACAATTGCATTGATCCTTAAGGGCGAACTCACAGACAAGCTAGCTCGCCAAGTTATCGAAGGCGTCATCAACGGTGAAGGTCGACCCTCAGAAATCATTAAGAATCGTGGAATTCAAGTTGTTTCCGATGACTCGGCTTTGATGGCGGCAATCGAGAAAGTAATCGCAGCCCAACCAGATATTGCTGAGAAAGTTCGCGGGGGACATGTTCCTGCGGCTGGCGCACTCATTGGGGCAGTAATGAAGGAAACCAAAGGACAAGCCGACGCGGCAAAGGTCCGCGAACTTCTTCTCAAGCATTTAGGTCAGGCATAAGTAGGATTCGCAGATGACCAATCCCATGAAGCCGAAATCTGGCGTAGTAACAGATGGTCTTGAACGTGCTCCTGCGCGCGGAATGCTTCGCGCCGTAGGAATGACCGATGATGATTGGGTTAAGCCACAGATTGGTATTGCCTCATCATGGAATGAAATTACTCCCTGCAATCTCTCACTTGATCGATTAGCAAAGGCTTCTAAGCAAGGTGTGATTGATGCCGGTGGATTCCCCATGCAATTTGGAACTATCTCTGTTTCAGATGGAATCTCCATGGGCCATGAGGGAATGCACTTCTCTCTTGTATCTCGAGAAATAATCGCCGATTCTGTTGAGACTGTAATGCAAGCCGAACAACTAGATGGCATGGTGACATTTGCAGGTTGCGATAAATCTCTACCTGGAATGATGATGGCTGCAGCGCGACTTGATGTTGCATCTGTCTTCGTTTACGCCGGCTCAACTCTTCCTGGCCAAGTTGATGGAAAAGATGTAACAATCATTGATGCCTTCGAAGCAGTCGGCGCATGTGCGCGCGGACTCATTTCTCGAGAGCAAGTAGACAAGATTGAGCGCGCAATCTGCCCCGGAGAAGGTGCATGTGGCGGCATGTACACCGCAAACACCATGGCTACTATCGGAGAAGCTATTGGGCTCTCACTTCCTGGCTCTGCTGCTCCACCAGCTGTAGACCGTCGTCGCGATACCTATGCCATCAAATCTGGCGCTGCAGTTGTTGAATTGATTCGGCAAGGCATTACAACTCGCCAGATTCTTTCCAAACGAGCATTTGAAAACGCGATTACAGCGCTGATGGCACTTGGTGGTTCCACTAATGCAGTGCTTCACCTTCTTGCAATTGCGCATGAAGCGCGAGTTGATCTAACTCTCGATGATTTCCATCGCATTGGTTCAAAAGTTCCATTACTGGGTGATCTCAAACCATTTGGTCGATTCGTCATGAGTGATGTCGATAAGGTTGGTGGAATTCCAGTAATCCTCAAAGCCCTACTTGATGCTGGATTGCTGCACGGAGATTGCCTCACTGTGACTGGTAAGACAATGGCTGAGAATTTGGCTGATATCAATCCACCAGATCCTGATGGAGAGATTCTCAAAGCAACAAGTTCTCCGATGGCCACAACAGGAGGAATCACAATCCTCGGTGGAAGTTTTGCTCCAGATGGTGCCGTCACAAAAGTTGCCGGTGTCGGCGTTGATACATTTGAAGGACCTGCTCGTGTCTTTGATCGCGAACAAGCTGCGATGCAGGCACTTGAAGACGGAACAATTCAAGCTGGAGATGTTGTTGTGATTCGTTACGAAGGTCCTAAAGGTGGACCTGGAATGCGCGAGATGTTGATGATTACTGGTGCAATCAAAGGTGCAGGACTTGGTAAGTCTGTGCTTTTGATTACCGATGGACGATTCTCTGGTGGAACGACGGGACTTTGTGTCGGCCACGTTGCACCGGAAGCAGTTGATGGGGGACCTATTGCTCTTGTCAAAGATGGCGATCGCATTCGAATCGACACGATCAAGAGAACTCTTGATCTTCTGGTTGATGAAAAAGAACTTGAAATTCGCCGCGCTTCTTTTAAGCCAGTGCCTCATAAATACACAACGGGCGTCCTTGGAAAGTTCGTAAAACTCGTGGGATCAGCCTCAAAAGGAGCTGTCTGCGAATAGCCCAGGGGTCTATCTGCGGTTCATATTGTGAGATAGGTATCTCAGGGGTTGACGCATACTTTTTGTGACGCGATAATTCACTCATGTCAGCGAACACATCATCGGTATCAGTTGTGATTTCAGTGGTGATTCGCTGCGCGTGAACTAATCCCAAGTTCACGCGCACCCTCAGGAAACTGAGGGTTTTTGCATTCATGGGGATAAAAATGCGATCAACAGGTCGCACGAGATCTGATCGGGAAGGAGTTGAACATGAGTAATCAAGTTACGGGAGCCCAAGCTCTCGTGAAGGCGTTAGAACAATCTGGCGTTGATGTCATGTTTGGAATTCCTGGCGGTGCAATTCTTCCTGCATACGATCCAATTTACGATTCAACAATTCGCCACATCTTGGTTCGTCACGAGCAAGGTGCAGGCCATGCTGCAACAGGCTACGCCCAAGTGACTGGTCGTGTCGGTGTCTGTATCGCAACATCGGGGCCAGGTGCCACCAACCTTGTTACCCCACTTGCAGATGCTCACATGGACTCAGTTCCTGTTGTTGCAATCACTGGTCAAGTTCCAGGACCTGCAATCGGGACGGATGCTTTCCAAGAAGCTGATATTCGCGGCATCACGATGCCAATAACAAAACACAATTATCTTGTTACTGATCCAAGCGAAATCCCCAAAGCGATTGCCGAAGCGTTCTACATCGCAAACTCGGGTCGTCCAGGTCCGGTGTTAGTTGATATCTCAAAAGATGCGCTACAAAAGATGACGGATTACAAGTATCCATCTGCGATTAATCTTCTGGGGTATAAGCCACAAACGGAACCTGACTCTCAAGCTATTCGAGATGCAGCCGCACTCATTGCTCAATCCTCAAAACCTGTCTTTTATGTTGGAGGCGGCGTAATCAAAGCTAATGCCTCAAAGGATCTGCTCAAATTAGCTGAGATTGTTGGCGCTCCAGTTGTTACTACTTTGATGGCTCGAGGAGCATTCCCAGATAGCCACCAGCAACACCTCGGAATGCCCGGAATGCATGGCACGGTAGCTGCAGTCACAGCGCTACAAAAGGCTGATTTGCTCATCACTCTTGGAGCGCGATTCGATGATCGTGTAACTGGAAAACTCTCCACTTTTGCTGTGAATGCCAAGATTATTCACGCAGATATCGATCCTGCTGAAATTGGTAAGAATCGTTACGCAGATGTTCCAGTCATCGGTGACCTTGGTCCAACTATTCGCGCACTCATCCCTGCTGTCGAGGCTGAATTCAAGAAGAGCAAACCAGACCTCACTGCTTGGTGGCGACAGATGGGATCACTGCGCGAGAAATATCCTCTCGGTTATAACGAACCCTCAGATGGATCCCTATCGCCACAGTACGTCATTGAGCGAATCGGATCTATTACTGGACCAGATGGAATTTACGTTGCCGGTGTCGGACAGCATCAGATGTGGGCCTCACAGTTTGTTAAGTACGAAAAGCCGCGTACTTGGTTGAACTCCGGAGGACTCGGAACGATGGGTTATGCAGTTCCAGCTGCAATGGGCGCCAAAGTCGGAGCTCCGGATACGCCGGTCTGGGCAATTGATGGAGATGGTTGTTTCCAGATGACAAATCAAGAGCTTGTTACGTGCGCACTCAACGATATTCCAATCAAAGTTGCTGTCATCAACAATGAGAGCCTTGGCATGGTTCGCCAATGGCAGACCCTTTTCTATCAACAGCGCTATTCGAATACTGATCTTCATTCCAAGCGCATTCCCGACTTTGCAAAACTTGCAGAAGCGATGGGTTGCGTAGGGCTGCGTTGTGACAACAAGAGCGATGTAGACAAGATCATTAAGGAAGCAAATGCAATCAACGATGCCCCAGTATTGATTGATTTCAACGTGCATAGAGATGCGATGGTCTGGCCAATGGTTGCTGCCGGTACCTCTAACGATGACATCATGATCGCCAAAGAGATGGCGCCTGACTGGGATTCACAGGAGTTATAGCCATGGCCCAACACACGCTCTCTGTCCTGGTAGAAAACAGCCCTGGCGTACTTGCGCGCGTGGCCTCACTCTTCTCACGCCGCGGTTACAACATCGATTCACTTGCCGTAGGACCGACAGAAAATCCTGCAATCTCTCGCATGACCATTGTCCTTAATCTAGAAGGACATGCACTTGATCAAGTCAGTGCGCAATTATTCAAGTTAGTCAATGTCATCGGAATCCAAGAAATGACTCCAGAAATATCCCGTCAACGCGAATTGTTGATGGTAAAGGTGACAAATTCATCAGAGTCACGTTCGAAGATTGACGCCCTCGTCAGTCAATACCAAGGAAAGATTGTTGATGAGACTCAATCATCTCTAACAATCGAAGCGATTGGGACCAGCAAGGACCTTTCAATCCTCCTAAGTGAACTCAATAAGTTTGGCGTGAAAGAACTAGTTCAATCAGGGCTCATTGCCATCGAAAATGGCGATGTCACCTTGGTCGAACGCACGTTAAAAGAAACTGGACTTGCCTCATCCGAGACGCATAGCCAGACTGCGGACTACCAAAACTAACGAGAAAGCTGGAACGAACGTGGCAACTATTTATCATGACGAAGATGCAGACCTTTCGATCATCCAAGGGAGAAAAGTCGCTGTCATTGGTTACGGCTCACAAGGTCATGCTCATGCGCTGAACCTGCGCGATAGTGGAGTAGATGTCCGCGTTGGTCTTGCCGAAGGTTCCAAGTCTCGTGCAAAGGCAGAGCAAGAAGGTCTTCGCGTTCTCTCTGTTGCGGATGCGGTCAAAGAGGCGACCGTCATTATGTTGCTTGCTCCTGATCATAAGCAGCGCCACATCTACACAGAGTCCATCGAACCAAACCTCAAAGCAGGGGACGCGCTTTTCTTCGGCCACGGATTCAATATCCGCTTTGGATACATCAAACCACCAGCAAATATTGATGTTTGTATGGTGGCCCCTAAAGGCCCTGGACACCTGGTCCGCCGTGAATATGTCGCTGGACGTGGAGTCCCAGACATTGTCGCTGTGGAACAAGATGCGACTGGAAGTGCTTGGCCGCTAACTCTTTCTTATGCCAAAGCGATGGGTGGTCTTCGCGCAGGTGGAATCCTTACAACATTTACTGAAGAGACCGAAACTGATCTCTTTGGAGAGCAATCAGTTCTCTGTGGTGGAGCATCACAACTCGTTCAATATGGATTTGAGACTCTCATTGAAGCGGGATACCAACCAGAAGTTGCGTACTTCGAGTGTCTACACGAATTGAAGCTCATTGTTGATCTTATGTACGAAGGTGGAATCGCAAAGCAGCGTTGGTCAGTCTCTGACACCGCTGAATATGGCGATTACATCTCAGGACCACGCGTTATTGATCCTCATGTCAAAGAGAATATGAAGGCAGTTCTCGCTGATATTCAGAGCGGCGCTTTCGCGAAGAGATTTATCGAAGACCAAGATGCAGGAGCTCCAGAGTTCAAAGCACTTCGTGCAAAGGGCGAACAACATCCAATCGAAGAAGTCGGTCGTAATCTGCGCAAGATGATGTCGTGGGTCAAGGCCGAGAACAAAGATGATTACAAGGAAGGCTCTGCGGCGCGTGAGTAAACCTGTTGTTCTCATTGCCGAAGAATTAAGTCCAGCGACGCTAGATGCGCTCGGACCAGACTTCGAGATTCGTAACTGCGACGGAGCTAATCGCGCCGAACTTCTTCCTGCCTTAGCTGCAGGAGTGGATGCGGTATTGATCAGATCTGCCACCAAGATGGATGCTGAAGCTATCTCGGCAGCAAAAGGCTTGAAGGTCATTGCGCGCGCTGGTGTAGGCCTAGATAACGTTGATATTCCAGCTGCAACAGCAGCCGGCGTTATGGTGGTCAATGCTCCAACTTCAAATATTGTCAGCGCAGCTGAACTTGCAATTGCACTCTTGTTGGCATCAGCTCGTCATGTCTCCCCGGCGCACGCTGCACTCAAGAATGGAAAATGGGCGCGCTCGAAGTACACCGGCGCAGAACTCTTTGAGAAGACACTTGGAGTTGTTGGCTTCGGTCGTATCGGACAACTAGTTGCTCATCGTATGCAGGCTTTTGGCATGAAAGTTGTCGCCTACGATCCATATCTCCAACCAGCTCGTGCCGCCCAACTGGGTGTAGACCTCGTTTCTCTTGATGAACTTTTGAAAGTTTCTGACTTCATCACCATCCACCTTCCTAAAACAAAAGAAACTGCGAATCTCATCGGCGAAGAAGCCCTTACTAAAGTGAAACCTTCGGTACGTATCATCAATGCGGCTCGTGGAGGAGTTCTTGATGAGACAGCGCTTCACAAAGCAATCACAGAGGGACGCGTGGCTGGCGCTGGATTAGATGTATTTGCCACCGAACCTTGTACCGACTCACCTCTTTTTGCGTTAGATCAAGTCGTCGCAACTCCACACCTCGGTGCTTCAACTGATGAAGCGCAAGAGCGTGCCGGAATTGCTGTCGCAGTCTCTGTACGCAAAGCCTTATCTGGCGAACTTGTTCCTGATGCAGTCAATGTCAAGGGCGGCGAGATTCACGAAGAGATCCGTCCATCGCTGCCACTCGTAGAAAAAATGGCACAGATTGCCACTGCACTCGAAGGTGAATTACCTGTTACCTTAGAAATCACTGTCAGTGGCGAAGTATCAGAGCATGACTGCTCTATCTTGGCGACATCTGCCCTGAAAGGCGCTCTGCTTGCTACAGGCATGGAAGATGTCACCTATGTGAATTCGCCTAACCTGGCAGCAGAAAAGGGCCTCACATCTACTGTTGTGACGGAGGCTGAGTGCGAGGATTACCGAAGCATGATCTCTTTGCGCGCTGCGTTCTCTAATGGAAATCGAGTCGAAGTAGATGCCACATTGATGGGTATCCGCAAAGTCGAGAAGATTGTTCGTATCAATAAGTTTGATATCGAACTCCCTCCAACAGACCATCTCCTATTCCTTATCTATGAAGATAAGCCCGGTGTTGTCGGTGCGGTGGGAAATATTCTCGGACAAAGCAAAATCAACATCGCAAATATGCAAGTTGCGCGAGATAAAGCGGGCGGCGAAGCTCTCATGGCACTGACTGTTGATTCTGCAATTCCATCAGATGTTGCGGCAAAGATTGCCGCAGGAATTGGTGCACGGGTCTCACGATCGGTATCGCTGCAATCATGAGCAAAAACTTCAAGCTAGCCGTCATTGGCGGAGATGGCATCGGACCCGAGGTTGTGGCTGAGGGGTTGAAAGTTCTTGATGCAGTTTCCGCAAAGTACGGAGTCACATTCGAAAAGAAAGAGTTTGATCTTGGAGCCAGACTCTGGCATAAGACCGGTGAGACTCTTCCTGATGCAGTGCTATCAGAGTTAAAGAATTTCGATGTGATTTTGCTTGGCGCAGTCGGTGATCCATCAGTGCCTAGTGGAGTGCTCGAACGTGGATTGCTATTGAAGTTACGTTTTGCATTCGATCATTACATAAATCTCAGACCTGCTCGTCTCTATCCTGGAGTAACGGGCCCACTTCGCACGGATGCGCCAATCGATTTTCTGGTCGTTCGCGAAGGTACAGAAGGTCCATATGTTGGTGCAGGCGGAGTCCTTGCTCACGGAACAGCGAATGAGATCGCGACCGAAGAGAGCCTCAATACTCGTCGTGGGGCAGAGCGTGTCATTAGAGATGCCTTTACCCGCGCCCAGAAACGCCCCCGTAAAAAGCTCACTCTGGTGCATAAAAACAATGTTTTGACCCGTGCTGGAAGCCTCTGGACGCGCACTTTTGAAGCAGTCGCTCAAGAATTCCCGGATGTCGCAACAGATTATCTCCACGTTGATGCTGCGTCGATGTTCTTTGTAACAAACCCAGAGAGATTTGATGTTGTAGTGACAGATAATCTCTTTGGTGACATCTTGACTGATATCGCGGCTGCAATCTGCGGCGGAATCGGTCTTGCTGCATCTGGAAACATCAATCCTGAAGGAACTTTCCCCTCTATGTTCGAACCGGTACACGGTTCTGCTCCGGACATCGCAGGAAAAGGTATTGCAGATCCAACGGCTACCGTGATGTCTGTCGCGATGCTGTTGCGTCATCTGGGACTTAATGACGCGGCATCAGAGGTTGAGAGTGCAGTTGAAAGAGATCTGCTAACCCGTGGTGGAACTAAACGCAGCACGAGTGAAGTTGGTAATGCACTAGTGAAAGCGCTCGGCTAATGAAAGTAACTGTCACTCCGTCTTCAAATCCCGTTCCAGTAAGCGAGCGAGAGAAGCGCGTCCTTGAACCTGGTTTTGGGAAATACTTCACCGATCACATGGTTCGAGCTGAGTGGAATCAAGCAAGTGGATGGTCAGATGCCAGCGTTGAGGCTTACGGTCCATTTTCCCTTGATCCAGCTGCCATGGTCTTTCACTATGGCCAAGAAATTTTTGAGGGAATGAAGGCATATTCACAACCAGATGGTTCGATTGCACTTTTTAGACCTGATGCAAATGGAGTTCGTTTTGCTAAAAGCGCTGCACGTATCGCGCTTCCAGAATTGCCGGTAGAAGATTTCGTGAAAGCTGTTGAGGCTTTAGTCAGAATTGATGCAGCATGGGTTCCCAAGAAGGTAGGCGAGTCGCTTTATATCCGTCCTTTTATGATTGCGACTGAAGTTGGCCTGGGAGTTCGCCCGGCAAATAAGGCACTTTTCTCAGTTATTGCGACCCCAGCAGCGGCCTATTTCAATGCAGCAAAGGCTGTGACTGTCTGGATTTCGACCGAGTATGTACGCGCCGCAATTGGTGGCACGGGCGAAGCAAAGTGTGGCGGAAACTACGCAGCATCGTTACTTGCACAGCAGCAGGCGGCAACTCAAGGTTGCGATCAAGTGGTCTGGCTCGATGCGCAAGAACGTCGCTGGGTAGAAGAGATGGGCGGAATGAATCTTTACTTTGTAAAAGGCAAAGGTAAGGATGCAACAATCTTCACCCCAAAGTTGACTGGCACACTTCTTGCTGGCATCACGCGTGATTCGATTCTTTCCGTTGCCTCAGATCTTGGTTATAAAGTAGAAGAGGGAATGATTTCCATTGAAGATTGGCGAGATGGTGTCGCCTCCGGTGAAATTTCAGAAATTTTTGCTTGTGGAACTGCGGCTGTAATCGCTCCAGTCGGAACCGCAAAGAGTGTGCACGGAACTTGGGTAACAGGCGACGGGAATCCCGGAGTGATCACGATGGAGATTCGCAATCACCTTCTTGGAATTCAACATGGCACAATCGCCGATAAGCATGGCTGGATGAAAAAAGTCCTCTAATGGCCATTTCCGATGCTTTCCACATCTATGACACCACATTGCGTGATGGTGCGCAGCAAGAAGGGCTCAATCTCTCTGTTCATGACAAGTTGACTATTGCTCGACACCTCGATGATCTTGGTGTCGGCTTCATTGAAGGCGGTTGGCCAGGAGCTAACCCGAAAGACACTGAATTTTTCAAACTCGCTCAGACAGAATTGAAATTAAAGAACGCTACTTTTGTTGCCTTCGGTGCAACGCGACGACCTAATGTGAAGGCCGCCGACGATGCATTGCTTCGGGCGCTACAAGATTCAGGAGCTCCAGCCGTAACCTTGGTGGCAAAATCACATGACAGACATGTTGATTTGGCGCTAAAAACCCACCTTGACGAGAACCTCGCGATGATCCGAGACTCGATTGAGTTTTTGCGCGCTGGGGGACAGCGAGTATTCCTTGATGCCGAACACTTCTTTGATGGCTATCGATCGAACACCAGTTATGCCCTCGAGGTAGTTCGCGTTGCGGCCGAAGCAGGTGCTGACGTGATTGCACTCTGCGACACAAACGGCGGAATGCTGCCGGACGAACTTGCCGACGTTGTACATGAAGTTCTGGCAAAGAGCTCTGCGAGACTAGGTATTCATTGTCACAATGACACTGGTTGCGCTATCGCTAACTCGCTCGCTGCTGTTGCAGCAGGAGCAACACATGTTCAGGGAACTCTCAACGGATATGGCGAAAGAACTGGTAATGCAGATTTGGTCTCGATTATTGCAAACCTCCAATTGAAGAAGAAGCAACAAGTTCTTCCTGAAGGAGCGCTTGAAGAAGCTTTCCGAATTTCTCATGCAGTTGCCGAAGTTACTAATGTTGCACCAAGTGCGCGCCAACCGTATGTGGGCGTATCTGCTTTTGCACATAAAGCCGGACTTCACGCATCTGCTATCAAGGTAGATCCTGCGCTCTACCAACATGAAGATCCAGAGAGCGTCGGAAATGACATGCGTATGTTGGTTTCCGAGATGGCAGGACGCGCCTCAATTGAACTCAAATCTCAGGAGTTAGGTATCGACCTCAGTAAAGAGAAAGAGGTCGTTACAAGAGTCGTTGAGCGGGTCAAGAATATGGAAGCTCGTGGCTACACGTTCGAGGCAGCGGATGCATCCTTTGAGTTATTGCTCCGTGAAGAACTCGATGGAAAGCGTCCGCGTTTCTTCAACTTGGATTCGTGGGAGACAACGGTTGATCAGAACGCCGATAAGTCAGTTACTTCGCGTGCGGCAGTACGAATTAGAGCCAAGGGCGAGACGATTGAGTCGCAAGGCGCCGGTAATGGCCCCGTCAACGCAATTGATAATGCGCTCCGTAACGGCCTTGAGAAGCTTTATCCAGAGCTCAAAGAATTAGAACTGACCGATTACAAGGTTCGAATCTTGGAAGGCCGCCTCGGTACTGGTGCAATCACTCGTGTTCTTGTTGAGACCAGTGACGGCAATGGCGAGTGGAGCACAATCGGCGTACATGAAAATGTTATAGCCGCGTCGGCTATGGCATTGGAAGATGCTTTGACTTATGGTCTGTTGAGACAGGGCAAGACCCCAGACTGATAGCAGGTAGGAGCGCTAGAAGAGCATGAAGAGTGCAGTTAAACGAGGTAATCGCTTAAGTCCGGATGAAACAGCAGAATGGCTTCGGACGAAGATGGCTTCTCTTGGAATGTCAGGCTTAGAAGATCTTCACCTTAAAACTGGAATAGATCGTGGATCCTTATCACGTTACTTCAGGCAGGAACGAGTTCCAAGAATTGATGTGATTGAACCACTTTCGAAAGCGCTTGAAGTCTCTCCTGAGACTCTTCTCATTGCACTTGGGGCGATAGATAGAAAAAGTCGTAATTAATCTCGAGCGGAGATAATCAATTCATCTCCAACGCGATTGAAATTACGCGGAAAGTCATCATCTGACCAGAGACGGTGAATGTGGGCAATGTCCTCATTTGAGATGACGCCACTCGTTACATCGAGAATGTCATCAAAGTCGTGGCCCACGCCGATGGTTACACGGATCTCTTCAGGAGAGTGAGAGATTATGGGCAGGACGCAATAGTCATTGATGACTAGGTAGATGTTCACTGTCCCTCCACACTTTGGTTCTGCATAGTGAGCCACCAATCGCTGACATCCGAAGATCGATTTCCACAGCACATATCAAAAATTGCGGTCGGCTCAAGTGTTGCGTATTAGCAACGCTGTGTCTATTCAGCGCTGTGGCCGAAACTGAGTACTCTTTTCAATATGTCCTTAGATACAGCGCTCGCGGAGGCTTATCGCGCTCATCTCATTGACGAACGCAATCTCTCCGAGAACTCAATCCGCGCCTATCTCGCTGATCTTGACTCACTGCTCTTGCATATAAATCAACTGGGAGTAACAGAGTTCTCGCAGCTCGAGCTCAATCACGTCCGTTCATGGCTCGCAAACTTGCAGATTAAAGGTGCAGCGCGATCTTCAATTACACGCAGGGTAGTTTCCATTCGAGCCTTCACTTATTGGGGTGCAAAGAATGGTTGGCTCGCTAGTGATATTGGCCGCGACCTCGTTGCACCGAAACCTGAGCGCCACCTACCAGAGATTGTCGATATTGCGGGAGCATCATTAACTCTAGAAGCGCTGCATACAAGATCGATGGAAGATCAGAGCCCCTCGAATATTCGAGATGTTGCAATGGTTGAAACTTTGTACGGAACCGGGATTCGTGTCTCTGAATTAGTAGGACTCAACCTAGGTGATCTCGATCGAGTACGTAACACCATTCGAGTTATCGGCAAAGGAGATAAGGAGCGCATTGTGCCCATTGGCCAGCCCGCTCTTCGAGCAATTGATCGTTGGCTCAATGAAGCACGGACAGAACTTTCATCTTCAGAATCGGGTGAAGCACTTTTTCTTGGCTCTCGAGGAAAGCGCATAGACCCAAGAGTTGTGCGCCAAGTTGTGTACGAAGCGATGCAAGCTCTGGGATCAAATAAAAAGATGGGACCGCATGCTCTTCGACATAGTGCGGCTACTCACTTACTTGAAGGTGGCGCTGATTTACGAACTGTGCAAGAGATTTTGGGACATTCCTCATTAGCAACTACTCAGATTTACACCCATGTATCAGAGGAAAGAATTAAGAAAGCGTACGAACAAGCTCATCCTCGAGCCTAGAAATCATAAGAAGGGGCGCTTAGTCTGCATATCGCAAACTAAGCGCCCCTTGGCTTTTATCTATTAAGGAAGACTGGAATGAATTGCGTTATTCCAGTTATCCAGCGTGGTTGCAAGTGCCAGATAGCTCGTGCGACTCTTAGTTGCCAGAACTGAGTTCACTTCAGTGATGAGTGCTGCGGTAGAGGTAGCTCCAGGATAGTAAATCCCGTAATACGCCTCATTAAGTAGCGCAGCAATCGCTGCTCTCATCAAAATCTGGAATGAGCCACTGAGATTCGTTCCACCTCGATAACCCAATCCCTGTATCAACGTGTCTTCACCTGCTGGCGCGCTGATATCAAGCAGACCTGACTTCAGCAGTTCAGTTGGAACTGTAAAGACGCTACGGATTGTCTG
>CAYSGG010000005.1:0-14056 GCA_964430775.1 uncultured Clavibacter sp. | reverse complement strand
GAGTCTGAATCCGAAATAGTTGTGGTTCCGGTATTCGCCGTAACGGTTACTAGGTTTGTGAAGGAGCTCTGCGGATTAGCGAGAACACATGTAAATGTCTGAACCTCGGCTATAGCAAGTGTTGCGAAGCTTCGGTCACATGTAGGAACTAGCGGATCCGTAACAACTACATTCGCAAGTGGAATGTTTCCTGTGTTAGTCACAGTAATCGTGAAACTTGCGCTCTGGCCCTGTACTACAACCTGAGTATCAGGCGTCTTTTGAACGTCGACAGATGGGGCAGAACCAAAATATGAACTGCCATCACTGGCAGTCACTGCACGACCCAAGTAGTTCGCTGTGACGGTACCAATATTGCTGTAGGTACCAGGAGTCGAGGTTCCACTCGCGGTGCATTGCATGACCTCGCCAATGAGCAGGGATGTCTTTGGACAGGAAACTGAAACTCCCTGGTCATCTATGACGACCACAGTATCGATATCAACATTGCCAGTGTTTGTAACGAGATACGTCCAAACCACGGGACTACCGACTGGAATCGTTGGGTTATCTGAGCCATTGGTTGTCTTCTCGATAGTTACTGCAGGGGCAGATCCATAATAAGTACTGGAATCTTGCGCAGTGACTGGAGTCTGCTCAAAAGATCCTGATGCAGTTCCAAGATTTCGGTACCATCCTGCAGTTGCTACACCGGTACCCGAACACGTCATCTCTTCGCCGATTTCAAGAACAGACTTGGGACAGGTGACGGAAACACCTTGGTCATCTGTAACAGAGATTCCACTAACAATAACGTTTCCAACATTCTTCACCAGGTATGTCCACGTAATCGCACTACCGACACTGATGTCAGGAGCCTCTTCGCCATTTGTCAGCTTTTTCAATGTTAAAACAACGTGCGCGCCGAAATAACTACTGGAGTCTGAGGCAGTTGCTGTGAAGAGTCCATTATTTCCAGTAACGGTTGCAGTGTTTGAGTAATTGCCCTCACCTGCAATACCTGATCCGAGGCACGTCAGAGAATTTCCAGGTGGTAAGAAAGTTTCAGGACAGGTAACACTGACACCTTTGTCATCGACAACAGAGATGTTAAACAGTGGCACATTTCCTGTGTTTGTTACCAAATAACGCCATTCAATGGGTGAGAATTTGATGATCGTTCCGCCATCTTGACCATTAGTAGTTTTCTCTAAAGCTAATGCAGCTAGAACGCCGTAATACTGACTGTCATCTTGGGCAACAAGCGGAGTACCCTGGAAATTCGCACGCGCGGTTCCGAGATTGTCGTATTGACCAGCCAGTGCCACACCAGTTTTGCTGCACGTCATGGCCTCGCCTGGTTGAAGCGTAGTTTTCGGGCAAGAGATTGCTCCCTCAATATCGTCGGTTACTGTAATTGAATCGATTTCGACGTTACCTGTATTTGTTACAAGGAAGGTCCATGTAACAGATGTACCCGCAGCAATATCTACTGCATCTAGGCCATTAGTCTTCTTCACAAGATCCATGCTGGGTGCTGCACCAAAGTAAGAAGATGTGTCCGTGGCTGATACGGTTGTTGTTTGATAGTTAGCCGACACTGTCGCGGAATTAACATAGGAACCCTTAATTGCGTTACCGGTCGCATCACACGTAATAGATTGGCCAATCGCTAGCGTCGTTTGCGGACAAGAGACGCTCACTCCTTGATCATCAATAACGGAGATATTGGAAAGAGGAGTGTTTCCTGTATTGGTAAGTTGATAACTCCACACGACCAATTCGTCGAAGAGAATCGTAGGGCCGTCAGCACCATTCGTTAACTTGTTGATGGAAATAGAGGGAACAAGAGCTGGGGCGATGACATTAAGTGTTGCGCTATCAGTCGCATCAAGACGGATTGGATTGATAATGGAGTCAAAGCCAAATACGGTGGCGGTATTGAAGACCTGTGTGTCAATGTTTACTTCAAAACTCTTCACAATCTCAGCAAAAGCGGTTGCGCCTGCTGCTAGATCATCAGCAATTCCATCGCCATCTTCATCAGTTAGTCCTGATGTTACGGGTACTGTGAAGTCTGTAAAGATTCCGCTGTCATCAGAGATATCTGAGAGATTGTAAATAGGAGCAGGTGGATTTCCTACTCCATTATCGGTATTCAAGATTGCATAGCAGTACTTGACGGGATCGTTAGAAAGCACTGTCAGTGAATCCGCGCCGGGACAAGTTCCTGATCCCGTGGTAACTGTCTTAACGAGCGAGAGTTGAGGAATCGCAAGTGCATTGAGTTTCTTCAATGGCACGGTCTTTTCACCGACACCTACAGGTTCTGCAGGTAGCACTTGCTGAGTTCCGTTCTTGAAAGTTAGTAACGAATCATTAAAGCGTGCCTGCAAATCACCTGTGGGTTTCAACCGTGGATCACAGATAATCTTGACATCCATACGTACGATTACGACCTCATTCTTCTCAAGATCATTTACTTCGACCTGAGCAATCAATTCGGATCCTCGGGTGAAATCTGGACCAGTTCTCACTTCAGAAACGAGTGTTGCAACGCTGTTCTTATCGCCGACTTGTGCAGGATCACTGGAATCAATAGTTATGCCAACAACATCTCCAAGAATTGCACCTGATTGTCCGGTGGTATCAAGATCGAAACTAAATTGAGATGTGATCGTGAAAGGCTCAATTCCAGTGATCGAGGATGAGTCGTCAGTTGAGTATCTAGATAGATAAGAGACGATATCGCCACAACTAAAGTTGTCTCCTGCTAGTGATCTAGCAATATGGGTGTTGACATTTCCTGCGCTCCATTGTCCACCACCAATAAGATGGTTGTATGAAGTTGGCTCCGCAGCTGCAAAGTCGACAGTTAATCCGCGAATTTGTGCGTTTGCACTTGGAACGATAAAGACTGTCAGTGACATCGTCGTAAGAAGCAGAGCAAATGCCCCAATAATTGATGTCAGTTTCCGATAAGTATTTCTCATCGCAGTTAATTCCCTTCCGGCGCTAGTTGCAGAAGTCGATGCGCAGCACCTTTGTGGAAGGGATATTTCCTTCACTTACCTTCGGATACATCTCCTTTCACACACATCACTCAAATGTGATGAAAGAGCGACCTCAGCCCTCGTAGTTCCTGGGGAGGGTTGATGAGGCACCACCGAGATCCCCATAACAAGACCTATAAGAAAGGAGGCTGTGATTACGGCGAACTTCACGGGCGGACTCTGCCTTGAACCCCTTACTCGCCAGTCGAAGCCAGAATTCTGCGGGGAAAAGAAGCCTTGTGAGTCAGGTAGGATTTCGCCCGCACAGAAATAAACCTCTGTGACTTCACGCGTCTACTTCACAATCGCACACGCGGCGGTTGAACGAAGAAACCATCTCGGTCTGACTCGAATGAGTTAGTCGGTGCTTAGACGCTAGAGAATCAGCAAATCGCTGATTCATTAACCGATGCGAACGATTATGTTCGCACTAAGGAGCGTGCCGCCATGGCGGTTGTAACAATGCGAGAACTCCTCGACAGCGGTGTTCACTTCGGACACCAGACTCGTCGTTGGAATCCAAAGATGAAGCGCTTTATCTTCACTGAGCGCAACGGTATCTACATCATCGATATCCAACAGTCACTTGCTCTTATTGATAAGGCATATGACTTCGTCAAAGACACAGTTGCCAAGGGTGGCCATGTCCTATTTGTTGGAACTAAGAAGCAAGCACAAGAGCCAATTCAGTCTCAAGCGGCTCGCGTCGGCATGCCATTCGTAACAGAGCGTTGGCTTGGTGGAATGCTCACCAACTTCCCAACTGTCTACAAGCGAATCCAGCGCCTCAAGGAACTCGAAGCACTTGAAGCATCAAATGATCAAGTACTCACCAAGAAAGAATTGCTCTTGCTCCGTCGTGAGCGCGAGAAGCTACATAAGAACTTGGACGGTATCCGTAATATGACCAAGTTGCCTTCTGCTGTCTGGGTTGTCGACACCAAGAAGGAACACCTCGCTGTCGCTGAAGCGCACAAGCTAGGAATCCCCGTCATTGCAATCCTCGACACTAACTGCGATCCAGATGAAGTTGATTTCAAGATTCCAGGTAACGATGACGCAATTCGTTCAGTCACTTTGTTGACCCGCGTTATTGCAGATGCGATTGCCGCTGGTCTCCAAGCACGTTCTGCCAATGTTGCTAAGGAAGCAGCTGCAGCAGCCAAAGCCGGAGAAGAAACAGTCGCAGCCGGAGAACCACTTGCTGATTGGGAGAAGGAACTCATCAGCGGTACAGAAGAGAAGCCAACTGAAAGCGCAGGAGCATAAGTGTCATACACAGCAGCAGATGTAAAGCGTCTCCGCGAGGCCACTGCGGCCGGAATGGTTGATTGCAAGAAGGCTCTTGATGAAGCAAATGGAGATTTCGATAAAGCTGTCGAAATCATTCGCGTTAAAGGCCAGAAAGGCGTCACTAAGCGTGAAGGACGTTCGACTTCGAATGGACTCATCGCGGCAAAGGCTGATGAAAATACTGCAGTCATGCTCGAACTCAATTGCGAAACAGACTTCGTTGCTAAAGGCGATCGTTTCCAAGCAGTTGCGGATGAATTGCTGGCACATCTCTTTGCTTCCAAGCAGAGCGATCTTGCTGCCTTCATTGGTTCAAAGCTTCCTTCAGGAAAAGGCGTTCAAGAAGCGATTGATGAAGCAAACGCAACTCTCGGTGAGAAGGTTGAACTTCGTCGCATCGCAGTGATCGATGGATCTGCAAACGGTCTCTATCTACACCGCACTAGCCCAGATCTACCTCCACAAGTCGGCGTACTCGTTGCGCTAGCAAAAGCTGATGCTGTTGTCGGCAAAGATGTCGCCCAACACATCGCAGCATTCGCACCTCAGTACCTCAATCGCGAATCTGTTCCATCCGACGTTATTGAAAACGAGCGTCGTGTAGCAGAAGAGACTGCTCGCAATGAAGGCAAGCCAGATGCGGCTATCGCCAAGGTTGTCGAGGGACGTGTAACAGGGTTCGTAAAGGAAGTCTCGCTCCTTGAGCAAGCTTTCGCTAAGGACCAGAAGAAAACAGTCCAACAGGTACTCACAGAGGCAGGAAATTCCGTGTCTGCCTTCTATCGATTCCGAGTAGGACAGTAACCTTTATCGGTAGACCAGAAGTTAGAAAAGGAGCATTCGCATGACAGAGCCTCGTAAGAGCTATGAGCGAGTGCTCCTTAAACTTTCTGGCGAAGTTTTCGGGGGAGCAAAAGGCGTCGGAGTCGATCCCGATGTTGTTCATGACGTGGCGCTCCAAATTGCTGCGGTAGTCCGCAGCGGCGTACAAGTCGCAATCGTTGTAGGTGGAGGTAATTACTTCCGCGGCGCAGAACTTCAGGAACGTGGCATGGACCGTGCACGTGCTGATTACATGGGCATGCTCGGAACAGTCATGAACTGTCTAGCGCTCCAAGATTTCTTAGAAAAAGAAGGAATCGATACTCGCGTTCAAACTGCAATCGCGATGGGTCAAGTCGCTGAGCCATATATTCCGCGACGTTCTATTCGCCACCTTGAAAAGGGACGAGTTGTAATTTTCGGCGCAGGTGCAGGAATGCCATTCTTCACAACCGATACAGTCGCAGCTCAACGCGCACTTGAAATCGGAGCAGATGCACTCTTGCTCGCTAAAAGTGGAGTAGATGGCGTGTACTCAGCAGATCCACGTAAAGATAAGAGCGCCACTAAATTTGATTTCATCTCCTATAACGATGTCTTGTCTAAGTCACTTGCCGTCGCTGACGCAGCAGCCTTTAGCCTCTGCCGCGAAAACAAGTTGCCTATAGTTGTCTTCAACCTCATGGAAAATGGCAATATCGCTCGCGCAGTGCGCGGTGAATCAATCGGAACTCTAGTCAACTAACCAATCCAGGAGAGCGTCATGACAATTCAGACCGTAATTGCTGATACCAACACCAAGATGAATAAGGCTGTTGATGTGGCAAAAGAAGATTTTGCATCAATCCGTACTGGTCGCGCCCATCCATCAATGTTTGCCAAGATCATGGTCGAGTACTACGGCTCTGCAACTCCACTTTCTCAGCTTGCGACCGTCCAGGTTCCTGAGGCTCGAACCGCGCTAGTAACTCCCTTTGATAAGTCCGCGATTCCCTCTATTGAGAAGGCGATCCGCGAATCCGATCTAGGAGTCAACCCCGGTGGAGACGGCAACGTTATCCGCGTGAATTTCCCACAGCTGACTGAGGAGCGACGTAAAGAATTTATCAAGGTAGCAAAAGCCAAAGCCGAGGATTCAAAGATCTCTATTCGAAGCATTCGTCGCGCTGCAAAAGAGGCTATGGAGAAGCTAGAAAAAGACGGTTTGATTGGTAAAGACGATCTCACACGTGGTGAAAAGGAACTTGAGAAGGTTACCTCTGATCACGTTGCAAAAATCGATGAGCTCTTGAAGCATAAAGAAGTGGAACTTCTCGAAGTTTAGCTTTGAGAAGAATTCATGAGTGACCTTCACGCCATTAATGAGGCGATAAATAAGCGCGCTGGTCGCAAACTCATACCCTCAATCGCAGTAGGACTTTTACTTCTAGCCATTATCTTCTCGACGATGGCGTTTGTCCCTGAGCTCTTTGCACTCTTTGTTGGCATTGCTGTCTTGATCGCCCTAAGAGAGTTGACTTCAGCATTCCGCTCGCGAGATATAGAAACAAACTATCTACACCTAAGCATCGCTACTGCGCTTGTTCTTGTGAGTGCGTGGGTTGGTGGCTTGCCAGGATTATCGGTCTCAATCGTTATCGGCTTGATTTCCATACTCTTCTTTGTCCTTCTCAAAGGCACAGATGGTTTTATCAAAAATGCGACTGCAAGTGCATTTGCGTTGATGTATCCAGGATTTGTCGCGGGCTTTATCTTTCTTCTTGCTCGCTCGGGTGAAGGATTCTCATACATTGCAACTCTAGTCATCTTGGTGGGATGCAATGACACATTCGCCTATATCTCTGGCGTTCTAATCGGAAAGCATCCACTTGCTCCGAAGATCTCACCGAAGAAGACGTGGGAAGGCTTCATTGGTGGATTAGTTTTTGCTGCGATCGGAAGCGCTTTGGCGTTTTATTACCTGCTGGATTATCACCCAGTTATGGGAGCCGTGGCTGGTTTCGCTGGAGTTCTGGCTGCCACCGTTGGCGACTTAGTAGAAAGCGCAATCAAACGTGATCTCTCTATTAAGGATATGGGAACACTTCTTCCGGGCCATGGTGGCATGTTGGATCGCATTGATTCCGTGCTGATCACCGCGCCGATTCTCTGGTGCTGCATTGAATTACTAAAGAGATTCGCATGACCGAATTGAAATTAGTATTTGATGAGCCCAAGCAACGTAAGAAAGCGCCGGAACACTTAGCTGATCTTTCAAAGGAAGAACGCCGTGCAAAGGCTGAATCTCTTGGTCTTCCTGCATTTCGCGCCAACCAGATCTCAACCCATTACTTCACGCATTACAGCGATGAACCAGACACGTGGACTGATATCCCCGCTGCGATGCGCCCACTTGTTGCCGAACATTTCTTGCCGAAGTTGATCACTCTTGTTCGATCGATTACTTGCGATAACGGCAAGACGCGTAAAGATCTATGGCGCCTGCACGACGGAGTTCTAGTGGAGTCGGTCTTGATGCGTTATTCGGATCGCACAACTGTCTGCATCTCTTCACAAGCGGGATGTGGAATGAATTGTCCGTTCTGCGCAACCGGCCAAGCAGGTTTAACGAGAAATCTCACCGCAGGTGAAATCACTGCCCAGATAGTTGCTTCTGCTCGTGCTTGTGCAACCGGCGAACTTCCTGGTGGCCCAACTCGTCTCTCTAATGTTGTATTCATGGGGATGGGTGAGCCACTTGCTAATTACAACGCGGTGCTACGAACTGTTCGAAATATCATCACGCCTCAACCTGATGGACTCGGAATCGGTGCACGCTCGGTCACAGTATCGACTGTTGGCCTGGTGACTGGAATTGAGAAGTTAACAGAGGAAGATCTCCAAGTAACTCTGGCTGTCTCACTTCATACCCCTGACGATGAACTTCGCGACACATTGGTGCCGATTAACTCCCGATGGAAAGTCAAAGAGGTGTTGGCCGCTGCCGATAAATACGCAGATCGGACTGGTCGCCGTTATTCAATTGAATACGCCTTGATTCGAGATATCAATGACCAGCAATGGCGCGCAGATCTCTTGGGTCGCTTGCTGAAGAATCGCCATGCCCATGTGAATCTCATTCCCCTGAACCCAACGCCTGGTTCCAAGTGGACTGCGTCACGGAAAGAGGATGAGAGAACTTTTGTCAGAACCTTAGAAAACTATGGAGTTCCGGTAACGGTCCGTGATACTCGCGGACGGGAGATCGATGGCGCATGTGGCCAACTCGCGGCCGCCGAAGTCGAGAAGTCTTGATACCCAGGTGGCTCGCTAACTAAACTCAAGCCCTCATCCAACCTGGAGGTCATGCGTGAAAACGTTGCAGAATTTCATCAACGGAGAAAAAGTCTCATCATCATCCGATAAAACTCAAGATTTGATTAACCCCGCAACGGGAGAAGTTTTTGCAAAGGCTCCAGTCTCAAACGCAGCTGACATCGACAAAGCGATGAAGTCTGCAGAAAAAGCGTTTGAAGTATGGAAAGAGACAACACCAGGAGAGCGCCAGAAAGCAATCAACAAGATTGCAGATGCAATCGAAGCTCGTTCCGAAGAATTGATTCAGATTGAGAGCGAAAACACCGGTAAGCCAATTGCGGTTACACGTGCGGAAGAAATTGGTCCGATGCTTGACCAGATCCGCTTCTTTGCCGGAGCAGCACGCCACCTCGAAGGTCGCTCTGCAGCTGAATACTTCAAAGGACACACATCATTTATCCGCCGCGAACCAATTGGAGTTTGCGCGCAGGTGACGCCATGGAATTACCCAATGATGATGGCCGTATGGAAGTGGGCTCCAGCAATCGCTGCGGGTAACACGGTAGTTCTCAAGCCAAGTGATACGACTCCTGTCTCAACTGTCTGGATGGCAGAACTCATGTCTGAGTTTCTACCTGAAGGCGTCATCAACGTAGTTGTCGGTGATCGCGAAACCGGAAAGTATCTCGTCGAACATGAGATCCCACAGTTCGTATCCATTACCGGTTCTGTTCGTGCTGGTATGGAAGTTGCACAAAGCGCCGCAAAAGATTTGAAGAAGGTTCACCTCGAACTCGGTGGTAAAGCGCCAGTCGTTATCTTCGATGATGCCAATCTTGAGGCAGCTTGCGAGTGGATTGCCGTTGCCGGCTATTTCAATGCTGGACAGGATTGCACCGCCGCTACACGTGTTCTGGTTGAGGCGAGCGCATATGACGATGTTGTTGCGCTGCTAAGCGAGCAAGCCAAGAACGTCATCAAAGTAGGTATGCCAGACGAAGATGTCCTCGTTGGACCAGTGAATAACGCTAACCAGCTCGCACGGGTGAAGGGATTCTTGGATCGAGTTCCCGCACACGCTCGTGTTACTGCAGGTGGTACTGCAATTAATCGTCCAGGTTATTTCTGGAACCCAACAGTTGTTGCAGACCTTCGTCAGGATGACGAGATGATTCAGAACGAAATTTTCGCTCCGGTTATCACGGTTCAGAAGTTCACCGATGAAGCTGAAGCAGTCCGTCATGCAAACGGCGTGAAGTATGGTCTGGCCTCAAGCGTTTGGACTAAAGATCATGGTCGCGCAATGCGCATGGCCAAAGCCTTCGACTTTGGTTGCGTCTGGATCAATACCCACATCCCAATGGTCGCTGAGATGCCACACGGTGGTTTCAAGCATTCCGGACACGGAAAAGACCTCTCAGGATATGGATTTGAGGAATACACGCGCATCAAACACGTCATGACCAATCTCAACGCCTGATAGATTTCCCCAAATTCAAGTCCTAGTAACCGACTCGAGAAAGTGAAACGATGAAGAAAGATCCACAATCCCTCTCACCCGAAGCGCGCGCCATTATTCGCGCACAAATGACACGTCGCTCACTCCTTGTCGGAGCAGGTGCAATCGCTGGTGCAACAACACTTGCAGCATGCGGCACTGGTTCATCTGAAACTGGCGCTGAAGGCGTCGTTGACGTAAGTGATACCGAAAAGATTGTTCGTTGGGCGAACTGGCCTCTGTATCTTGATTACAACGAGGACACCAAGGAATATCCAACTCTTAAGGCCTTCGAGAGCGCGACAGGAATTACTGCGACCTACACCGAAGATATCGATGACAACAACACTTTCTACGGCAAAGTTCAGGGACAACTTGGTATCGGTTCCGATATCGGATATGACGTGGTTACTCCAACTGACTGGATGGCTGCGCGCTGGATCGAACTCGGATATGCCCAGAAACTCGATGCGGCAAATATCCCGAACAAGACGAATATTCGCCCACTTCTCAATGATGTTTCATTTGACCCAGGCCGTAATTACTCCTTGACCTGGCAATCCGGTTTCGGTGGATTTGGATGGAATACCGAAAAGATTCCTAAAGGCGTTCGCACCATTGAAGATCTCTTTGCGCCCGCAAACAAGGGACGCATCATGGTTCTTTCTGAGCTCCGTGACACTGTCGGAATCATCATGCTCTACCAGGGTGTAGACCCATCTGGTGATTTCACTGAAGACCAATACATGAACGCGATTGATTTCCTCAAAGGAAAGATTGCTGATGGATTTATCCGCCAGGTAAAAGGAAACTCTTACTCTGAGAGCCTTGTTAATGGCGATGCTGTTGCTGTTATTGGTTGGTCTGGTGACCTCTTCATCTTGAAGTCTGAAAACGATGGCAAGTTTGACTTTGCTATCCCAGAATCAGGCGGAATGCTCTGGAGCGACAATATGTTGGTTCCATCAACCTCAACTCATAAGAAGAATGCTGAGTTGTTGATGAATCACTATTACGACCCAGCTGTTGCTGCTGAAGTTGCTGCCTACGTGAACTACATCTGCCCAGTCGAAGCAGCGCAGCCAGAGCTCGAGAAGATTGATCCAGATCTTGCAGCGAGCCCATACATATTCCCTGATGAAGCTACGTTGGCAAAGGTCAAAGTCTTCCGTTCTCTCACAGCTGATGAGAGCACGAAGTTCCAGACCGCATTCGACGAAGCTGTCGGCAACTAGGGGCTTGGTACGTAGCCGCTGATGGCGAACTCCAAAGTCTCGCAAGACACTGGCGACTTAGTACTCAATCGTGTCTCCAAGTTTTATGGAGATTTCTGCGCAGTTGATGATCTCTCATTAACCGTTCCTGATGGTTCATTCTTTGCACTACTTGGACCATCAGGATGTGGAAAGACCACAACTCTGCGCATGATTGCGGGCCTTGAAGAGCCTTCACAGGGCACTATTCAAATCGGCGACAATGACATCACTACTCAGAAGCCATATCGCCGAAACGTCAACACTGTATTTCAGAATTACGCACTCTTTCCTCACCTCACCATCTTCGAAAACATCGCCTTTGGATTACGTCGTCGTGGCCTTAAAGATGTAAAGACTGAAGTTGAGAATGCACTCAATCTTGTCGAGCTTGGACATTTAGCTGAGAGAAAACCCGGACAACTCTCAGGTGGCCAGCAACAACGCATTGCTGTTGCTCGCGCAATTGTTAATCGCCCAGAAGTTCTTCTACTCGATGAACCATTAGGAGCGCTAGACCTCAAACTCCGTCGTCAGATGCAGATTGAACTCAAGCGCATCCAGATGGAAGTTGGAATTACCTTTATTCACGTAACTCACGATCAAGAAGAGGCCATGACCATGGCCGACACAATCGCGGTCATGAATCAAGGCAAGATCGAACAGATGGGTTCTGCGACTGATCTTTATGAAGCGCCCAAGACCGCTTTCGTCGCCAACTTCCTTGGCCAATGCAATCTCATCAAAGCGAAAGTCCAATCGCGCGCCGGCGGAAAAGCAGTCGTGACTGCAAAAGGACATACCTTCGAAGTTCCGCTAGAAAGAGTCTCGACTGATAGCGATTCGATTCTGCTCGGCGTTCGCCCTGAAAAACTTCGCCTTGATGACAAGGGCACTAATTCAATCAAAGAGTGCGTTGTAACAGATCGCTCGTTTGTTGGAACATCAACACAATATTTGGTTCGCACTCCATGGGATCTCGAACTGGTTGTATTCGAACAGAACGATGAAGGTCTACATGATCTGCGCGTGGGGGATAAGGTCTCACTCGAGTGGGATCCCGAACACACCTTTGGTTTAGATGGCGCCCAAGATGTTAACGCCGGCGCAGATCTTGACGACGAGTAAGTAGATGGCATTTCTTCACGCCGCCACCAGTAGCCACTCGGGTCCAAAGAGTGGACTCAAATCGCGTTCGTACACCCCTTATTTGCTTCTTGCCCCAGGCTTAATCTGGCTCGTCACATTCTTCATTATTCCGATCTTCTCTCTTGCTAGTACCTCAACCATGGTTCGCCCTGAAGGCGCACAAATCGGCACTTATGTTCAAGAACTTCGCTTCCAGAACTACGTCGATGCCTTCGTTGCGAATCAAGAACAGTACGTTCGCTCATTTGTATACGCAGGGATTGCAACGATTCTTGCTTTGGCAATTGCTTATCCGCTTGCGTACATGATTGCTTTCAAATCAGGAAAGTATCGCAATATTCTTCTCGTTCTCGTTGTGGCTCCATTCTTCACGTCGTTTCTGCTCCGCACTGTGGCGTGGACCCAGATTCTGGGCGACGAAGGACCGATTGTTTCCACGCTCAAACTTCTACCATTCTTCGACGATTCTCTTCGACTCACCGCAACTCCCATCGCCGTTGTATCAGGATTGACGTATAACTTCCTGCCATTTATGACCTTGCCACTGTACGCAAGTCTCGAGCGCATCGATCCGCGAACTCTTGAAGCAGCAGGTGATCTCTATGCCAACGGTTTTACAACATTTAGAAAAGTAACCGTTCCATTATCAATGCCAGGTGTTGTTGCTGGAACATTGTTGACCTTTATCCCAGCCGCTGGCGATTACGTTAACGCAGCGCTTCTCGGCAATCCCAGCACGAAGATGATTGGCAACGTCATTGAATCTCGTTTCTTTGCAGTCGTTGATTATCCAACAGCAGCTGCGCTCTCATTTACTTTGATGGCAACCATCCTGATTTTGGTCACCCTGTATATCCGTAAGTCCGGAACGGATGAATTGGTATGACAATCACTCGTTCAAACCAAACCGCTCCAATGCCTTCTTTGAGCCATCGTGCTAATCGCTGGTTCTCACGAAATTTGATCAGAATCTATGCCGCACTTGCCTTCATATACCTCTTTATCCCTGTCGCATACACCTTCGTTTTTTCCTTTAACGATGCGGGAAAGAGCAATCTTGTCTGGCAGGGATTTACGCTCGATAACTGGAAGAATCCTTGTGGCGCGCCACAAGTCTGCCAAGCAGTCTCAAACTCACTTCAGATCGGCGTGATCTCCACAGTTATTGCGACGGTCTTGGGCACGATGATTGCGTTCGCACTTGGACGCCACAAATTCCGTGGTCGCTCGAGTACTAATCTTTTGATCTTCCTACCCATGGCAACACCAGAAGTTGTCCTTGGCGCCTCGCTTCTTGCGATGTTCTTGAACTTACGAGTTAATCCAGGATTCTGGACTATTGTGATTTCGCACGTGATGTTCTGTATTTCCTTTGTTGTCGTAACCGTCAAAGCTCGTATCGCATCCCTTGATCCACGCCTAGAACAAGCTGCAATGGATCTCTATGCCAACGAGCGCGAAACTTTCCGCTATGTCACTCTTCCTTTGGTCATGCCAGGTATCGCAGGCGCTGCGCTTCTGGCCTTCTCACTCTCGTTCGATGATTTCATCATTACTAACTTCAACTCGGGTATCGAGTCAACATTCCCTAAATTTGTTTATGTCTCAGCCGCTCGTGGAATTCCTGCCCAAGCCAACGTGATTGGAAGTGCAATGTTCTTCATCGCCCTAATTATCGTTATTGTTGGCCAGGTCGTCAGCCGCCAGAGAAA